>JANXUK010000091.1 GCA_025356275.1 Sphingomonadales bacterium | reverse complement strand
CACGGTAATATTCAACCGGACCGCCGCCATCGCCACATGCATCAGCTGCTTGAGACTGCCGCGCGTCGATCCGTCTGCCGATGCCGCGCCCTTGTCGAGCTGACGGCGCGATGCTTCGCTGTTGTAAATGACTTGATCGTACAGTTTGAACCGCGCGAGATTTGCCCGTTCTTGCACGGTGAGATCGGAGCGGGCGTCCAAACAAAAGATGACGTTCGTCGAGACCAACCCTGCTTCGCGCTGAGACCTTCTGAGCTTGAGCTGCATGACAACTTCCCCCCGGGTCTAACTAATCCTTCGACCACAAAGACTCAATCTGTGTTTACCCCATGAAGGCAGTTCAATTGCCGCGAACCTCAACGATAGCCCAGTGAAGAAGTAAGGCTGGATGAGGGTGGTGCGATCAAAGGGGGGGGGGTGGGTGTCGGGCTTGTGCGACCAGGTTCAAACGCCTGATTTTGGCGGCGTCGCGCTCTTCCGTCACCGGCATACAGGATAGGGGTTCCTATGCCCGTGCCTATGCCGTCCACCGGAGCAAAAAGAGGGCCGTCCGAGATCGCTCCCGGCCGGCCCTTAGTGGCTCCGTCAGGAGCCGGCGTTATCTTTGGGCCGCGCGTGCGACGAGCCAATCCTCCACCTCCTGCTCGATCCATCCGACTCGGGCGGCGCCCAGACGTACCCGCTTGGGGAATTGTCCGGCTGCCTCCAAGCGGGCGATATGAGCGGGGGAGTAGAGGACCTTCTCCCGCACTTGGGTCTTCGATAACAGTCTCATCGCTATGCTCCTGTATCAAGAGCATCGCGATGCCCGAGGGGTTATTCCCGGGATGGTGACTGTAGCACATATGCCGAACGGCAAGCGACCATGATTTTGGGTAGCGTGTTCCTCCGAAACATTCGGGACCGCATATATGCTCATATAACGCCACTACACTGCGCGTTCGAAGGTAGGCTGAAAGTGGGGCGTAATTTTCTACGCTCACGCAATGCGCTGATTTTGCAGTATAAAATGCAAAAGATGGTGCCGCTTAGAGGATTCGAACCTCTGACCCCATCATTACGAATGATGTGCTCTACCGACTGAGCTAAAGCGGCACGGGACGCGGGGGCCTTACCGGGGCGGGGCGGCGGGCGCAAGGGGGTAACCCTCGCGCCTGACCCGGCAGACCTACTCCGCCGCGATGCCCGCCTGCTTGAACATATCCTCCTCGACCGCGTCTGCCACGTCGGCGTTGGCGGCTTCGGAGCCCTTGGCGCGGCGGCGTTGGTCGAAGCTGGACCAGACGCTGTTCCAGTCGCCGCGGGTGGCGGCTTTGGAATATTCCGTCGCACGGGTTTCGAAGAAATTGGCGTGTTCCACGCCGTTGAGCAGCGGGGCGAGCCACGGCAGCGGGTGGTCCTCGATCATATAGATCGCGGGCAGGCCCAGCTGGCCCAGCCGCCAGTCGGCGATGTAGCGGATGTAGCGCTTGATTTCCTTGGCGCTCATGCCGGGGACCGGGCCCTGTTCAAAAGCGAGGTCGATGAACGCATCCTCCAGCCGCACGGTCTTCTGACAGCAATCGATGATGTCTTCCTTGACCGCCTTGGTCAGGCAGCCGCGTTCCTTGACGAAGGTGTGGAACAGGCGGGTGATGCCTTCGCAGTGCAGCGATTCGTCGCGCACCGACCAGCTGACGATCTGGCCCATGCCCTTCATCTTGTTGAAGCGCGGGAAGTTCATCAGCATCGCGAAGCTGGCGAACAGCTGAAGCCCCTCAGTAAAGCCGCCGAACATGGCGAGGGTGCGGGCAATGTCGGCGTCATTCTCGACCCCGAATGTGTGCAGGTAATCGTGCTTGGCGCGCAGCTCCTCATATTCGAGGAACATGCCATACTCGCTTTCGGGCATGCCGATGGTGTCGAGCAAATGCGAATAGGCGGCGATATGCACCGTCTCCATATTGCTGAACGCGGCCAGCATCATCTTGATTTCGGTGGGTTTGAACACGCGGGCGTATTTGTCGTGATAGCAATCCTGTACCTCGACATCGGCCTGGGTAAAGAAGCGGAAGATTTGCGTCAGCAGGTTGCGCTCATGCTCGCTGATCTTCTGCGCCCAGTCACGGCAATCCTCGCCCAGAGGCACTTCCTCGGGCATCCAGTGGATCTGCTGCTGACGCTTCCAGAACTCATACGCCCAAGGGTATTCGAAAGGCTTGTAGGTCTTGCGGGCTTCGAGAAGGGGCATGGTGGTCGTCCTGTGTTATCTTTTAATTCAATGATTTAATCAAGGATCAACTGTCGCGAATAAACACGCCATCGACCTGGAGCATTTCGTTCTTCGCCCGGTCGCTGAACGCCTCGGTCAGGGCGATACAACGAAAGCCCAGCGCGGTGATCCGCTGGTACAGGGTGATAAAGTCGATGCCCCCGGTATAAAGCGGCGCCAGCGACATTTCCACCGCGATCAACCGCGTGGCCGCCAGCGTGGCGGCGGCGCCATCGAGCACCGCGCCCTCGAACCCCTGGGTGTCGATCTTCATCGCGAACGGCGCGGGCCATCATTGCATTGAGCGGCGCCACCCGGACCTCCAGCGTGCGCACCGTCGCCGAGGCGGGGGCGGCATCCACCGAGCGCTGCGCCACCGCCAGCAGCGACGAGCTGGTCAGATTGGCCGAGACGTTGATCGTCGCCGTACCCTCCGCCGCGCCCAGCGCCGCTGCCGGCGCCACCGTCCAGCCGGCATCGCCCGCCGCCGCCTGGGTCAGCGTGGCATGAACATCGGGCAGCGGCTCGAACGACACGATCCGCCTGGTCCAGCCGCATTTGCGCAAGGCCAGCCCGGTCTGCCCGGTGTTGGCACCGACATCGAGAATAGTCCGCACCCCCAGCCGCTCAGCCTTCCACACCAACAGCGCGGTCGGATCGCGCACCGGATGATCGCGCAGCACACGCACCCCGGCGCGCCGGGCGATAGACTGAATCGCAGCGTCGATGCTCATCGGCGGGCGCGGCGGTGAAGGGAGGCGGGCGGCATGGCAGACGACATTGGGGGGGGGTCCTTGGCGGGCTCAGGAATGTTTGCGGATGAAGATGCACAGCGCGGTCTGGTTGGTTCCGGGCAGCAATTTGTGCAGCAATTTGAACGCGGCAAAGATCGGCCGCTTGCGAAAGTGATACGCCGGCTCGCCCGAGGTGCGGAACAGGTACACATCGGCCGAGGCGCCGAACAGCCGCCGCAACTGGGTCAGGCTGTTCATCCTGTAGCGGGTGGGAAACACATCCTCACCCTTGCGCCCCGGCTGAATCCGGCGCAGCGCCGCGACATGCAGCCGGTTGGGGACCAGCCGCGCCGCCATCGCGATATAGCCCCAGGAATTGGGCGTGACCGCACAGATCCACCCGCCCGGTTTCGTAACGCGCAGCAGTTCGGCAGCGGTCTGTTCGGGCGTGTCGATATGTTCGAACACCGAACGCGAGGTGACAATGTCAAAACTGCCATCGGGATAGGGCAGTGCATCGCCGATCGCGAAGACCTTCGCGCCGTCGAGATATGGGTTCTCCAGCACCACCGGGTCGACATCGCAACCCTCGACATGGGCGCAGCGGCCCTGCAACCGGGTCAGCCAGCGGCGATAGGGCACCAGATCATCGGCAATCGGCTCCCCTCGGCCCGCGCCGAAATCGAGCACGCGGTGCTCGGGGCACAGCAATGCCGCGACCTGGCTGTAAAACGCCACCGCCCAGTCGACATGGCTGAAGCCCGCCACGCCGACCTCGGGATAGAATCTTTCATACAGGCCGGCTCGGTGCGGCCCTATGGCGGGATGGTTCATCGGTTCAGTCCCCCAGATGTTCGCCGACTGGCGCGCGGCCGGGCGCAGCGCCCATGGCCGCGCGGTCCGCAGTGGCAGGCTCTGAGTCAGACTCACCAGAACCAGCCGGGCTTGACGTTACGGCTGTTTCGCCCGCGCCACATCTGAAGATACATCCACAGGCCCGAGCCGGCAAAGAACATCAGCGCCAGACCGGACAGAATCGAGATCGCCGTACCCAGCGGACCAAAGTTTTCGCCCGAATGCAGGTGCTGAAGGAAATTGACCCAATATTGCGCGTCGTTCTTCGTCAGCCTGGGCCGGCAGGTCATGTCGGCGGGGCAGGTGAAAGCAGGCGCGACTTTGGATGCGGCGGGTTGATGCTGCTCGTGCTTGTCACCGCCGGCCTTGAGGTCGGCGATCTGGATCATCACGCCGGTCACACCGATCCACAGCAGGAATATCCCGAAGAAGACCGAAAGCCAGCGGTGGTAGGTGCGGAGCATGCAGTCTCACAATTCCGGCTGCGCCGTTGCCGGGGCCGGACACAGCGCACCAACGTGAAAGGTGAACATCCGGGTGGCGAGCCAAGGGCTGGCCGCCAGCAGCGGACGGCGAAGCGCGGCCTTGATCAGGCCGCGCGCCCTTCCGGAATGGAAGCAGTGGACGGCCATATCGTGATCGCAAAGCTCCAGCCGCTGGGGCTGCAGCCCGGCGGTTACCAAGGTCAGTTCGAAGGATTCGGGCGTGTAGGCGTTGATATGGCCGATATCGAGCGCGCGCTGAATCGCAGCGGCAGTGGTTCGCAAATGCAGCTCACACAGCACTTCAAGCCAGACCCAGCGCCGCGCGACGCGCGCCAATTCCGCCAGGAAGCCGCGCTCGTCGGGAACGTGTTCCAGCACAGGGCTGGCATAGACCAGATCGAAACTGGCATCGGGGAAGGGGATGCTTTTCCCGTCGTAGGAGGCGAGTGCCAGCGCGCCGCCGGCGGCTTGCGGATCGAGATGGTCGAACGGATCGGCAAGGTCGATGCCGGTGTGGCGGCTGCCCACCCCGCGCTGCGCCGCTTCGGCCAGCACCGCGCCTGAACCGCAGCCGACCTCCAGCACGGTCTCAATCCCTGCACGGTGATCGCCCAGCGCGGCGACCAGATTACCGACCTTATCGCGGGCGCCCAGCCGACGCCATTCGATCTCGCGTTTGGAATATTCGCCCTCGTAGTGCTGATTGTAAGGCTTGGGGGTGAGCGAGGCGGAGGCAAGGCGCGTCATGACAGTTCCCTGTGGCAGGAGTGGATCGAGCGCGGCAGGCGATGGGGCCCGGCGCGGCTTACTGGCACGCCAGGCATTCCTCGTAATCGGTCGGCGCGGCTAGCTCCATTACTGGCGGCGCGGCGGTGTTATCCGCCTCCACCCCGCCGGCGAACCCCGCCCGCTGCACCGATTTGGAGCGCAGGTAATACAGCGATTTGATACCCTTCTCCCACGCCTGATAATGCAGCATGGCCAGGTCCCATTTGTCGACATCGGCGGGAATATAGAGGTTCAGCGACTGCGCCTGATCGATATAGGGGGTGCGGTCGGCGGCGAATTCGAGCAGCCAGCGCTGATCGATTTCGAAGCTGGTCTTATAGACCGCCTTTTCCTCAGGGCTGAGGAAATCGAGGTGCTGGACTGATCCGCCATGTTCGAGGATCGAGTTCCAGACGTTGTTGGAATCCTTCGATTTGCCGGCGAACAGCTTCTCCAGATACGGATTCTTGACCACGAAGCTGCCCGACAGGGTTTTGTGGGTGTAGATGTTGGCGGGGATCGGCTCGATGCAGGCCGAGGTGCCGCCGCAGATGATGCTGATCGAGGCGGTGGGCGCGATCGCCATCTTGCATGAAAAGCGCTGCATCACGCCGCGCTCCTCGGCATCGGGGCAGGCGCCGCGTTCCTGCGCCAGCATCATCGAGGCGGCGTCGGCGCCAGCGGCGATGTGGCGGAACATCTTGAAATTCCACGCCTTGGCCATCGCGCTTTCAAAGGCGATGCCCTTCATTTGCAGGAACGAGTGGAAGCCCATGACCCCCATGCCCACCGACCGCTCACGCGTGGCGGAATAGACCGCGCGGGCCATTTCGGGGGGCGCGCGGTCGATATAATCCTGCAGGACATTGTCGAGGAAGCGCATCACATCCTCGATAAACACCTTGTCCTCGGCCCATTCGTCCCAAGTTTCGAGGTTGAGCGACGACAGGCAGCACACCGCAGTACGGTCATTGCCCAGGTGATCGCGCCCCGTCGGCAGGGTGATCTCGCTGCACAGGTTGGAGGTCGACACTTTCAGCCCCAGTTCGCGGTGGTGCTTGGGCATCATCCGGTTCACCGTGTCGGAGAACACGATATAGGGCTCGCCCGTGGCCAGCCGGGTCTCGACCAGCTTCTGGAACAGGCTGCGCGCGTCGACCGTGGCGCGGACCGAGCCGTCCTTGGGGCTGCGCAGCTTGAATTCGGCGCCGTCGCGCACCGCCACCATGAAATCATCGGTGAGCAGGACGCCGTGGTGCAGGTTGAGCGCCTTGCGATTGAAATCGCCCGAAGGTTTGCGGATTTCGAGGAATTCCTCGATCTCCGGGTGGCTGACATCAAGATAGCAGGCCGCTGAACCGCGCCGCAGACTGCCCTGGCTGATCGCGAGGGTGAGCGAATCCATCACCCGCACGAAGGGGATGATACCGCTGGTCTTGCCGTTCAGCCCGACCGGCTCGCCGATGCCGCGCACATTGCCCCAATAGGTGCCGATGCCGCCGCCGCGTGACGCCAACCATACGTTCTCGTTCCAGGTGGCGACGATACCCTCCAGGCTGTCATCGACCGAATTGAGATAGCAGCTGATCGGCAGCCCGCGCCCGGTGCCGCCGTTGGAGAGAACGGGGGTCGCGGGCATGAACCACAGGCGCGAGATATAGTCATAGATCCGCTGTGCATGCGCACCATCATCAGCATAGGCGGCGGCAACCCGCGCGAACAAATCCTGATAGGTCTCACCCGGCAGCAGATAGCGGTCATCCAGCGTATCCTTGCCGAACAGCGTCAGCAGGCTGTCGCGCGACGGATCGGTGACGATGGCAAAGCGGCGGGCGTGGACCGATTTGGAATCCTCAGGAATGGCGGCGGCGGCAATCGCGCCGGCCGCGCCGGCCAGCAGGTCGCTGGCAGAGATTAGGTCGCCCGTGGTCTTGTCCATCCTGTCGCCATCCGTTGTTGGGAGCGGGAGTGCCGCAGCATTGGGGGTTGGCGCGTGCATGTCGCGATCTGGCCTACCGCGATCTGGCCCGCCGCGATCCGGTGTGCCGCGATCCGGTGTGCCGCGCTCGGTGGCTGCCTCGGCCAGCGCCATCGCGCCTTCGTCTTTGATGCCAAATTCCACGCCGAACCCCTGTTAAATATACGCAGTACAAACGCTTAGGGCTGCCGATCACATGCCGCCTGTGGTCGGGTCGGGATACGGATTATGTTCCGCATTCGTTCGACTCGGCTACAGGTGCCGTGATAGCAGCTTTGGGCGTCGATTGCGGGATTTTGTTATCCCCCCGATCCAGACGCCCACTCCGAATTTCGCTGAGTAATCCCGCACGCCACCCCTCGAATCACCCCCGAATCCCTATCGCCGCGCCAAGCCGGCACGGCTGCCGAAAATCAAGGTGTTGAGGTGCGGAGCATGGCCCAGCACTATGGATAGTGCCGGATCGCCAAATTGTTGCAAGAGGGTTAACGATCAATTGACCACCGCCATTGGCCAATTTTGCCAGCCCAGCCTATGCTGCAATGCAGCGACGCGCCGCATTTGGGGCGGTGTTGCCGGGCGCAAGAGTCAAAGTGAATCTGTGAAAAAATTTTTCCGGGCGGGCGTGTTGGCGCTTGCTTGACTCGGGCGGCCCGAGGGAGGCTCACGATAGAATCGGCAGAACATTATAGACGCAAGATTGTTACGCGGCGCGGCGCAGCCCCCTTTACGCAGGCCCAAAGCTGACGCAAAGCGGCGCCATGAGCATGGGCCCGGCAATTCGCATCGAAAACCTCGTCAAACGCTATGCGCCGGTCGGGGGCGATTCGGGCAAGCTCGCGCTCGACGGGGTCAGTTTCGAGGTCCCGCAGGGGCAGATTTTCGGCCTGCTCGGTCCCAATGGCGCCGGCAAGAGCACGCTGATCAACATTCTGGCGGGGCTGGTAATGAAGACCGCCGGCGAGGTGTCGATCTGGGGCTTCGATATCGACACCAATCAGCGCAATGCCAAACGCTCGATCGGGATCGTGCCGCAGGAGATCATGTTCGACCCGTTCTTCACGCCCTTCGAGGTGCTGGAGATCCAGGGCGGCCTCTATGGCATCGGCAAGGCTCAGCGCCGCTCGGCCGAATTGCTGGCGGCGGTGCATCTGGCGGACAAGGCCAAGGCCTATTCGCGCACGCTGTCCGGCGGTATGAAGCGCCGGCTGCTGGTGGCCAAGGCGATGGTGCATTCGCCGCCGGTACTGGTGTTGGACGAGCCGACCGCCGGCGTCGATGTGGAGCTGCGCCGGCAGCTGTGGGAACTGGTCAAGCGGCTCAATGGCGAGGGGGTGACGGTGGTGCTGACCACCCATTACCTCGAGGAGGCCGAGCAATTGTGCGACCGGATCGCGATCATCAACCACGGCAAGCTCATCGCCAACCAGCCCACCCGCGAGCTGGTGGCGATGGCGCGTGAGAAGATCGTGGTGCTGACGCTGGATCGCGATTTCGACACGCTGCCCAAGCATCCCGCCTTCGTCAAATGCGTCAGGATGGGCGCGCGGGTGATCGAGATCACCTATGACAAAGACCGAACCAATGCTGGCGAGATCCTGTCGGTGGTGGCCGGGCTGGGGCTGGGGATCGTGGATGTGACGACACGGGAAGCCGATCTGGAGGACGTGTTCGTCAGCTTGACGAGCGCGGACAAGGATATTTGATCGGCCGGGGTCTGTTTGCCTGAAAGCGCGAAAGAGCGCTTTCGGGAAGCCTGTTCCATCCCAGGTCTGTTTGATTGGTGACCTGACGGTCGCGGCCTGTTCCATCCCGCGCGCCCTCCCGACCCCCATTCAGCATGTATTCTGTGGGAGGTCGGGAGGAGGCGCGGGATGGCACAGGCTTTCCCAACCTAAAGACTCTGCGCGGGACGGCGCAAGCTTACCCGCCGGCAGACGGCAAGCACTCACCCTCAATCCAGATCCTCGCCCAGCTCCCGCGCCCATTTGCTCCGGTTATGCCGGCGGATGCGCGCGTCGCACCAGCGGCAGGTGCCGACATAGTTCAATCCGTCCCAGCGCACGCGGCTGCGATGCGGCGCGTGGCGGTTGAATACGCATAGCGGTAGCTGGATCATGACCATTCACCCGTTGCGGGCCAACGCAGGCGCCCATGCCTTCCGGCGAATCGCGGTTAATATATGTAAATTTGCTTATTCCGGGCGCATCCACAAGCCCCGCTAGCGCTTTTGCATCGTGACTTTGCAAATCGATGACAATCGGCGAAGACTGCGCAGATGATCAGCCGTAACACCCATCTCATCCTGCCGCCGCCTCCCCCCTCGCTGTGCCTCCTCTCGGCAGGGCGTCGCGCATGAGCGTGGAAGCCCCAGTGGACGCTGCTGTCGATGTCATCATCGTCGGATCGGGCGCCGCCGGGCTGACCGCCACGCTGGCGCTGGCCCAAACGCGCCGGGTGCTGGTGCTGGCCAAGGGCACGCTGACCGGCGGCTCGACCGCATGGGCGCAGGGAGGCATCGCCGCGGTCCTGGCCGAAGGTGACACGTTCGAGGACCATATCCGCGACACCATGGTCGCGGGCGCGGGACTCAACCGGCTGGAGACGGTGGAATTCGTGGTGGGCCAGGCGCCGCATGCCATCGCGCGCTTGGCTGCGCTGGGCGTGCCGTTCAACATGCAGGACAATGTGCTGCACCTGACGCGTGAGGGCGGGCATTCGCACCGGCGCATCGTCCATGTCGATGATGCGACCGGCTGGGCGGTGCAGGCCGCGCTGGTCAAGGCGGCGCAGGCGCATCCCAATATCACCCTGCTGCCCGGGCGCGCGTGCATCGACCTGATCACCGGCCGGCATGAGCTGCGCTATTCCGGCGCGGGGCGTGTGTGGGGGGTCTATGCGCTGGATGAAGCCACGGGCCGCGTCGAGGCGTACACCGCGCGCGCGACCATCCTGGCCAGCGGGGGCGCCGGGCGGTGCTATCTGTTCTCCACCGCGCCGCGCGGCGCCACTGGCGACGGTATCGCAATGGCCTGGCGTGCCGGCGCGCGGGTCGCCAATATGGAGATGATGCAGTTCCACCCGACCTGCCTGTACAATCTGGAGGTCAAGAACCTGCTGATCACCGAGGCGGTGCGCGGTGAGGGCGGCCGTCTGATCAATCCGCGAACGGGCGTGCGGTTTATGGCGGCCTATGATGACAGGCTGGAACTCGCGCCGCGCGATGTCGTGGCGCGTGCCATCGATGCCGAGATCAAGCGCTTCGGGCTCGATTACGTGCATCTCGATATCAGCCATATGCCGGCGGATTTCGTCGCCGGGCACTTTCCCAACATCCATGAAAAGCTGCTGGCGCTGGGCATCGACATGACCACCGGGCCGATCCCGGTGGTGCCGGCGCAGCATTACACCTGCGGCGGCATCGTGGTGGACGCGGATGCGCGCACCGACCTGCCGGGGCTCTATGCCGCCGGGGAATGCGCCGAAAGCGGGCTTCATGGGGCGAACCGGCTGGCCTCCAACTCGCTGCTTGAATGCTTTGTCTATGGCGAGGCGGCGGCGGCGGATATTCTGGCGCGCTGGAGCACATTTGACACTCCGCCACCGGTCCGCCCATGGGACGAAAGCCGCGTTACCGAGGCCGATGAGGAGGTGGTAATCAAGCAGAACTGGACCGAGATCCGCCGCTTCATGTGGAACTACGTCGGCATCGTGCGGTCGACCAAGCGACTGGAACGCGCGGCGCACCGGATCAAGCTGCTGTTCGAGGAGGTCGAGGATTTCTACGGCCACTTCCGCGTGACCACCGACCTGATCGAATTGCGCAACCTGCTGCAATGCGCCGATCTGATCGTGCGATCGGCGCTGGACCGCCGCGAGAGCCGGGGGCTGCATTATACGCTGGATTATCCGGCGACGCTGATCGAGGCGCGTGATACGATTCTTGTTCCGTGAGGCGGGTGATGATAGACGCCGTGCCCATGACCCAGCCGCCCGAAACCATCACCGCCACCTCGCCCCGCGTCATGTGCGACGGCGCATCCGGCATAAGGGGCGCCGCGCCCTCCGCTCTGGGCCATCCGCGCGTGTGGCTGGAGATCGATGGACGGGGGCATGTGGATTGCCCCTATTGCGACCGGCGGTTCGAACTGGCTGGCGGGGCCGCGCATTAGGGCAAGGAGAAGGCTGGGGGTACTCTGGTGGTGATGCCAAGAGGCGCCGCAGGCTATAAATCGATTTTTTTGAATGAGGGGGCTTCGCCCCGGGCGCGATATCGCTGACCTCGCGCTGCCCCATCGCATAATACTGAAAATGGGGGTGCAGGGGGTGTAACACCCTCTGCGTTTATTCTGGTTCTTTCCCGTCGCGTGCCTATATTCCCCACGATGACCATCACAGACCCCCGCTCGCTCCTCTACCGCCATGGCCAGCTTTCGCCCGAGGAGGCGACGCGGCTTGCGCAAAAGACGCTGAAAAATTGCGACGATGGTGAGTTGTTCCTGCAATTCGTCGCCAGCGAGGCTTTCAGCTTCGACGATGGCCGGCTCAAGACCGCCGATTATTCGCGCGATGCCGGTTTCGGCCTGCGCGGCGTGTCGGGCGAGATGACCGGCTTTGCGCATGCCAATGAGATTTCAGCCGCCGCGATCACCCGCGCGGGTGAGGCGCTGAGCCTGCTCGACCCCGCCAAGGGCATGATGGCCGCGCCGCCGGTTCGCACCAACCGGCATCTCTATACCGACGCCTCGCCGCTCGATGCGCTGGGTTTTGCCGAGAAGGTACGGCTCTTGGAGACGATCGACGCCGCCGCTCGCGCCCGCGATCCGCGTGTGGCGCAGGTCAGTGCCAGCCTCGCGGCCAGTTGGTCGGTGGTGGAGATCGTGCGCGCCGATGCCGATCCGATCACCGATATTCGCCCGCTGGTCCGCCTGAACGTGTCCATCGTGGCCGAGCAGAACGGCAGGCGGGAGACCGGCAGCTTCGGCATGGGCGGTCGCTGGCTGTATGAGGCTTTGTTCGATCCCGCCAACTGGAACCGCGCGATTGACGAGGCGCTGGCGCAGGCGCTGGCCAATCTGGAGAGCGTGCCCGCACCGGCGGGGGAGATGACCGTGCTGCTCGCGCCCGGCTGGCCCGGGGTGCTGCTGCATGAGGCGGTCGGGCATGGGCTGGAGGGGGATTTCAACCGCAAGGGCACCAGTGCCTTCTCGGGCCGCATTGGGGAGCGGGTGGCAGCCAAGGGCGTGACCGTAGTCGACGATGGCAGCCTCTCAGGGAGGCGCGGGTCGCTCTCCATCGATGACGAGGGCACGCCGACGCAGGAGAATGTGCTGATCGAGGACGGCATCCTCAAGGGCTATATCCAGGACCGGCTCAACGCCCGGCTGATGGGTGTCGCGCCCACCGGCAATGGCCGGCGTGAGAGCTTTGCCCATGCGCCGATGCCGCGGATGACCAACACCTTCATGCGCGCCGGGCGGGACAATCCGGCGGAGCTGCTGTCGCGGGTCAAGAACGGCATCTTCGCCAAGAGCTTCGGCGGCGGACAGGTAGACATCACCAGCGGCAAATTCGTGTTCAGCTGCACCGAGGCGTACCGTATCGAAAACGGCAGGATCGGCGCGCCGATCAAGGGCGCCACGCTGATCGGGGACGGGCCCAGCGTGCTGACCCGGGTGATCGGCATCGGCGACGATCTGGCGCTGGACGAAGGCATCGGGGTCTGCGGCAAGGGCGGGCAGAGCGTGCCCGCAGGCGTGGGCCAGCCGACACTGCTGATCGACGGGCTGACGGTGGGCGGCACAGCCTGAGGACGGCTCAGCCCCGGTTCAGCTTGGCGTGGTATGATCCCTTCGACTTTAGAGGAGTTTGGCCATGTTCGCATCCGCAGCCGTGAAAGCCGCCGCCCTGAAAACCGTCGTTGCCGGCGCAGTTCTAGGCGCAGCCATGCTGGCAGCGCCGATGGCAGCTGGCAGCAAACCTGTAGACAATTCCGCCGGCGAGGCCGAGCTGGCCAAGCTGCTGGCCGGGCGCGTTGCCGGCAAGCCGGTCAATTGCATCAGCCTGATCGGCACCAACAGCTCGCGGATCATCGACCGTACCGCCATCGTCTATGACACCGGATCGGTTCTCTACGTCAACCGGCCGGAAGGCGCCGCTTCGCTGGAATCGGATTATGTTCTGATAACCCACACCAATGGCGATCAGCTGTGCAGCCTCGATATCGTGCAATTGCGCGATTCAGGCCTGCATATGTACACCGGATCGGTCGGGTTGGAGCAATTCGTCCCCTATACCCGCGTGCCCAAATAAGCATTAGGCGACCACGCCTGCCTGCCTGAGCGCCGCGATACGCTCCGCCGGCAGGTTCAGGACTTCGCCCAGGATAGCATCGGTATGCTCGCCCAGCACCGGGGGTGCGGTCGGGTTGGGCTGGGGCGCATCGGCATAGCGGATCGGCCGGCCGACGATCGGCACCTTGCCCAGCACGGCGTGATCGACCTCTACCACCAGCCCGCGCGCCACCGCCTGCGGTTGGGCCAGCGCCTCGGTGATGCCGAGGATCGGCGCGTGCGGCACCTGGTGCGCGGCGAATATCTCCACCAGATCGGCGACGCTATGCGCCTGGGTGAAGCCGGTCAGGATGGCATTGACCTCGGCCCGGGCGTCGCGGCGCTTTTCCAGACTGTCATAGCGCGGATCGTCCGCCAACTCGTCGCGGCCGATGGCGGCGCATATTCGCGCCCAGAACGCGGCGGTCAGGCACGCCACCACGATCGAGCCATCGGCGGCGGGGAAGATGCCATAGGGTACCAGATTGGCATGCTGTGACCCGACCCGCGCAGGGTCCTCGCCGGTAAAAAAGGCCAGCTGCGCCTGATAGCCGAGCAGACCGACCAAGCCGTCCATCAGGCTGATATCGATCAGCCGGCCGCGCCCTGTCGCGTGCCGCTCGTGCAGCGCCGCCAGGATGGCAATCGGGCCGTTGATGCCGCCCACCAGATCGCCGAGCGGCAGGCCGAGCCTGGTTGGCAGCGCCCCCGGCTCGCCATTGACCGACAGCGCGCCCGACATCGCCTGCAGCACGATGTCGAAGCTGGGCCGGTCCTTCAGCGGGCCGGTCTGGCCATAGCCCGAGATCGCACAATAGATTAGGCGCGGGTCGGCAGCCGACAGCGCGGCATAACCAAGGCCGAGGCGGTCCATCACCCCGGGGCGGTAATTCTCGATCAGAATGTCACTTTGCGCCGCCAAATCGCGGGCCAGTGCGGCGCCTTCGGGTGCTTTGAGGTCGATGACGATGCTGCGTTTGCCGCGATTGACACTGAGGAAATAATGGCTCTCGCCGTCGCGGATCGGGGGGAAGCCTCGGGTTTCGTCGCCGCCGCCGGGGGGCTCGACCTTGATGACCTCGGCGCCGAGATCGGCGAGCGCCAGGCTGGCGGCGGGACCGGCCAGCACCCGCGTGAAATCCACCACGCGGATGCCGTGCAATGGCCCGGGCCATGTCGGAACGTCGCCCGGCATCGTTCAGCCCAGATGTTGGCGGAAAAAGGCGATCATCGCGGCATAGGCGTCACGCGATTCGGGCAGGTCGAACATGTAGTAATAGCAATGCCCCATGCCCTCACCGACGATCAGCGTCGAGGATATGCCCGCCTTGATCAGCGCCGAATTGGTGAAGATCGCCGGGCTGAGGTCCATCGCGCGGGTGCCGGTGATGATCAGCGTCGGGGGGAATTTGGCCAACACATCCGCGTGATAGGCTGGTGAGACGCTCGCCTCGCGCATGTCGCAGCCGGTGAAGTAGCCGCGGGTGATGTCGGTGCCGCGTGAGCCGTCGGCCGGCGGCGGCGGGAATGAGCCGTCGATATAGCCCGCCACCCAGGCCGATTCGCCGCTGCCGAACGGCACTCCGCCCGCGCCGAAAATGCCGATGGCGCCGGCTTGCGGGAGGCCATGTGCGGGCAGCCACGCCGCCGCCTGCGCAGTCAAGGCGCCGCCCGCCGAACCGCCGTAGATGCCGATATGCAAAGGCGCGTGGCTTTCCAGCAGCGCGGCATAGACCGCCGCCACATCCTCCACGCCCGCCGGGTGGCTGTGTTCGGGCGCCATCCGGTAATCCACGGTGACGACGCGGAACCCGCCCAGCGCCGCCAGCGGGATCGATTCGATCAACGCGCAACTCTCCCACCCGACGCAGAACGCGCCGCCGTGAAGGTTGATCAGCACCTGCGCCGGATCATAGCCACCATCCGCCGGGGCGATGATGCGCACCGGCACCCCGCCGATCACCGCATCGGCAATCGTCACCGCGAATTGCTCGCGCATCGCGGCGACGCGTGGGCCCATCATGGCATCGAGTTGCCGGCGGCGCTGGATGATGTCGGGGTCCATGTCCACCCCGAGCGAGACCGGCATCTGCGCGCGCATGCGCTGCTGCGCGGCGGCCTCGGCGCTGATCAGGCTGGACACCGGCAGGGTGAAGGCGGGCACATGAACGTCGCCGTTTGCGGCAAAGGTCGGCATGGCCGTGTCGCTATTCGTCATTGTTCTCTCCAAACGGGCGCGCGCCCCCGCCATCACCGGCATCGTGCCAGCAATGGCGGGGCTTGCAAGCCCGTCAGGCAGCGCTTTTGCTGGGCAGCTGGGCGACCGAGGTGCCGAAAGCCGAGACCTCACTGCGGTGGGTGGTGGCCTTTTGCTCGACCTCGACAAAATGCTTGCCGCCCTCGGTGAACTTGCGCTTCACGGTGCCGTCAATGAACATCGCGTCGCCATCGGGATTGTGGCGGCGGATCTGGCAATTGCTGCTGGCGAGGAAGCCGGCGTCGCCGATCCAGTTGGTCATGTGATGGGTCAGCCAACTGCAACGCTCTGGCCCGTAATCATAAGCGCCGGGCGCGCCGACTTCCAGCGCGAAGGCTTCGTCCCAATGCACGCGCTCGGGGCAATCGGGCACGTTGAAGCGGTTCTTGATGGCAAGGCCGGGGTGCGCCTGCTGCATCTTCCACGCCATCTTGTTGGCGCGGATATACAGCCCGCCCCAGCCCTGCGCATAGCCGATGAAGCCGGTGACGGTCATCGGCCCCTTCATCATGCGCGGCAGGGCCTGACCCTCGGCCACATCCTCCCAGTAACGAGGCGTGGCGCCGCGCACTTCCTCATTGGCATAGAGGTCGGAGAACTCCTGGAGCTGCTCCTCGGTGAAGGGCACCACGCGACCGCGTGCTTCGGTGTATTTGGTGCCGCGCTCTCGGGCCTCGTCGCGGTCGGTGCGAAACACCCAGCTGTCAGCGCCGGCCACATGGTCGCCGTTCTGGTTGAAGAAATCGACGTGATAGATTTGCTGGAAGCTGCGCCCGGCGAATTTGGTCTGATGCTCGACCAGATCCTTGAGATACGCCTCGGTGCGGATCGTGTCATTGCGCAGCACCGGCTTGTGCCACTGCCAGTCGGCGCCGGCCCACATCGCGTGCACGCCCGAAAGCCCGCCGCAATAGCCCGAGACGATGCGGCTGGTCGAGAACAGGAAGCTGGGCAGCGCGACAATGCCGCCATAGCCGGCGGTGGCGGCATAGTCAGGCTCGCACCACAGCGGGTTATCGTCGCCGATGCCATGCGCGTAATGGCGGATCGCGTCGCGCGTGGCTTCATAGTTCCACGGCTCGACGGTGTTCTCGATCTTGACGCCGATGCGGCTGCGCAGCGCGTCGAGCCCCGCTTCGGTGATCTTGGGGAATTTGTTGGTGGACATCGCTTCTCTCCTGAATTTTTGCTTGAGTATTAGGCGATTATTTTGGCGGCCTCGCGGTCGCGCAGCATTTTGCGGTGGACCTTGCCGGCCGGGGTCTTGGGCAGTTCGGTGACGAATTCGACGATGCGCGGGAATTCATGTTGGGCGAGGCGCGCGCGGGTGAAATCCTGCAATTCCTTGACCAGCGCGTCGCTGCCCGCGCAATTGATGATGACGAAGGCCTTGACCACCTGGCCGCGCTCGGCATCGGGCACGCCGATCACCGCGCATTCCAGCACCGCGGGATGTTTGAGCAGGCTGGCCTCGATCTCGACCGCGCTCATCGTCCAGCCGGCGGAGATGATCACGTCATCGGCGCGGCCGCAATGGGTGAAATAGCCGTCCCCGTCGATGCGGGCGCGGTCCTTGGTGGTCTCCCACCCGCCGCGCCGCCACAGCATCAGCTCACCAATCTCGCCAACCGGTGAGGGGGAGCCATCAGCGCGTTGTACTTCCAGCCGCTGACCGGGGACCGCTTTGCCCAGCGCGCCGGGCTTGACCGTGAAATCATCGGCGCCGGGGTAATTAACCAGCACCACGCCGATCTCGGTGGTGCCATACATGCTGCAGGCGGAGGTGTGGAACGTGGCGTCGATGAACTCCAGCGTGGCCGGATCGATCGGTTCGCCGGTGTAGGACAATTTCTGGAAGTGGAAGGCGTAGTCGGCGGCCTTCCCCGAATTCTTCATCATCCGGTAATGCGTCGCCGCCGCCGACATATTGGTGATGCCATATTCGCTGAGCGCGCGCATCAGCCGCACCGCATCGAAGCGCCCGGCAAACGTCCCGGTGGTGACACCCAAGGCCAGCGGCGCCAGCGTGCCGTGCCACAGCCCGTGCCCCCACGCCGGCGAAGACGGGCAGAAGAACTCATCTCCCGGGCGGATGCCGGTGCCATAAAGCGCAGCGAACATCAGCGTCACCAGCGACTTGTGCGTGTGTTTCACCGCCTCGGGCAGCTCGCGCGTGGTGCCCGAGGTATATTGGAACACCGCCAGGTCGCTCGCTTTGGTTCGGGGCGTATAGCCTGCCGGATAGGCCTCAAGGCTGGCGAGCAGCGCAGCGTCGGCCACGATAACGCGCGGGCCATCCGGCCCCGCCACTTCGCGCGCGAGACCGGCCTTTTCGGCATTGGTGATGAGGATCACCGGCTGGCAATCGCCCAGCCGCAGCCGCAGCGCGTCGGGGCCAAACAGGGTGAACATCGGCACGCTGATCGCGCCGGTCTGCATCGCACCGAACAGGCACACATAGAAGGCAAGGCTGGGCTCCAGCATGAAGGCGATGCGCATCCCGGGCTTCACGCCCTGTGCGTCCAGCCAATGCGCGAAGCGGGCGGCGCCGGCGCTGATCGCATCGAAGCTGAGGGTTTCGTCGACGCCGTCGGCATGCGCGATGCGCACGGCCGGGCGCCCGCTGCCATCGGCGTGGCGGGTGATGCATTCGTGGGCGATGTTGCAAGAGTCGCGGTCGCCATCGAACAGCTGCCACAGCGCATCGGTGCTGGCATGCGCCTGGGCGTCGGCGAAGCTGGTGTAATCGGTCAGGCGGGGCATGGCTTGGCCTTTACGCTGCGGGTGCCGGCCCTATCGCATTACGACTTGCGTTTGTAAATACAGAATGGTATTCTGTATATTGAATGAAAGAGTCATCGCCCATACAAGCCAGCAAGGCCCCCGCCATCGCCCGCGCCGCCGCCGTGCTGCGCCTGCTGGGGCGCAGCGACACGCCGCTGGGGCTGGGCGCGATCGCGCGCGATGTCGCGCTGAACCCCAGCACCTGCCTCTATGTGCTGCGGGCGCTGGCGGAGGAGGAGCTGGTGGCGTTCGATGCCGCGACCAAGCGCTATACGCTGGAGGCCGGGGTGCTGACGCTGGCGCGCGGGTGGCTCAGGCAGAGCGCGTTTGCCGAGCTGGTGCCGGCATCGCTGGATCGGTTGGCGCCGCGCTTCGGGGTGACGATGCTGGGGGTGCAGATCGTCGGGCTCGACCATATCATCGTGGTGGCAGCGGCGCAGGGCGGCCAGAATTTTCAGCTTAGCGCCGAGGTCGGCAGCCGGTTCCCCGCACTAATCAGCGCGACTGGGCGGTGTATTGCCGCATTCGGGGCGCATGATCCGGACGAGATCGCCACGCGCTTTGCCGCGTTGCGCTGGGACGATCCGCCGGGTTTTGCGCGCTGGCAGGCGGAGGTGGAGCAGGTGCGGGAGCGGGGCTATGCGGTCGACGATGGCAATTACATCGCCGGGGTAACGGTGCTGGCCGCGCCGGTGTGGAAGGGCGCGGGCGCCATGACGCAAGGCCCCGGCCATGCGCTTGTCGCCATCGGCATCGGCAGCGCGTTACGGCGCAGCGGGCTCGATGCGCTGGGCGAGGCATTGCTGATCGAGGCGCGGGGCCTGACCCGCCAGATGGGCGGCTAGAGCAAGATGCGATAAAACAGAATCGCATCTTGCTCTAGTGGATTGATTTTGACATTTGCATCCCCTGGCGGTTGGGATGGGTCTGCAAATGTCAAAATCGTAAAATCCACTAGAACCAAAATCTTCTAGTGGTCCGAAAAGATTCTGACATTCGAGCGCGACTTGGCCTCAAGCGGTATCGAATGTCAGAATCGGACCACTAGAGTCTTTGTTTTCGC
>JANXUK010000067.1 GCA_025356275.1 Sphingomonadales bacterium | reverse complement strand
AAACGTACGCTAAGCCTCTGCCCGTCCGCCAATGACTATGAATTATCCCGATAAACTTCCAGCATGGGCGGTCGATGCAGGCACTCAATGAAGCTGAAGGGGCGTGTGACCATTGGTGGGACGCGCGGTGCGTCGGGGTGCGATGGGTTAAACAATATAACGTCCGCCTCAGGCAAGACCTTTGATCGGACCGCAGTCAACAGTGAACGCCGAGATTCCAGCCAGTTGTCGACATATGCCGTAGTGGCAAAGTTGGATAGATCGTCGGGTATGCGCTCAGGCTCGGCATCAAACGATGTCCATCCAAGTCGATAGTCAGTTTCGCCATCAAACTTGTCTGGCATCAAATAGCGCAGCGTCACGAGAACGGCGAGGCCTGCCTCACTGGCAAGGCTTACGACCGGCCGACCAGACGAGGAGTATCTGCCCCCGAACTTTCTCGCTCCGGCTCCGTCGAGCGCGACATGAGGTTCGCGACACAATCGCCAAAGCTTCATGCGGTTTTACCTTTCCGATCCAGCAAGCGTTCGCCCTCTGCGCGCAATTGCCCGGATGGATCGACGAAGCGATACAATGTTTGCCGGGTTATGCCAATTTCCGAGCAGAGGTCCGCCACGACGGTTTCTGGCTTACCCATTGCTGCTTGATCACCCGCCGTACCGCAAAGTATTGCTACACTTGAGAAACTTTTGAATCGTGTTCTAAGGCATGTGGGGATTTGGCTCAGGCCGGAGCGAGAATGGCTGATTTGAGCGACCCGGAGCGCAGCGTACTTCAGTACGTGAGCACCGGAAGCGCGAGAAGCGGCCGTTCGCAGCCCGGCATCAGTCAAATCTCCACATACCTTAGATGACAAATCTTTATGATGCGCCTCGCGCTTTCATACTGCGATCAGCAATCAGAACTCCCGAGCGCCGTTGAAATGATCGGCCCGGCTTTCGCTTGGCCGCCCGACATACCATCCGACGTTTCCGCCGCATCACCGGATCGCTGACCTCATCGGACCGCAGCGTTCACACCCACCCTGCGAACAATGGCTGATCCGATATGATCGCGGATCATGACTGATTTGCGAAAGCACCTACTGGTTTGATAGGTCCTTCGTTGGATGCTGTTGATGCGGGCTGACCGACGGAGGACGATTATCGCTATCGAGACACTTGCCGTCGAGGCGCCGCCAGAACCCCAGCCCGAGTTCGGGCGTATGGAGAAAAAGCGCCGTGCGACCCGTGCGCGCCTGCTCGAGGCCGCGCATGGCGTGATGGTCGCGAAAGGCGTGGATGCCGCGGTGATCCGCGACATAACCGACAAGGCGGATATCGGTTTTGGCACTTTCTACAACTACTTCGAGAGCAAGGACGACTTGGCTGCGGCCGTACTCGACTGCATGATCAACGGCGTCGGACTTCGCAACAGGGCGGTCACCGGCGAAGTCCAGATCGCGCAGCCTGATCTGGCGATGGCCGTATCGACCCGCCTGCTGATCCGGTCGGCCTACGAGGACTCTACCTGGGGCTGGTGGGTCCGCAGACCCGATATACTGGCCGACCGACTGCGCGCGGGTCTGCATCCGTTCGTGCTCGACCACGTCCGGTCCGCAATCGCAATGGGCATTTTCCATATCGCCGACGACAATGTCGAGCAGGTCGTGGCGATGCTGATCTGGCTGGTCGTGGGGGGCATGCGCGATATGTTGCTGGGCACCCAACCGCCCGACGCGGACGCACTGATCACCGAGGGCTTCATGCGCGTCATGGGCGTCTCGCGCCGCAGAGCTTTTGACCTGGCGAATGCGCCGCTGCCGGTGACTGGCAAGGTGGTGATCGATTTCTCGTTTGGCGCTCACACCGCCTACAAGAAGGTGATCAAAGGCCACAAATGATCTATCATCCTATTTATTGACAGCGCCGTCAGATTTGACAATCGTAATCGGGCACGCTCCCGCCTTCGCCCAGCCGGCGGCTTCCGAACGCCGGCTGCACAATAATTGTCATCAGCTCGCAGTGATCGACGGCTTGCTGTGCATCGTTGATACCAACAATCAAGCGATCCGGCGCTACACGCTCGAAGGGCAAATGGTCGACATCCAATATCCCGTGCCCGTTGCGGAATCGACCGACCGAACCGGAGCCTATGTCCATATGAACAGCATTGCCAAGGTTGGCAATCGGGTCGGTCTCATGCTGCACAATGGGAAGGCGCTTCCGCTGATGAACAGCGAAATCGTGTGGCTCGATGCGGATTGGCGGGTCGAGGAGCGCTATTCGCTGCCCGGTCATCAGTGCCACGACATCGTCGAAGATGACGACGGGCATTCGTGGCACCCATTGTCGCGCGAGGGAGACATCATACGATCGGATGGCGAGCGCCTGCATATAACATCGGACAAAATGACACGCGGGCTAGCCATTGGTGCCGCTGCCATGGCCGTAGGGATTTCGACGTTCGGCCCCCGCCATCTTCGCGGAACGCGAAACGGTGGCCTCGTGATCCTCAGACGAGACGATTTCAGCCGCCGTGAGGAGGTCAATCTCCCGGCGCCGCCGACCGACGTCCTGGCAATTTAAACGTGCAAGCCGCCGACCGAATCCATCGGTCGGCGGCCGGACAATGTCAGGAAAGCTGACAATCGATAGTCGGGTTCCCGCCCACATCAGCGCCACGGTTCGGGAATTGCGCACTCGCGCGTATGTCGAGCTCACGAATCTCTGGGGCGACCCAAGGACGCATGGATTGGGGGATTTCCGTCGATTTTTCCATTATACTTCTCCTGCTATCGCCGAAATCACCGACACGCACACCATCCAATCTTGCTGATCGCGAGCCGAAAATCACGTCCCGGTGTGAAATTTGACGATTCTCGCGCAGTCTGTTGGTCAACCGGGCGAGGATGATATTTCGCTCGATAGCAGAAACCGCGCCGGCGCGTTGTGGGCAAACGAATATGCATTGGATCATGGTCGCGCCGCCCCAACGCTGATAGGTATGGGAGATGTCCCAGACGTTTAGCCTAGAACTCGAACCCACGCAGCCCTTGACGATCCGGCACGAACTGCTCGTCGTCCGCGCCGCTTACGAACGCACGCCCACGCCGACACTGCGCCGAAAACTGGCGGCCTTGCTGACCTTCAACGACGAGATGCTTGCGGTGACCGAACTGTTGGCGGGCAAGGACGACCTCACTCCGCGCGAGGAAATCTTTCTGGGTCAGGCCTGGCTCGCATTGGAAACACCGGATGGCGATGAACGTGCCTACGCCGCCGCGTCTCGGGCAATGTCGCGCTCGGACGAGCCGGAGGCGCGCGCGAATGCGTTGGCGCTTCGCGCAAAGGCGGAGACGCGGCTGGGCAATATCAATGCCGCGCGCCTGACCCTCCCCGAGTCGCTTGCGCTCGATCCGCATAACAAGGATGCCTGCAAACGGGCGGCGGCCATTGCACTGGCTGAAAAGGATAGTGCGACGGTGCTGTCGCTCTATGCTGACCTCGCGCAGCGCGGCGCGGCGCACTCGCGACTGTTCGCTGCGCAAGCGCTGGCCCATGCCCAGCGCGGCGAAATCGATGCTGCCCGCGACATCATCGGGGCGGACCAGTTCTTCTCGGCGGAGAAACTGCTGCCACCGCAAGGATGGCCCAGTATCGAAAGCTTCAATGCGGCGCTAGCCGACGAGCTTGTCACGCACCCCGAGTTGCGCTTCAATCGATACGGCGCGGCATCGGAATCGTCGTGGCGGATCGATACCATGCCCAACGCGGCGGCTCCGCTGGCCCGCGTGCTGATCGAAAGTATTTCGGAAGCGATTGGCCAGCATGTTGCGCGCTTTGCCGCGAGCCGCCACCCTTGGGCCGCGGCGCGGCCGGACACCGCGTTGTTACGGAGCTGGTGTGATCGCGGAGAGCGAAGGCTTCGAGAACTGGCATGTGCACCAGTTCGGGTGGCTAAGCGGCGCCTATTACGTGCGCGTGCCCGAAGCGATCGCGAACGGCAAAACCCAGGAAGGCTGCATCGCGTTCGGCCTTCCGGACGATCTCGCGGGCGAAGCGGGGGCCGCGGCGTTTGGCACGCGGATTATCCGTCCGGTCAGCGGGCTATTGCTGCTGTTTCCATCGCATACCTACCATCGCACATTTCCGCATGGCCACCGCGATCGGCGCATCTGCGTGGCGTTCGATGTCAAACCTGCGTCGAGCGGACCACCCACGCTGGCCCTGTAAAGCCAGCGCGGAACCCGTCACTGCGCATCGCCGAAGGCCTGCTGTGGAGCCCCCGGCGCGTCGCAAGCCAGGTTGTTCTGCTGGCAGTGGCAGGAACAATATCGGGTTGATCGGCGTTTAGCGCCAAGGAAAAAGCCTGAGGGAATTATGATAGGACCAGAAAATTCTGCGGACACCAGCCGCAAATTTGAGCTTTTGGTTCAAAGTGTTACCGATTATGCGATTTACATGCTCGACCCGCAGGGGCGGGTCGCCAGCTGGAATCCCGGCGCATACCGCTTTAAAGGCTACGAGGCTGACGAGATCATAGGCGAGCATTTTTCGCGCTTCTATACGCCTGAGGAACGCGCGCTCGAAATCCCCCGCATCGCGTTGGAAACTGCTGAGCGCGAGGGCCGCTTTGAAGCCGAGGGCTGGCGTGTTCGCAAGGATGGCAGCCTTTTTTGGGCCAGCGTGGTCATTGATCCGATCAGAAGCCCTGATGGAGGGCTGCTGGGCTTTGCCAAGGTAACCCGGGATCTGACCGAACGCCGGACGGCCGAAGCGGAATTACGGGCGAGCGAGGAGCGTTTCCGCCTGTTGGTTCAAAGTGTGACCGATTACGCCATCTATATGCTGGACCCGCAGGGCAACGTGAACAGCTGGAACGCGGGGGCCGAGCGTTTCAAAGGCTATCTTGCTCAGGAAATTGTCGGTGAGCACTTCTCGCGATTTTACACAGACGAGGACCGAGCCGCGCAGATACCGCGTATTGCGCTCGAGACTGCCGATCGGGATGGCCGATTCGAAGCGGAGGGCTGGCGCGTTCGCAAGGACGGGTCGCGGTTCTGGGCGAGCGTAATCATCGATCCGATCCGCAACGAGCGCAAAGAATTGATTGGCTTTGCCAAGGTCACACGCGACCTTACAGAAAAGCGTGCGATCGAGGAGCAACTGCGCCAGTCCCAAAAGATGGAAGCGGTCGGACAACTGACTGGCGGTCTCGCACATGATTTCAACAATATCCTGACCGGAATCAGCGGCAGTCTGGAAATGCTGCAGATACGTTTGGCGCAAGGGCGCGTGGCCGAAATTGATCGGTATGTATCAGCAGCGCAAGGCGCCGTCAGGCGCGCCGCGACGCTGACGCATCGCCTCTTGGCCTTCTCGCGAAGGCAAACTCTTGATCCCAAAGCAACGAACGTCAACCGCCTTCTCGACGGTCTCGACGATCTCCTCCGCCGAACCGTCGGGCCGGGGATAAAGCTTGAGGTCGTTGGGGCCAGTGGTCTGTGGCCGACGCTGGTTGATCCCAACCAACTGGAAAATGCGGTTCTTAACCTGTGTATCAATGCCCGCGATGCCATGCCGAATGGCGGGAAGCTTACCATCGAAACAGCGAACAGATGGTTGGACGAACGCGCCGCGCGCAAGCAGGACTTGCCAGAGGGGCAGTACATCGCGTTATGCGTCACGGACAACGGCCCGGGCATGACCCCCGAGGTGATCAGGCGCGCATTTGAACCTTTCTACACCACCAAACCGCTTGGCGACGGCACCGGGCTGGGGCTTTCGATGATCTATGGCTTCGCGCGCCAGTCGGGCGGGCAGGTGAAGATTTACTCAGAACTGGGCCAAGGCACCACCATGTGCATCTATCTGCCCCGCCATGCCGAGGTCGGTATTGATGAGACCGACGCTGCACTGGCGCCGCACGAGCCCAACGGCGACGGTGAAGTCATCCTGGTGATCGACGATGAGCCGACGATCCGGATGCTGGTCGCGGAAGTGCTTTCGGATGCCGGCTACGCGGTGATCCAGGCGCCGGACGGACCGGCCGGCCTGCGCATACTCCAATCGGACGCCCGAATTGATCTGCTGATCACCGACGTCGGCCTGCCGGCAGGAATGAACGGTCGGCAAGTCGCCGACGCGGCGCGTGTCGGGCGCCCCAATTTGAAGGTGCTGTTTATCACCGGTTATGCAGAAAACGCGGTGGTGAGCGGGGGGCGCCTCGATCGAGGCATGTCGGTGATGTCGAAGCCGTTCCAGATGGAAGCGCTCGCCAGCCGCGTGCAGGAAATCATCGAAAGCTGACTGCGCGGTTGCTTTCATGCCTATCGCCGACCTACCGTGGTCGCGCATCGGGCACCACCGCACACCAACGACCGCTGTCATCGGCGGCCCGCTTGGCGTAAGCAGCTGCGGTGGTCGAAGCAGGAAGATGATGCGCATGCCCCCGGAATTGCCCAAGCCGCACGAATGGAAGATAGAGCACCTGCGCCTCGCCATCGCTGCGGCGGGGGTCGCGCTATGGGCATGGAACGTCGACACTGACGAGTTCGCGATGGATGAACAGGGCTTTGGCTTGTGGGGCATTTCCGGGACAGGCAAGGTCACTTTCGAGGAACTTTCCGCGCACATCCATCCGGCCGACCGTGACCGGGTACGCGCCGCATTTACCGCCACGCGCGCTATCCTTGGCCCCTATGAATCGGATTTCCGCATCCTGGTCGACGACGAAGTGCGCTGGATTGCGGCGCGTGGTCAGGGGGAGGATTTCGGGATTGTAGGTCGCACAATGTTCGGTGTTTTCCTCAATGTGACGGGGCGCAAGCAGGCTGAGGAAAGCAATGAACTGCTCGCCGGCGAAATGAGCCACCGTGTGAAAAATCTGCTTTCCATCGCCTCGGGCCTGACGGCTATTACTTCGCGGTCGGCGGCCAGCGTTGAGGAAATGTCGACCGCAATCATGGAACGTTTGACAGCGCTTGGCCGGGCTCACGATCTGGTACGGCCCCTGCCTGGCGGGCAAGGTGACGCGGCGCTTCTGGGCGACCTGCTTACCGTCCTGCTGGCGCCTTATGATGATTTTGGCGCGTTCAAAGGCAGGCTGCGGGTTGCGGTCGAACGGATGGGCGTCGGCCAGTCATCGGCGACTGCGCTGGCCTTGGTCATCCACGAGCTGGCTACTAACTCGATGAAATATGGAGCTTTGTCTGCTCATACAGGGACGCTCGATATTACCAGCGAGTCCGATGGCGAGGACATAATATTGAAATGGGTTGAACGCGGCGGACCGCATGTCGACCAGCCGGAAGGCCCTGATGGCTTCGGTAGCAGGCTGGTGCAACGCAGCGTCACTGGCCAGCTGGGCGGCACGATCGATTATCGCTGGGACGAAGGCGGGCTGATCGTCACGCTTCGCCTGAGACGCACGCGACTGGCTGTATGATAGCGCCGATCGGCGCTCAGGCTGGCGTGGATCGCACGCTGGCGGCAATCGTTCTCGATTGCGCTCATTCGAACAGGGTGTCAGCTGCCGCGGTGATCTGACGGCGCCACCAGAAGCGGAAACGGATCAATCGCGGTGGAGGGCTGATACCATCGTGCCTGCGGCCCTGTCTGCATCACCGCGAAATGGAGGTGCGGGGCGGCCGGGTCGGCGTCGCCTGTGGAACCTACCGCGCCGATGGTCTGGCCTTGGGCTACCTGCTGGCCCTCGCTAAGTCCCGCTGCGTAACTGTCCAGATGCGCGTAATAAAAGATCGTCCGGCGGTCGCGCGAACGTATATAGGCGGTTCGCCCGCCCAAGCGCGAGAGGAAGAGCTTTTCGACACGGCCCGCAGCGGCGGCCACTACGGCAGTGCCGCGCGGTGCCATAATGTCTATCGCATCGTGGCGGCGCCCCAGCGCACGCGCGTCGGCAAAAGTATCGGACAGTTGGAACCGGAAGATTCCCGCCACCGGAATGATCAGACGATCGGCCGGCAGCCCGACGTTGGTAAGGATGTGAGGCGCTGGCGCGCTCTCGCTGCCCGTACCGGCAGGGGCGTTCCCCAAGCGACCGGGCGATGCTGCGCTATCCTGGACGGGCTTGCCAGTCACGATCACCCACCCACAAGCCCAAACCGTCGAGGTCAGCACGAAGGTCACCAGAATCGCGGACATGCGGCCTCGAGGGCGGTGATCGCCGGGCGCATTCATGCTTCGAACAGCACCTCTGTTCGGGTGGAGACCATTTGCGCCAATCGCGCGGCGTCCCAATTGGTCAAGCGGACGCAGCCATGGCTTTCGGCGCGGCCAATGGTCTCGGGGCTGGGGGTGCCGTGAATGCCGTAATGCGGAATGTTGAGATCGATCCACACCACCCCGACCGGATTGTTCGGACCGGCGGGCAGGACTGCCTTTGGTTTCGCGTCATTGGCATCCCAGAACAGTTTGGGATTATAGTGAAACTTGGGGTTGTGTCCGATTCCCAGAATTTTCCACTGACCCAGCGGCAGCGGATCATGTGCCGAGCCCATGGTGGCGGTGTAAACCGCGATCAGCTTGCCGCCGGCATCATAGGCCTTGAGCGTTCCCTTGCCCTTCGAAACAACGATCCGGGCTGCGGCGGGCTGTTCACTTCCGACGCCCAGCATCGCCAGGGTTTTGCGCCATGCCGCGTCAGTGTTCACGCTGGCGCCGAGTGCATCGCCGCCAATGTTGGGCACGATAAGCGTCTGGCCAGCATGAAAAAGCGACGGCAGTGCAGGATCGGAACCAGCCAGCGCCGGTGTTGCAGCGGCTTTCGGGGTGGTGATGTCGGGATTCAGCGCGATCAGCGTGGGAATCCTGGTGTGGAAGCGTTCGGCAAGCTTCTCATCCAGCGAGGCATAGCACAGGCATGGCAGTTTCGCTTGTGCCTCCGCGTCTTTCGGGATGGCGGCATACGGCCCCGCCGCGAAATCGCCCGGAACCGTGATCTGCCGCGTAGCCGGGATTACCGACCACGGCGCTAGCGCCTGTTTGGTGGCATTGTCGAGCTGGCCGGTGATCGGCAGGCCTTTCGCCTCTTGGAATCCGCGTACCGCATTGCGGGTTGAAATCCCGTCCTTGCCATCGATGATACCGGGGGTGAAGCCGAACCGGTCCAATACCACCTGCGCCTGCATCAATGGCTGCGCCCCGCTGCTTGGCGTGGGGCGCGCGGCCACGGCGGGTTGCGGTGCCGATATGCCGGGCAGAGGATCCCGCGCGGCGAGGGGATCGGGGGGGGCTGGCGTCGCTGCGGGTGCGCCCGAGGCCGCAGCTTTGCCGGCAGTTTTTTCAGACTGCTGGTCGTTGACCGTCACCTTGCATGCGCCAAGGCTTAGCACCGAAGGCGCCATCGCCAATGCCATCAATGAGGTACGAATTCGCATCGGCCATTCTCCTATGCAAGGCAAAACTTACCCAGCGCCCGTGCGAGAAACGCCGAAATGGGAAAAAGGCTCCAGCCGCCTCGCCGTGCGGCGGGAGCTTGCCAGCTACGTCCTGCCCTTAGCGGCCAGCTGCATCGGGTGGAGTGCGGGCCGCGTTTGATCCGGCGGCGATGCGATTGACTTATGGAGCCACATCCTTTCGATTGTCCGGACAATTGGCAAGGCACGTCCGATGGCAATCGCTGGCGCAGTGGTTAATGACACGCTCAAGCAGGCGAGGCTCAGCCGCCGCAACCTGCTGCGCGGCGGCGCGGGGCTGGCCGTGATGGGCAGCGCGCCTGCTGCGATCGCGCGCTCAGGCGCCGCTCGGCCTGGCCGACATCACCGTGGCCAAGGAGTTGGCGCGCGACTATGCGGGCACGCTAACGCAGGTCGGAGCCATGGGCTATTCCCACTTCGGGTTCCGCCTCGCCGGCTATGCGCCCAGCGTGCCCGAGCCGAAGCCGCAGGACAAGGCACGGCTGCTGCGCGCGGCGGGGCTGCAGGTCGGGGTCGTGCGCTTCTCGCCGATCAATGCGGATTATGACAAGCAGATCGCCGAGGCCGTCGGCATCGGCGCGCCGATCATCGCGATGACCGCGGCGGCGCCCTTCATCTCGCATCAGCTCGGCGTGGCCACGCGCGCTGCCTTCGACGCCTGGCTGCCGCAACTTGCCCGGCTTGGCGCCCGGTGCCGCGCCGCAGGGCTGCGCTTGGCCTATCACACGCATTGGTGGGACTATATGCCGCTCGAAGGCGGTGAGGCACCGCTCGACATCATCGCCCGGACTATGGCTCCGCAGGACGTTGCCTTCGAGGTCGACCTGGCCTGGGCCTGGTATGGCGGCGCCGCGCCGCTCGACATCCTGGCCAGGCTCGGTCCGCGCGTGGCCTCGATGCATCTGAAGGACATCGACCGTCATCGCGGCAAGAGCGTGACCGACCATGCCGTCGTCATCGGGCACGGCGAGATGGATTACGCTGCGTTATTGCCGCGCATCCACCGGCTGACTTCGGCCGTCGGTTATCTCGAAGTCGATTCGCCCGACGATGGCCTGGCGACGGCGGCCGAAGGCGCGCGCTTCTTCAGAGCCACGCGCTAAGATCGACCGTGCATCCCTGCTCCGCGCTGAGATAGGCGGCATAGACCAGCACCAGCGTATCGCTGGCCAGCACGATGTCGCTCTTCGGTGCGCGGCCCGTCGCAATCGCACCGATGAAGTCGCGCAGCTCTTCGGGGTAGCCGGTAACCGCGTCCTCGTCGGGCGCGGGAAACGACCAACCCTCCTTGGTCTCGGTCTTCTCGACCAAGTATTCGCCGGCAAAGTAATGGCGTTGTTACACTTCCCATACCATCCACAATAAGTATGATGGGTGTGGCAAGTGAATACCCGGCGCATGTGGACCTTTTCCATTCAGCCGCGCCCGCGACCTGGAGCGCTCATGGCTATCCTCAAGGCCTATCTGGACGAAAGCGGTAAGGACAATGACCCGCAGACGCCTGTCGTCAGTGTTGGTGGCTTGGTGGGATCTGTCGAGGCTTGGGGCGCATTCGAGGATAATTGGCAAAGGCGATTGGACCGCTGGCAAATTCCGTATCTCCACATGAAGGAGATACTAAACAGAGGCTCTGGTCCCTTCGAACGGTTCCGAGACGATCGAGCCTTAATGTGGGAAATGTTACGCGATTTCGTCTCGGCTATATCAAGTTCAGATTTGTTTCGTGTTGCCCACATGGTTATTAAGGACCATGTGAGGCAGTTTAATGTTGAAAATAATTTATGCTTGAATTGTTATTCTCTGGCGCTTTACGGATGCATTTTGGAATTTAGCTTAGAAAACAGCGGGGTCCCAATCGAAATTGTTGTTGATAAATTCGATAAATCTACTCAATTCATTCAAATGGCAAAAAGATATTGCCTGACTGACGGTTACTACGAGGCAGAATTATCTTGGGTAGAGCAATCGACCATAATCCCCATAGGGAAGAACGAATCTTATAAGGATGTCATGCCAATTCAGGCGGCAGATTTTATTGCGTGGGAATTGCGCAGATCTGCCTATGGCATACTCGATTTTCTTACCCGGATTAAGAGTGGGGATGACCCAGCAGGATGGCGTCGGCAGGAAATCCAGTGGGGCATCGAAAAACACGGGCGATGGCCGAATGAGCGTCCGTCGCTGTTCGCAATTGGAGCGAACGCACCTGTTGAAAACATGATATGGGACGCGCGCGCGCTGGGCATCGCCCATCGAGCGCGAGGCGGGTTATGGTAAGTCGGATCGTGGGGCTTCATCTGTGACAGTCTTGAACGCCTTATCAAAATCCTCTGCATCCTCGGATGCTTCGACCTCGCGCGCCAGTTGCCCCGCGCGCAGATGCCGCATTTGCACGATGGTAGTGAAGCAACCGCCGGTTGCGCGGCGTAGTAGCGCAAGCCTGGGGGATGGGCGAAGTGCCGGCGGCCGCGGCGGCGGCGACAATGCCGCTGGTGCAGCCGGGGTCGATGGTGAGTGAGATCGATGCCTTCCTGTCGCTCGGCACCTCGGGGGGGATCTTCGCGGCGACAGGAGGTTTTAGGCCCAACGCCGATCGCGCGGTCCACGCCTTCTGTCACTGCCTGCCGCAGACCTGGCGCCAGATTGCGGTGCATCCGCTGCTTCCTGCATCGATTGGGCGGCATGACTGACCGGTAGCTCTGGGCCGGAAGGGGTGTTGGCGCGCGCCGAACGGGCGAGAGGCGGCGCGCGCGAGATATTCCTGCCATCCTACCGGGTGAACGCACCCGCACAATGATCCGCATATTCGCGGCGGCTTCCTTGGCCTCGATAATGCAGCGACGGCGACCGCCTGGCGCAGGCAGCGCTGGAAGGGGTAGCCTTCGGTCTGGCGACGGTATCGCGGCCCTGCGCGATGCTGGCACGCGGGTCGACGCGCTATCGGTGATCGGCGGCGGCGCGCGCTCGCGCTATCGGGGCACGATCATTGCCGCCGCTCTGAACGTGCGCCTCGATTATATCGAGGGTGGCGAAGTCGGTCCGGCCGTGGGGGCGGCGAAGGCAGCGGCGCTCACCCCCATGTCGAAGGCCATCTTGTCGACGGCGGCTTTGTGGGCGCGATAGGCGGGGCCGAAGCAGTAATGCATCGCGCCGGGCGAAGATGTGGAGATGATCAATCCCTTGTCCTGCCTGACCATGTGCGGCGCCGCCAGCCAGGACGCGACGAACCCGCTGCGCACGCCGACGTCGATCATCTGGCCGATCGATTTCGGCTTTTCCCAGAACTGTCCGGGTGCAGACAGCGCGTCGGAGACGGCGCAGGCGTTGTTGACAAGGATGTCGGTGCGTCCCTGCTCGGCTATGACGCGCGCAATCATCGCCTCGACCTGCCCGTCGTCGGCATGGTCGCAGCGCACTGCGACGCCATGCCCGCCCGCCTCGGTCACCTCGCGCGCGGTGGCGTGGATCGTGCCAGGCATTTCGCCATCGCTATCCGCTTCGGACCGTCCCGTGACATAGACGGTGCAGCCATGGCTGCCGAGCGCTCGGGCGATACCGCGCCCTGCACCGCGGCTGGCACCCGTTACAATCGCGACCGGTCGACGATCGGACATTGGCAAGCTCCCTCTTTGTTTGCCCGCGCGGGACAGGTCGGCATGGTGAAGATGGCGGACAGGCCGGCCTGTCTTGGCTACGCACCATTAGAAGGCGGCGAATGAGGCGGCGTTCGCCCATCTGGCAGAGTGGCGGGAGCTTGTAAGCCAGGCGACCCTGCTTAATGACCGAAATGCATCTTGGAAAAGCGGTTCGCATTGGACTGACGGGACTCAAATCAGTGATACAGAATTTGAGAAAATTCGTTGGCCAGGCGAGACAGTTTTCCTGCGGCGGCCCAGTCGGTATCGATCAAATCGTTGCTCTTGAAATTCTTGTAAAGCATGTTGTTCTGCAGAGCGTCCATTGCCGCATTCTCGCCAGCCGGGGCCGAAGGCGAAATATCGGGTGCCGGAACCGGGAGTTTGTCCGGGGCGTTGCCGGGGCTGCTTGCCGGACCTTGATCAGGGACCTGGGCGAGAGCGCCCACTGCCTCCACCGGGCGGGTCAGCCAGCGCCGGGCCTCCACCATACCGGTATTATCGGCGAGACGGGCGTCGAGTTCATCCACGTCCCTGGCGCCCTTCGGCAAGCTTGCCGCATACGTATCGCGAAACTCCCGAGATTTGGCGCTTTCCCCAAGCACGGAATACATCAGCGCCCGCATTCGGGCGACCGTCGCCGGTTGCCAATGCGCGCTGTCCAATTCGTTGGCTGCCCATAGCGCGGTGCGCAGGTCACCCTGCATGTAGCTCGCACTGGCCAGGCCGGCCAGCGCGTCGGGATTGTGCGGAGCCAGTTCCAACGCGCCCGAAAAGGCGTTGGCAGCCGCGTCATAGTGTTTGGAATCGAGCTCCAGCCGGCCGGCTTGGAGCTTGGGCCAAGGGCTTGCCGGCAGCATCTGATCGGTGATGTGATAACCGGCCATGGCATTGTCACGCGCCTCGGGCGGGCCGGCGCGCAGATACTCCAGATGGTAGGCGACACCAACCAGCAGGTGATAATAGCCATTCTGGCTGTCGAATTTGATTGCGACATTGAAAAGTCGGCGCGCCTTGTCGATGTCGCCGTGCCGTAGATAGGAGAGCCCTTCGGCAGCGACTTTGGTCATGTCGAGCCGCGATACGCCGTCTGCCGACGGTGCCAGGCCGGTAGGGTCGGAGGGCGATGGTGGGGCCGCCGCGCGATCGTCGGCATGGACCGGGATGCGATGCCCGAACAGCCCGGCATTGCCCGGCGCCGAAATGGTGGATGCCGCCAACAGCGGCGCCGCCATCAGCAGCCGGCGCCATGCTGGCCATTGTTGTTCTATGCGCATGCGACCAGCCCCCTTTTGGTCATCGGAACGCTCTGCCCCACACGATGTCGCAACGCATCGCATGGGGCAGTATGCATCAGCGGCTCATGAAACCGCCGCCATCGATCTGGGCGTAATTGCCGCCGCCTTGCGCAACGATGTTGCCGGCAAAGTTGAGGACTTGCCCGCCAGGCTCGAAGATCATGCTCTTGAACGGTGAGATGATCGAACCCGCCGGCAGGCCGACAAGCACCGTGTAGGGAATATTGTATTGCGCCGAAATCGCCGAGATCGGATCGTTGCCGCCTACCCGGGTCCAGACCGGGTTGGCTCTCATCCAAGCCGTACCCCATTTGCATGCGTAGGCGTTTATTGGCCGCCCCGACGCGGCGATACCGTAGGGGATATCCGCGCACCAGCCCGCCTGATTGCGAAGTGCGCCCGGCGCGGAATTGTCATTGACCAGCGACCACTGCTGGCTCGGCTTGCCCCCGACGCAGGGGGCCATGGTCAGTTGCACGCCCGAAGAGCCTGAGTCGAGGGACAGCCTCGTACCCGGGCGGGTATTGACGTTGGTGGCGCTGGTCGTGATCGCTTGCGGATCATAATTGGTGGTGAAAAAGGTTTGGTTGTAGCCCCCGTTGCAGCCGCACAAGGCGATCTGGTTGGTGCCGACATTCCAATCCATGCACAGGTTTTCGTTCATCGCCGCGTGCATGGCGTCAGCCCGTGCGGCGTGCGGCGCAGCCAGCGCGACGGTGGCTGCGCACAGGGCAAGGAAACAGGCGAACAGGTTTCTCATTTTGGTGACTCCCGTGAACGGTTCCGATCCACCCGTTCGGCCGAAATGGCCGATGTACGGGCGCCCCCTGCTCCCGCGCCGTTCGGCGAAAAGCATGGACGAACACTAGAGCGTAATGCAGGCGGTGGAGCCTTCACCCAAAGGCAGATTCTTTTTCGGAAGTATATCGCGCCAAAACTCAACCCGGCGTCGGTGCCCCGTTATCGCGGGAAAACAGGCTGGGAAAACGCCTCCGCGCCTGATCGGCGCGCGCCGCATCCTCGGCGGTCAGGGCCGAAGTTGCCCGCAGCGCCTGCCAATTCCTCTCCGCTTCGTGGAAGGCCTGCCGCGCGGCCGCGCTCTGGCCTGACGCGGCCAGCACGATCGCCAGCGCCGCATTGGCGCGGGCCAGGTCGAAGCGATAGATGGCGTTGGCTGGATCGCGTAGCAGTGTGCGCTGCGCACATCCAACCGCGACATTGTCCGCCATGCGAGCCCGCACGGCGAGCCCCATCGCGAAACGGGCATTGCCATCGGCCAGCCAGGCGCGCCCGCAATGCGCCTGTAAATAGGTGTTGGCCGGCGCGGAAGGTACACAAAGCGCCTGCTGGGCGAGCCGCGCTTTGGCCTCGGCCTCCGCCGGCCGATTGAGATCGATCAATGTCGCTGCGGTGCGGCGATTGTCGATGCCGATGTCGGAGCAAAAATCGGCGTTGGCCGGATCGGCGGCGTGCAAGTGTCCGGCAATGTCGAGCGCCTTGCGGTCATGCGCCAAGGCGCCGCTGGGGTCGCCCGAAACACGCAGCGCCGTGCCCCAATCGATCTGCGATACGCCCAGCGATCGTTCGTAAAGCGCGTTTTTCGGATCGGCACGGGCCAACTCGCCGAGGATCGCAACCATGCGGGCAAGGTGCCGTCCGGCCTCCACTCCCTGCCGCGCATCGATCAGGCTGTGACTCAGGCGATTTTCGGTATTCGCCAGCTCAAACTGCGACGCCGTATCCTCCGGAGAAACCGCCACGATCTGCTCTATCTGAGCCAGAGCCTGCTCACGCATGATTTGTGAAGATTGTGGCTGACCTGGTGGATTGATTTTGACATTCGAGTCCCGCTTTCGGCAAAGCGGTGCTTTCGAATGTCAAAATCAAAAAATCCACTAGAAACAATATAATATCTAGTGGTTGTTATGGTTTCCGACATTTGCCTCTGCCTTTGCCGAAAGGGATGCAAATGTCGGAAACGAACCACTAGGCTGGCAATCGCCTCGCTCCGCTGGAGCAGCACTTCGAACCGCTGGCGGGTCACCTCAAGATTGGCAGGAAATCGCTGCTGCAAGCTGGTGAGGATCGCATCCGCCTGGCCGTACATCACGGCTGCCTGCCTGCTGCGGCCAAGGTTCTGCAACCCGGTGGCGCCATCGAGGTCGCCGAGATGGGTGTCGATGTCCGCAAGAGCGAGGGCATTCTCGATATCTCCGGGCGATGGTTTGGCCGCCCGGTTGCGCAGGTCCAGCGCGGTCCGATAGTCGGCTGCTGCGGCTTCGAGCTTTCCGCTGGAGAAAAATAACGAGGCCTGCACCGAAAATGCGTCCGCAGCCGCTTTCAACGAAGCAGGAGTCTGGTCGGCGCCCAGCAGATGCTGGGAGGCAGCAATCGCCCGATGAATGCTGGCGAGCGAACCGGCGGTGTCACCCAGGTTCGAGCCGTAGGAATCGCCCTGAACTTTGCTGATGCGGGTATACCCCTCCACGATTTCGCGCTCGAGATCGGGCGTGTTGGCTTCCGCCGACAGTTTTTCGAGATAACCGAGCGCATCCTGGACGAGCCTGGCGCGCACCGGGGTCGAGCCGGGCAGTCCGGCAATGGCATCCTGATAATCGAAGATTACCGCATGCGCGAGCCGATGGACCTGCCTGAACCGGGTTTCCGCACCCCGCCGAGCATGGTCAACCATAATCAGACTGCCGATCAGCACGACCGCAATCATCACCGTAGCTGCGGCGAATGCCTTGTTGCGACGCACGAATTTGGCGGTGACGTAGCCGACCCCATGACCCCGGGCTTCGACGGGCAGGCCGTCAAGGTGCCGCCCGATATCATCCGAGAGCTGGGCGGCGGAGGCGTATCGCTCACTCGGCCGTTGCTCAGCGCTTTGAGGAGTATGCGGTCAAGATCGCCGCGCAGAGCAGGTTCCAGCCGACCTGGCCGTGCCGGCTCCTCCTAGCAGATTTCATTCAACAGCGCGAGAGGATGGCCCGTGAGGTAGCGGTACGGCGACGCGCCCGTCAACAGCTCATGCCCCAAGACCCCCAGTGCAAAGACATCGGAGCCTGTCGTGATGGCCTCGCCACGAATCTGTTCCGGGCTCGCATAGCGGGGCGTCAGGAGCCGGTTGTCCATCCTTGTAATCGCGGGATCATAGGTTGTCTGCGGCGTCAGAACCTTGGCGATGCCGAAGTCGAGCAGCTTTGGCTCCCCCCCGGCGGTGACCAGAATATTGGCCGGTTTGAGGTCGCGATGAATGACCATATGCTGATGCGCGTAATGGACTGCGGCACAGATCTGTTGGAACAAGGCCAGCTTGGCGCGCATGCCCAACCCGTGCTGACAACAATAATCGGCGGGGAGGACGCCCTCGACAAACTCCATGACCAGATAGGGTAGCCCGTCATCCGTCAAACCCCCGTCAAGCAGACGCGCGATATTGGGATGTTCCAGCGTGGCCAAAATCTGGCGTTCCGCCTTAAACCGCGCCTGAAGGTCGTCGCTGGCAAGCGGGGAGTGGATGAGCTTGACCGCGACGGACTTTTCAAACTGCGCATCGGCGCGAACCGCGCGATAGACCCGGCCCATGCCGCCGCCGCCGACGATGGCCGTCAGCCGATAGCGGCCCAACACTTCGCCTATCCGGCGATCAGGTGTTGTTCGCTCCGCGCAAACTTCCTGGTTAAGCGCGGATCGTTGCCAGCCGTCCACCTGGCCGGTAACCGCATCCGCCATCAGGAGTCGCTCGATTTCCCGGCGGAGCGCGAGATCTCCGCCACAAGCCTGGTCCAGGAATGATGCGCGTTCAGGCACGTCAATGCCCGTCGCCGAATCGAAAATTGCCTCGATTCTGTCCTGACGGCTCAGGGTCACGGCGTCGGATTCATAGGATCATGCAGCCATGCACGGGCAAATCGCCAATCGCGCTCGACGCTGCTCAAAGAGACCTCGAGCACCGCCGCGACTTCCGCCAGATCACGATCGCCGAAGAAACGCAGTTCAACCACCCGCGCGCGACGGGGATGCAGGCTCTCCAGTTGCCGAAGCGCAGCGTCCAATGACAGAAGATCGAGCAGGTCTTCACCGATGGCCTCAGAAGCTTCGAGCTCGGCCGGATTCCGCTTCGCGGCCCGGCGCGCCCGCGCGTTATCGATCAAGATATTCCGCATAAAGCGGGACACCACCGCGATGAGCTGGCCGTGCCCCTGCCAATCATATTTCCTGGCCGCGCCGAACCGCAGATAAGCGTCGTGGACCAGCGCGGTCGGTTGCAATGTTCGCTCACCATCGCTGCCGTTCAAATAATATGCCGCCAGTCGGCGCAGATCGCTGTAAACTACGGGCATCACCCGGTCGATCGCACCGGGGTCGCCCGGTCCCCACAATCGTAGCCACTTGGCGGCGATGCCCCTCCAGAACGCTCAGCCATCGCTGGCCCGGATAATCAGCTGGTCACACAAACGCGCTGCCTTGTTCCCGCAGCAGCGTATCCGGCAAATTCGCTTACTGGAAGGCAGATGTCGCACCTTATTAGGGTCCGGACTCATTACAGCATCAGATGACGGCAGCGGCGAGGCTGATGGCGCGCATAAAGTTTTTGCACGTTCAGACCAGCGGACAAACCGATTATACAGCTTCTTCTTCGGCCCCTACACATCAGCACAATCTGTCCACCGGTCACCGCTGCGAAGGACATGAACGATCCCGCTCAACACACGGTGATCATCCACGCGCTGCTTGCCGCGCACATCAGTCAGAAGTAGCGGCCCGATCCGGGGCCACCGCAACGGCGGACGCTGATCAGCGGCTCACGCGCTCCCCACCACCCCGCAGGCCAGTGCCATCAGCAGCCCGGCAAAGCGGTTCGCGCGAAACCTCGCCAGCGCGTTATCGGCATCATCGGGCCGCAACGTCGCCACCTGCCAGCCTAGATGCAGCGCCAGCGGGACCAGCGCCAGCAGCGCCAGCGGATCAGGCCTGACCAGCCACAACGCCCAGCCCCACAGGCCTACAGCCGCCGCATAGAACCCCGCCACCCCGCCGCGCACATGCCGGCCCAGCGACAGCGCGCTCGATCCGATGCCAACGCTGGCATCGTCCTCGCGGTCCTGACAGGCGTAGATCGTGTCATATCCGATGCACCACGCGATGCTGCCGCCGTACAGCGCCGCCAGCACGCCCCATCCCCAAAACTCGCTGGCGCCGCGCACCGCAACCCACCCCACCGGCGCGCCCCAGGTAAACACCAGCCCCAGCCACGCCTGCGGCCAGCCGGTGATCCGCTTCATAAACGGATATGCCGCCACCAAGGCAAGGCTGCCCAGCGCGGTCAACTCCGCCTGCCAGCGCAGCCGCGTCAGCACCACCAGCCCGGCGCCGCACAGCGCCAGCAGCCACACCCAGGCCGCGCGCGGTGACACCCGTCCGCTGGCGATGGGGCGCGCCGCGGTGCGGGCGACTTGCCGGTCTAGGTCGGCATCCACGATGTCATTATAGACGCAGCCCGCGCCGCGCATCGCGATCGCCCCCACCAGCAACCACGCCAGCAGGCTCCAGTGCGACCCCGCGCGCGCCGGCCGCCCCCCCCCGGCCAGCAGCACTCCCCACGCACAGGGCCAATATAGCAGCCACCAGCCAATCGGTCGATCAAACCGCGCCAGCTGCGCATAATCGCGTGCCCTCGCGGGCAGGCGCGCGATTAGCCCGCGATGCTGGCTGTCGGGGACGATGGTTGGTTCCATGCTGCCGGGATAGCGCCGACGCGCGCAATCACAAGTAGGCTGGCGACGGGTTTGCGTGCATCAAGGCCAGCCATGACTGCAAGCCACAACCCCGCCACTCCCGCCTGGCCCCCGAAAAGCGCGCCGCGCCTTTTCGTGCCCCTGACGCTGGCCGTGGGGGCGGCGGTGGAGATCGCGGGGCCTCAGGCGCATTATCTGGCGCGGGTGATGCGGGTGGCGCCGGGCGATGGCGTGGTGCTGTGCGATGATGCCACCGGCGAATGGGCGGCGCGCGTCACCGAGGCGGGCAAGCGCGCGGTGATGCTGGAGGTGACGCACCGGCTGCGCCCGCGTGAGACCATGCCCGATTTCACGCTCTGCGCTGCGCTGCTGAAAAAGGATCGCTTCGATCTCGTGCTGGAAAAGGCCTGCGAACTGGGCGCCGCGCGGATCCAGCCGGTGCTGACCCGGCGGTGTGTGGCCGACAGGCTCAACCTCGCGCGTGCCGCCGCCATCCTGACCGAGGCGGCGGAGCAATGCGCCCGCACCGCGCTGCCCCAAATCGCAGAGCCGGTGACGCTGGCGGCGCTGTTGCGCACATGGCCGGGAACCCGCGCGCTGTTCTTTGCCGACGAGGCCGGGGGCGATTCGGCGGCGGCCACCTTTACCGCCAACCCCGGCCCAGCCGCCCTGCTCACCGGCCCCGAGGGCGGGTTTGACGATGCTGAGCGCACCGCGATCCGTGCGCTGCCCGAGGCGCGCCCCATAACCCTGGGCCCCCGCATCCTGCGCGGCGAGACGGCGGCGATTGCCGGCACCGCGCTGTGGATGGGGTTGGCGGGTGACTGGTCGATTTAGCTCTGGCGCCATGCTCGCCCCTCGCCTAACTGGCACGCCATGAGCACGCGCGAGGCCACCGCCAACACAGATCCGATCATCGAGAGCCGCGAGGCTCTGCTGGCGCCGATGGCGTCGGGCGAAAAGCCGGCCGCCGCATGGCGCATCGGCACCGAGCATGAGAAGCTGGTCTATCGCCAATCGGACCACCGCGCCCCCAGCTATGACGAGCCCGGCGGCATCCGCGACCTGCTGCTGTCGCTACAGGAATACGGCTGGGAGCCGGTCTCCGAAAACGGCAATGTCATAGCCATGAAGGGCGCCGACGGCGCGATCAGCCTTGAGCCTGCGGGTCAGCTCGAACTGTCGGGCGCACCGCTCGAAAACCTGCACCAGACCTGCGCCGAATCGGCCCGCCATGTGGCTCAGGTCAAGGCGATCGGCGCGGGGACGGGCACCGGTTTCCTCGGCCTCGGCATGTGGCCCGACAAGACCCGTGCCGAATTGCCGGTGATGCCCAAGGGGCGCTATGCGATCATGTTGCGCCATATGCCGCGGGTCGGCACGATGGGCCTGGATATGATGCTGCGCACCTGCACCATCCAGACCAACCTCGATTATGCGAGCGAGGCCGATATGGTGAAGAAGTTCCGCGTTTCCCTCGCGCTGCAACCTTTGGCCACCGCGCTGTTTGCCAATTCGCCGTTTACCGAGGGCAAGCCCAACGGCTTCCTGTCCTATCGCAGCCACATCTGGTCGGACACCGATCCGGCGCGCACCGGCATGCTGCCCTTCGTGTTCGAGGATGGCTTCGGGTACGAACGCTATGTCGATTACATGCTCGATGTGCCGATGTATTTCGTGTTCCGCGACGGCAAATATATCGACGCTGCCGGGCAGAGTTTCCGCGATTTTCTCGATGGCCGGCTGCCCGCGTTGCCGGGCGAGCGCCCCCGCGCTTCCGACTGGGTGGACCATATGTCGACCGCCTTCCCCGAGGTGCGGCTGAAAAGCTTTCTGGAGATGCGCGGCGCCGATGGTGGGCCGACCGCGACAATCTGCGCGTTGCCCGCGCTGTGGGTCGGGCTGCTCTATGATCAGGGCGCGTTGGACGCGGCGTGGGATCTGGTCAAAGGCTGGGACATGGCCGGGCGCGAAGCCTTGCGCTCCGCCGTGCCGAAGCTGGCGCTGGATGCTCCGCTGCCCACCGGCGGCAAATTGGGCGACATCGCCGCCGAGGTTCTTGCCATCGCGCGCTCTGGCCTCGCGTCGCGGCGCCGGTTGAACGGGGCCGGCGATGACGAGACCGGCTTCCTCGAACCGCTGGCCGAGATCGTCCGCAGCGGCAAGGTCCCGGCGCAGCGCCTGCTCGACAAGTATCACGGCGAATGGGGCGGCGATTTGTCGCGCATCTATGGGGAGGCGTTCTGATGGCCGATGCCCGGGTCGTGGTCTTGGCGAAATTCCGCCTGCCGCGTGAGCATATGGCCGAGGCGCGCGGGTTGATGCCGGCCCTGATTGCCGCGACCCAGGCCGAGGATGGCTGTCTTGCCTATCACGTCGGTGAGGACGTGACCGATCCCGGCATGCTGCGCGTCAGCGAGCTTTGGGCCAGCCGGGACCACCTGACCGCGCATCTGGCAACTGCGCATATGGCGACATGGGGCGCGCAGCGGGCAAGAATGGGCATGACCGAGCGCGCTGTCACCATCTTCAATGTAAGCGGCGAAGCAGTCCTGTAATCGCCCGCGTGACCGGCGCATGCGCCTGGGCCCAGGCGGAATAGGCGACATATTTGGGATCCTCGGCGGCCAGATGTGCCTCCTCGGTCCGCGCTCGCCAGTAATAGATCGCGCTGACCAGCCCCAGCATCGCGCAATTGCGCACCCCCTCGACCCACGAATGGTTGGTGGTGAGCAGCGGCAGGCTGGCCGACCACCAGAACAGGTTCTTCGACAGATAGGCCGGGTGCCGCGTGAACCGGTACGGCCCATGGGTCAGCACGCCGCGATAGGTGAGGTTGGAAAACCGGATGCCGAACGCCATCGTCGCCCAGGCATAAGCCCCGGTCAGGAACACCAGCCAGCAGCCCCAGAGCCACAGCATCACCTGATGCCCGGCCAGCCACACCGACCAATCGGCGGTGAACAGGTGATAGTCCAAGGGGCCGCCCGCCCCCATCGCGGTAAACGGCGGATAACAGATCAGCGCCGCGACCCAGCCGGCCAGAAACGGATTGGCGCTGCGGATCTGGGCGCAGAGGGGCCGGAGCGTCAGCAGATAGCCCACCGTTCCGATCTGCACATCCACCATGAACAGCAGCTCGGTCAGCCAGTTGGCCAGCCGCGCCGGATCGCCGGTCACCGCGCGCCAGTCAAACCCGACGATGCTGGCAAAGCCGCCCGGCAGGATCGACAGCATGAAAGCCGTGAAAAACCCCTTCACCGCCCAGACCCGCAGATGGTGCCAAACCATCGGCATCTCGGCGTCGGTACGCCCGATCAGCAGCGCGCCGAAATGCCACGCGCCGTCGCGGGGCCGCAACAGCACCCGCTCCAGCCACAGGACATAGGGCACCGACAGCACTGCCATCGGCACCGCCGCCGCGCCGATCAACTCCATCGCAAAGCGCCACTGCCCGGCCCAATACCACCGCGCCAGACAATACCCGACCCCAATCAGCCCCCATGTCGCCCACAGGCCGGCCAGCTTGGTGAGGCCGGTATCCAGCCCCTCACGCCATAAACGCGGGCGCGCCCAGTCGAGGCCGGTGGCGGGATCGCGGTGAACCTTGTCCACCAACAGCGACCACAGGATCATTGGGCCGCCCGAACACAGCAGCGCCGCCACCGCCGCGAACGGCCCGGCCATCGGCTGGCGCGGCCCCGGAATGGCGAAAGCCTCGGCAATCCCGGCCCAATTGCGGCACACCAGCACCCACACCAAAAGCCCGAACAATCCGACCAAGCCCACGCGTGCCGACACATCGCTGCGCGGCCGGGCCAGCGGCGCGGGGGGCGGGGAGGGGAACACGAACGCATCGGCCATCGCCAACCCATAGCGCGCAAATGTCAGAAATGCGTGAACGCAAACGCGCTTGCCTGACGGCCATGCTCCGTTATCTCCAGCCGATGACCACAGGCAGGGCGAAAAGGATGGGCATAGCGGCGTTGCTGGCTATGGCGACGGAGGCGCGTGGTCCCCGGCGCGATCCGGCCAGGCCCCGCCCGGCTGGATCGCGCCGGGGCGCAGGGCCGCACAGCGCGGCGGACCCGCAGACCGTGCAGCATATCCCCGGCGTCGCGGCGCGCTTAACCCGGGCGCAGGTGGACAGCGCCATCGCATCGCCGACTGGCTGCCGGGCGCTCACCCACCTATGCCGGCCAGTGTGGCGCAGGGCCGGGAGCCGCAGCCATGGGCCTGCGGCTATTGCCATTTGACGACGGGCCATGGCCACCCTGAAAATGCGTCCCTCGCTGGCCTGTCGAGCGACTATATTATCGCGCAATTGCAAGGCTTTGCCGATGGTGCGCGGCGCAAAGCGGCCCGGCGCGGGTCCCCGAAACGCTGATGGTCGCGGTGGCCAAAAGTGCTAAACCCCGACGAAATCGCCTCGGCAGCGGCCTATTTTGCGGCGCTTCCCGCTGCCTGCTACATCCATGTCCGCGAAGCCGTCACTATCCCCAAGGCGCATATGGCGGGTTTTGTCGGGCGCTTCGATCCGGCGGCGGGCAGCGAAACGCTGGGCCAGCGGATCGTCGAGGGCCCGGACGATTTCGCCCGCTTCGAAGCGCGCGACCCGCGCACTGCCTACACCGCCTATGTCCCGCCGGGCTGGCGCGGATATGGGCTTGCGCAGGATGCCACGGCGGCGACTATCGCGGCACCGCGGCAATCCCCGGCATCTCACGCAAATCGCCAAGCTATATCGCGCGTCAGCTGTTCGCTTTTCGCAGCGGAACCCGCCACGATCCCGCCGCCGCGCCGATGCGGCAGGTGGCCGCCGCGCTACGCGATGACGATATTATCGCGCTGGCCGCGTATATGGCAGCCGGCCAAAAATAGGCAGGCAGCGACAGGCGCCTAGTGGATTGATTTTGACATTTGCATCCCCCGGCGGATGGGATGGGTCTGCAAATGTCAAAATCGTAAAATCCCCTAGAATCATATATTCCTAGTGGTCCGAAAAGATTCTGACATTTGAATGCCCGCTATCGGACAGGGCACCAAATGTCAGAATCGGACCACTAGCGCCAGGCGGTGATCCGCCCATTGTCGTCCAGAACATACAGGATGCCGCCCGCCGCCACCGGCGCCAGCGACATTGCCCCGCCCAGCGCCGCGAACCTGTGCACCGCGCCATCCGCCGCGCTGACGTCGTAGAAATTGCCTTCGGAATTGCCGACCCACAGCCGGTCGCCCGCCAGCAGCGGCCCGGTCCAATACAGCGCTGCGCCCTTCTTTTTGCGGGCATTGTGGAACTGATCGAGCTGGGCGATCCAGCGCACCTTGCCGGTGCTGCGCGCGATGCACAGCAGCTTGGCATCGTCGGTCAGCGTGAATATCCAGTCGCCCGCCACCGCCGGCGTCGAGATTCCGGCAAGGTTCAGCTCCCAGATCCGCTGCCCGGTGACCAGCTCATAGGCGGCCATGCGCCCGCCCTGACCCAGCGCATAGACCCGGCCATGATCGATGATCGGATCGGCGTCGATATCGGTCAACACGCCCACCGTGGTGGAGAGGGACGTGCGCGACAGGGCATCCGACCACAATTGCCGCCCGTTCTCATAGCGATAGGCGATCAGCTCGCCTGTGGAATAGCCCGCGATCACCGTGCCCTGCCCGGCGGCAGGCGCGCCCACGCCGAACACCCCGGCCTCGCCCAGCGATGCGCTTTCCTGCCACAATTCGGCGCCGTCCAGCGTGTTCAGCGCGTGCAGTTCATTATTCTGCGCCATCACATAGACCGCGCCGAACGCCACCGTGGGCGATCCGCGCAATGGCCCGGCCGGCCGCACCCGCCATACCTGTTTGCCGGTGGTGGCATCGAGCGCGGCAACCTCGCCAAAGCCGGTGGTCACATAGATCTGGCCATTGTCATAGCTGACCCCGCCGCCGAACACGGTTGCCTCCACCTCGCCCGGCTGGGCAAAACTGTGCGTCCATCTGGGCTTGCCGGTGGCGGCGTCCATCGCGTGGACCACGCCGCTGGTGTCCATCACGAAGAGCGCGCCGCCGCCGATCACCGGGGCTGCGGCCAGCCGGCGCTGGGGGGTGGCGCCGGCGATCTGCGCGGTCCACAGCTTTGCGGGTTTGGCAGAGAGCGCCAGATTGCCATAGCTCTTGTTGGCGCCGCCGCCGGGCTGGGCCCAATCGGCATTGATCGCGGCGGGGGGCAGCACCACCGCGACATTGGCCAGATCGGCATCGACATGCGCGCCGCCCTCAACCCGGCTGAGGATCGGGATACGGTTGCCGATCGTCGGCGTGGTCGGGCGCGGCTTGCGCGCGATGCCGTGCCCGGCACAGCCCGCCAGCGTCAGGGCAAGGCTAGCCGCCAGCGCGGTGCGCAGCCGGGGGGAGGTGGGACGCATCATGCGCATTATCCTTGTGTATCGGTTTGGGTGCCAGCCGGAGCCGCATGGTCACGGGCGACATCGTCCACCGCGTCGAAGCCGAGCAGCCCGGCGATCTGGCGGCAACGGGCGCGCAGACTGTCGGGTACGGTCTTGTCGCGGGCGATGGCGCCGAACAACGGCGCGGCCAGATCCTTGTGGCCTTGCTGAAGATAGGCCATGCCGAGCAGCTCGCCGGCGCTACCGAACCACGGGCCGCCGGGTATCGCCAGCGGGCGCAGCCGGGCGACCACATCCTCGGGCTTCATGCTGTCGAAGCGGGTGGCAACTTCGCGGATGGTCGCCAGATCGCGGTAGGGCTGGGGCGCGGCGCTGTCTGCCGCAACGCCGGCATAGAGCGCGATCGCCTGATCCTTGCTGCCCTGTTTCAGCGCGATATCGGCCTGGAGCAGCTTCGCTGCCGCCCGGCTGCCATCATCGCTGTCGCCCGCGATTGGCGCAAGCTGGCTGGAGGCCGCCGCCAGATTGCCGGCGTCCAGCTGATCGAGCGCCAGCGTGAAATTCTCCGCCCGCGTCGCTGCCTGATCCTCGCGGTGCTTGCCCCACCACAGATAGCCTGCCAGCGCCAGCAACAGCGCCGCGACCACAATCGCGGCCACCCGGCCATAATGGCGGATGGCGCGCATCATCTCATCCTCGCGCAGCGCATCGTCGACCTCGCGCAGGAACACATCCTGCTGTGCGGCATCGCGCTGGGCGAGCTTGTCGGCCTGGGAGCGGGGGGCGGCGGGACGCAGGGCCAAACTATCAGCTTTCAAATATCGCGCGCGCAAGCGGCGGGCATCGCCGGGCTGTTTAGCGCAAGTGCCGGGGTTTTCAACTGCAACCGCGCATCAGGGTGTGTGGTGATTTGGCTGATGCCGGGCTCCGAACAGCCGCATTGCGCGCTTCCGGTGCTCACGTACCGAAACCCGCTGCGCTCCGGGTCGCTCAAATCAGCTATTCTCGCTCCGGCCTGAGCCAAATCTCCACACACCCTAGTGGATTGATTTTGACATTCGAGTCCCGCTTGCGGCAAAGGGGGGGGCTTTCGAATGTCAGAATCATAAAATCCAATAGAAACAATATAATATCTAGTGGTTCTGATGTTTCCGACATTTGCCTCTGCCCTTGCCGAAATGGACGCAAATGTCGGAAACGAACCACTAGGGAAAGCTGCTAAGCCCCAGCGCCCCGGCATAGACCGCGCGATAGGCCGCCACCATCGCCCCCTCGTCGAATTCGGCGCGCGCGATCGCCCGGTTGGCCCCGCCTAGCCGCGCCCGCAGGCCCTCGTCTGCCGCCAGTGCAGCGATATGCGCGGTCAGCCCTGGCTCATCGCCGGGCGCGGCGAGAAATGCGCGATTCTCCGGCCCCAGCATCGCGCTCACGTCGCCGACGTCGGTGGATGCTACCGCGAGCCCCGCTGCCATGGCCTCCACCACCGAGATCGGGAATTGCTCGCTGTCCGACGATAGCGCGAACAGGTCGAACAGGCCGACGACCTTGGCCGGATCGCCGACATGGCCCGGCAAATGGACCCGGTGCGCCACCCCCAGCCGCAGCGCCTCGGCGCGGATCGCCTCGGCCTCGGGCCCCTGGCCTAGGATCACCAGCTGCCACTCGGGCGGCAGCGGCGCAAAGGCGCGGACCAGCCGGGGCAGGTTCTTGACGGCACGCAACCCAGCCAGCGTGCCCAGCCACTTCTCGCCCGGCCGCTTGATTACGCGCGGCAGGGCATCGCGGCGCGGCCGCCCGGCATAGGCGCCAGTGACGATGCCATTGCCGATGCGGTGCACCCGCGCGGGCGGCTGATGCCACGGCCCCAGCGCAATCGCCTCCAGCCGGCGCGACGGCACCACCAGCGCGGAGGCCCGACCCAGCCCCAGCCGGCGATACCAGTTGCGCCGCGTGCTCAGCCGCTCGGCCTCATCCTCGTTGAACCCGTCCTCATGGTGGACCAGCGGGGGCAGATCGAGCGCGCGGCCAAACACCGTATGCGCCATCACCCCGTCCATCGCCCCGAAATTATAGCTCAGCACCAGATCGAAGCCGCGCATCGCCTGCGCCATCGCCTGCAACCGCGCCGGGGTCGGGCGGCCCTGCATCGCGGGGAAGGGCGTATCGAGATGGCAGGTGATGGTCGGGTCGATCCGCGCGGCGGCGCCCATCGCGCCGGACATGGCAGAGACGATACTATGCTCCACGCCCGGCCCGAAGGCGTTGATCAGCTGGACGCAGCGCACCTCCTTGCCGCCGGGCGCAAAGCTCGAATGCAGGTGGAGCAGCTTCATTTCACCCGCGCCAACAGGCGGTCAATCGCGGCCAGCGCCTCGGGCTCGGCCAGGGTGGGCGCGTGGCCCACATCCGCGATCGTCACCGTCTCCGCGTCCGGCAGCCGCGCCTGCATCGCCGCGAACGTCTCCGCCGACAGCAGATCGGACAGCGCGCCGCGCAGTAGCAGCGTCGGCACTTGGCCCACCGCCGCGAACCCCGGCCACAGATCGGGCACCCCTGCCCCTGCCCCTGCCCCCGTCGCGGCCCTCGCCGCCAGTTGCTCGGCAATGCGCGGATCATAGGCAAAGCGGATGGTGCCATCGGCGCGCTCATCCATGCCGCGCCGCGCCATCGCCAGCCAATCCGCCGGCCCCCAGCGCGGGAAGGCCGGCGCAAACGTGGTGGCCAAAGCCGCCGCCGCTGCATCCCACCCGGCAAACACCGGATCGCGCCCGACATAGCCGCTGATCTTGGCCAGCCCCGCCGCCTCCAGCACCGGGCCGATGTCGTTCAACACCGCCCCCACCAGCCGCTCCGGGCAGATCATCGCCAGCGCCATAGTCATCAACCCGCCCAGCGAAGTCCCGACCGCGACAAACCGCGCCAGCCCCGCGTGTTCGATCAGTGCCAGCACATCGCCAACATACTGCGCCGGGGTATAGGTCGCCGGGTCTGCTGCCCAGGCGCTGCTGCCGCGCCCGCGCATCTCGGCACACAGCACCCGCCACCCGCCACCCACAGGCGAGGCCAGATGCTCCGCCAGATCGGCAAAATCGCGGGCATTGCGGGTCAGCCCCGGCAAGCACAGCACCACGGGTCGCGCCGCATCCCCGCCGCTGCCCGGATATTCACGGTAATGCAGCGACAGCCCGTCGGCACTGCGCCAGCTGCGGTCGGTATAAGCGCTGATCGCGGGCGGCATCATCTTCCTTTGGGCTTCGAACTTGCGCCGTCGCGGGCTTGCCCCCACTATCGCCCGATGCGCCCCGAACCGCAAGCCGCAGACTATCTGCCCGATCCGCGCATCGCCGCCCTCGCGCCGTGGCTGGGCGATCCGGTGGCGGCGGCGGCGTTCCCCTCGGTTGAGACGCGCTGGCGCAATCAGCGTTGGGCCGCCGCGATCGGCCTGAGCGGGCTGAGCGAAGCACAGTGGCTCGCGCATTTGGGGCGTTTCGAACCGCTGCCCGGCAATCTGCCCCAGCCGCTGGCGCTGCGCTATCACGGGCATCAGTTCCGGCATTATAACCCGGAGATCGGCGACGGGCGCGGCTTTCTGTTTGCCCAGTTGCGCGACGGGGCCGGGCGCCTGCTCGACTTGGGCACCAAGGGCTCCGGCCGGACCCCCCATAGCCGGCAGGGCGACGGCCGGCTGACGCTGAAAGGCGCGGTGCGCGAGATTCTCGCCACCGAGATGCTGGAGGCGCTGGGCGCGAACACGTCCAAGACGCTCTCGGTGGTGGAGACCGGCGAGCAATTGTGGCGCGGCGATGAGCCTTCGCCCACGCGCTCGGCTGTGCTGGTGCGGCTGAGCCATGGCCACATCCGTATCGGCAGTTTTCAGCGGCTGCTGGCGCTGGAGGAGGCGGGCCACATGGCCGCTCTGGTCGGTTATTGCCTGAATGAATTCCCCGGGACCCCGCCCCCCGTCGATGCACCGGGGCGCGACCAGCCGGCGGTGATCCTGCTGCATCAGGCGGTGGAGCGGCTGGCCGATATGGCGGCTTCCTACGGCGCAACCGGCTTCGTCCATGGCGTGCTCAATACCGACAATATGAATATCACCGGCGAGAGCTTCGATTACGGCCCGTGGCGCTGGCTGCCGCGCTGGGAGGCGGGGTTTACGGCGGCCTATTTCGACCATCAGGGTCTCTATGCATTTGGCCGGCAGGGCGAGGCGATCGCGTGGAATTGCGCGCAACTGGCGGTGGCGCTGCGGCTGTTGGTGGAGGCGCCGCCACTGATCGCCGCGCTGGAACGGTTCGAGCCGCTGTACCGGGCGGCCCTCGCCCGGCGCGTGCTGTGGCGGTTGGGGGTTGTGCCGCGCGGCGCGGTCGAGGATGCGGCGCTGATCGCCGCCGCTGGTGCGCATATGCAGGCGAGCGGTGCGGTGCCCGACAGCTTTTTTGCAGGCCATCGCGGTGGGCGCAATCCGCCGGCGGATGAATTCGGCGACATGCTTGGCCGGTACATACCCACCCCCGAGGCCGAGGCAACCGCCGCCGACCCGATCTGGCAGGCGGCGCCGTCGCTGGTGATCGAGGAGGTCGAGGCGGTGTGGGAGGCCATCGACACGCGTAACGATTGGGCGCCGCTCCATGCCAAGGTCGCGGCCATCCGCGCGCTGGGCCAGGCGCTGGGGCCATCACCAGTCCCTGCGCCAGCCCGGGCAGGCCCCACGCCCGCCGGTTGAACGAATTCCGAGGCATCGTTGACGAAACCGTGGCGGATCGGTGATAGAGGGACGCAATCCGATGACTGCGCCCTCCGACATCATCTCCCATGAGCCCGCTACCGGCGCCGAGGTTTGGCGCGGGCCCCCGGGCGATGTCGACGCGGCGGTGGCGGCGGCGCAAGGGGCGTGGCCGGCATGGGCCGCGCTGCCGCTGACCACGCGGATCGAGCTGATGCGGCGCTTTGCCAATCAGGCCCGGAAAAGCCATGATGATCTGGCGCTGCTGATCGCACGCGAGACGGGCCAGCCCCTGTGGGAGGCCAAGGCCGAGGTCGATGCGGTGATCGCCCGCGTCGAATCGGCGATCCGCGCCGCCGCCGAACGCTCCGCCACGCGCAAGCATGACAACGGGCTCAGCGGCACGCTGCGGGTGGGGCACAAGCCGCATGGCGTGCTGGCCGTGATCACCCCGTTCAGCCAGCCGGCGCTGGTCCCCGCCGGGCTGATCATCCCGGCATTGATCGGCGGCAATTGCGCGGTGTTCAAACCCAGCGAGAAGGCGCCCGGCACCGGCGCGGCGCTGGCCGCATGTTTCGCGCGCGCCGGGGTGCCGGAGGGCGTGCTCCAGACGGTGATCGGTGGCCCGGCCGAGGGTCAGGCTCTGGTGATGAGCAGCGTGGCCGGCGTGCTGTTCGCCGGGTCCAGCCACGTTGGCACCGGCATCGCGCGCAAACTGGCGGGCCGGCCTGACCGGCTGTTGGTGCTGGAGATGGGCGGCAACAATCCGCTGGTGGTTTGGGACACGCCGCTGATCGAGGATGCCGCTGTGCTGGTGGTGCAATCGGCGTTCGCCGGCGCGGGACAGCGGTGCATGGCGGCGCGGCGGCTGATCGTCAAAGCCGCGATGTTCGAGCCTTTGATGGCGGCGGTAAAGCGCCTGACCGAGCGGCTGGTGGTCGGCGCGCCGTTCGATGATCCCGCGCCCTATATCGGCCCAGTGATAAGCATGGAGGCAGCCGATGGCCTGACCGAGAGCTTCATCTGGCTGATGAGCCATGGCGGCAAGCCTATCCGGCATATGGTCCGGCGTGAGGGACTGCCCTTCGTCTCGCCCGCGATTATCGACACCACGGACATGGCGGAGCGCCCGGATATCGAGCTGTTCGGCCCGCTGCTTCAGGTTATCCGGGTCGAGGATTGGGACGCCGCCATCGCCGAGGCCAATGCCACGCGCTACGGCCTTGCGGCAGGGCTGATCGGCGGCGGGCCGGAGGATTACGCGCGCTTCTGGGCGCAGTCGCGCGCCGGCATCATCACCTGGAACCGGCCATTGGGCAGCGCGATGCCAGGATCGCCGCTGGGCGGCATCGGCCTGTCGGGCAACCACCGCCCGGGGGGCAGCTTTGCCGGCGATTATTGCGCCTATCCGGTGGCCTCGGCGGAGCTGGAGCAGCCGCGCGCCAGCGTCGGTGCGGGGTTCGGCGCGCCGGGCTGAGCGGCTGGCGGTGGGGCGTGAATTGCCCTAAGGCCCGCTCGATGATGGAACTCGCGCCCGAACCTGCCCTCGCAAAGCCGCTGAACGGCATACCGCTGGCGCTGGGCGCCTACACGATATGGGGCCTGTTGCCGCTGTATCTGCGGCTGGTGCATGGCGTGCCGGCGCTGCATTTCGTCGGCTGGCGGACGGTTTTCACACTGCCGGTCTGCGCGGTGATCATCGCGTTGCGTGGACAGGGACGCGTGGTGTGGCAGGCAGCGAAGAACCCGCGCATCGTCGGCGTGTTGGCGATCAGCGCGTTGTTGATCGGTGCCAATTGGACGATCTATATCAGCGCGGTGCAGGCAGGGCATCTTTTCGCCGGCAGCCTTGGCTATTACATCAACCCACTCGTCAATGTGCTGCTGGGCACGCTGTTTCTGGGCGAGCGGTTGCGGCGGCGGCAGAGGCAGGCGGTGGCGCTGGCCGGGTGCGGGGTGGCGGTGCTGGCGCTGTCGGGTTTCGCGGGATCCGGCGATGGCGTGGCCACGCTGGCCATCGCGTTGACTCTGGCGTTCAGTTTTTCCGCCTATGGCCTGGTGCGCAAGCTGGTCCCGGTGGGCTCGCTGCCTGGGTTGACCATCGAGGCGGTGATCCTGTCGGTGCCCGCCGTGCTGCTCCTCGCCTTCGTGCCGGCGCCAGCAGGCAGCCACGGCTTCGGCGATTCGATTGAGTTCAGCGTGCTGATCGCGCTGTCGGGGGTGCTTACCGCGGTGCCGCTGCTGCTGTTTGCCGAGGCGGCGCGGCGGATGGATTACAGCACGCTGGGCTTTATGCAGTTCCTCGCGCCGACGCTGATTTTCCTGCTGGGGGTCTTCGTATTCCACGAGCCGCTGCACCCGGCCCAAATCGGCAGTTTCGTGCTTATCTGGGGCGCGATCGCGCTGTTCTGCTGGGACATGTGGGAGCGGCGGGGAAGTGTATGAGGATGTGTTGAGATTGGGGCCAAGGCGCAGCGAGCCGCAGACGACCGCAGGTCATTTGCAGTCCGGCATGGGCTGATATCAACGCATCCTGGTGGATTGATTTTGACATTCGAGTCCCGCTTGCGGCAAAGGGTGCTTTCGAATGTCAAAATCATAAAATTCATTAAAAACAATGTAATATCTTGTGGTTCTTATGTTTCCGACATTTGCCTCTGCCCTTGTCGAAAGGGATGCAAATGTCGGAAACGAACCGCTAGAACCGCACCACTAGAACCGCACCTTCAGCTGCGCCTGATAGCTGCGCCGCGTCTGGTAAATCACCAGCGTCGCGGGGTTGGACAACAGGCCGGACTGCGACACCACCGCCTGATCGTCGAGCAGGTTGTTGATCGTGACCCCGGCGGTGATCCGCCCGCGCGTCACGCTGCCCGACAGCACGCCAAAGCTGTAGGGCGCGACCAGCACGGTGTTGGCGGCATCGGCCCATTGGCGGCCGGTGAACTTGTGCAGATAGCTGATCTTGAGCGGTCCGGTGTTGTATACGAGGCCCGCCAGAGCGGTGTAATTGGGCGCGTTGGTCAACCACAGGCCAGTCAAAGCATCCTTCGATTCCATCAGCGTGCCGTTGACGATCCCGGTCAGGCCCGGAAGGAACACATAGCTGACCTGACCTTCAAAGCCGCGATAATGCGCGGGGTTGCCGCTGACGATCACGTTGTTGCTGTTGGTCGGGTCCACCGTCGTCGAATTGCTGGCCTCGATATAATAACCATCGACATCGACGTTCACCCGGTCGCCCGAATAGACCATCCCCGCCTGATAGTTGGAGGTCTTGGTGGGCAGCGGGTTGAGCGGCACAAAGGCATTGTTCGCGCCCGACGTCTCAAGGCTGTTGCTCAGCGACGGGATGATGAAGCCCTTGGCGAATTGCGCATAAAACGCCACGTCGGGCTGTGCGAGGAAGTTGACGCTGAAATAGGGCAGCGTCGGCTTGTAGGATTCCTGCGCCTTGATGCCGATGCGCGTGCTCTGCGACGCCAGCGGCGTGTTGGTGTAGCGGGTAAAATTCTGCACCTTGACGCCCGGCGTGACGGTCAGCCGGTCGTCCATCGCCTTCAGCTCGAATTCGGCAAAGCCCTGGATCTGGTTCCAGCTGGTGATCTCGTCATAGCGCAGATATTGCGGTGTGACGCTGCCGTCCAGCTCGGTCTGGGCGGTGTTGTACTTGAATTCCGAGTAGTCGAAATAATTGGCCGCCTGGGCAAAGTCGAAATGATAATTGCCGATCGCCCCGGCATTATAGGCCTGGGTGAAATCATAGCCATAGCCATAGCGATGCGACTGCGAATGCTCATACCACGCGCCGATCTTGGCGGTGCCGATGTGGGTGCGGACATCCACTTCCAGAATGTCGCCCGAGGTGCGATACTGGTTGAGTTTGGTATAGCCGGGGACATCGTTGGCGTTAAGCTGAAGGATCGGGCCATTGGCAAAGGTGCCGGGTGACAGATAGGTCGCGGTGCCGACAAGCACCGGCTTGGCGCCGGCCCCATTCTGGACCCCGGTCAGCGGGTTGACCTGCGCGACCTTGGACGATTTCAGCCCATTGGGCGCGCCGCTGCAACTGGTCGCGGTCTCCACCAGCACGCCGCCTACCGGCGAGCACAGGCCCGGATCGTTGATCGTGGACAGCGTGAAGTTCTTGTAGAAATAGGTATAGGCCTTGTTGTCGATGCTGATCGCGCTGTTCACATTCCATTGCAGCCGCGCCAACTCCATGTCGGTGGTCTTGTTCTGCCAGTTCCAGTCGGCACGCGCCGCGACATCGCCCGAGGTGGCGGCATTCGCGGGATCGACCAAGCCGAAATTCTGACCGAACAGCGCCTGCTGCGCCAGGGTGGTGGCGCCGCCGGTGTCCGACTGGTGGAACAGGCTCTGGTTGTAATTGCCCAGGATGCTGAACTTGGCATCGCTGCCCAGCGGCAATTCGGCCTTGATGAAGCCATTGGCCCACCACCCGCTGCCGTTGCTCAGCGCGCCCTTGGTATATTTGTATTCGCCCGCCGCGACGATCTTCAACCCGCCGAGCCGCTCAATGCTGCCTGAATTGACGGTCAGACGCTCCAACTGGGTATCAAAGCTGCCATAGACTCCTTCGCCTTCCATGAAGAATCTATCGGTCGCCTCGCGGCTGATGATATGGACGTTGCCGCCGTAGCTCGACTGGCCAAGGTCGGTGGCGCTGCCTGGGCCGCGATCGACGATGATGCGTTCATAGGTGCCATTGGGGAAATAGGAGGTCGAGTGATGGGTCGGATCGTTCGAATCGCCGAACGGAATGCCGTCATATGTGATGTTGTACTGGCCATCCTTGAAGCCGCGCAGGGTGATCTTGGCATCGGTCAGGCCAACGCCATTGCCGGTGCCCGGCGCCAGGCTGGCACCCGGGGTCAGCAGGATCACCTGGCTGTAATCGGCGGTGGGGGCGATCGAGTTCTCGATGATCGCGCGGCTGACGATCGCCTGCGGCTCGAACGTGTGGAGCGAGGCGGTGATCGGGGTCTGGCGGTTGACCCTGGTGGCGGTGACGACGATATCGTCCTTGTTGGTGATCGGGCCATCTGCTGCGTCTGCCCTGCCGGCGGCGGCGTCGGAGGCCTTACCGGCGGCGTCGGAGGCCCTGCCGGCGGCGTCGGAGGCCCTGCCGGCGGCGTCGGAGGCCCTGCCGGCGGCGTCGGAGGCAAAGGCCGGTGCGGCCATGGCGGCAACACTGGCGCCCGCCAACAGCACGGAAAGAACGAAATTCCTCATAGTACAAACCCCGAATCGGCCACCGCCCAACCTTTGGTGCGGCTCGCCGTTCCGGGCGCATTGGCCTAGCGGTTTGACGGTTTGACGATGGTTTGACGACATTTGCATGGCGTTTCGGTGACAGTATGAAGGCAGCGGGCCGGCCGCACCTGTCACAAAATTGACGCGGGGCCGCGATACGCGGGCGATCATAGCCGAGGAACGAGATATGCGGATGCACGCGATACATCTGTGGGCCATGCTGGTTCAGGCGACAGTGATGCCGGTGATGCCGGCCTCGGCGCATATCGCCCGCTATGTGGTGCTGGGCCCGGACGGCGCGGCGATGGCCCGCGCGATCACCGACGCTCCCGCTTGCCCCGCTATCCGGATCGACGGCGCGCGCCGTATCATGCATCCGCGCGCCGTGCCCGAAACCATCGCGCTGCGCCCGACCCAGTCGGACCCCGCCGAATCGAAGCCCTCGGCCTTTCCGGTACTGACCTGCGAGCGGGTGCTGCCGCATTCGGCGCATCATGTCAGCATCGCCGGCATGCCCCTGCCCTTGCCAGCGCGGGACGTGCGCCGCATCGTCGTGATCGGCGATACTGGCTGCCGGCTCAAGCGCGCCGATCAGGCGTGGCAGGCCTGTGGCGACCCGGCCGCCTATCCCTTCGCGCGTATCGCGGCGGCGGCGGCGGCGTGGAAGCCTGACCTGGTGGTCCATGTCGGCGATTATGAGTATCGCGAGAATGCCTGCCCCGCCGATCAGCCGCAATGCGCCGGCTCGGCCTGGGGCTATGGCTGGGACGCGTGGAACGCCGATTTCTTCACGCCCGCCGCGGCGCTGCTGGCCGCCGCGCCATGGGCCGTGACGCGCGGCAACCACGAGAGTTGCGCGCGCGCCGGGCAGGGCTGGTGGCGCTTTCTTGATCCGCGCGCGCTGGTGGCCGGCCGCGATTGCAACGCCGCCGCAGACGACGGCGTGGGCGATTATTCTGAACCCTACGCCATCCCGCTGGGGCGCCGCGCGCAATTGCTGATGCTGGACACGTCGATTGCCGGAAATGGAGCTATATCACCCACCGCGCCAAAGTTTGCCAAATTCCAGCAGATGTACCGCGATTACGCTGCCCTGGCCGCTCGCGCATCCTATAACATAGCGGCCAACCACCAGCCGCTGCTCGGCTTTACCGACACTGCCAAAGATGGCGTCGTCGCGCTCGACCCCGGCAACCGCGTAATGGCGGCCACTTTCGGCAGCATCGACCCCGCGATGGCCCCCGCCAATGTCCAATTGCTCCTGTCCGGCCATGTCCATGTGTGGGAGCAGGTCAGCTTTTCATCGGGACACCCCTCGCAATTCATCACCGGCTTTTCGGGGACGCAGGAGGACACCGTGCAACTGCCGGCCAAGCTACCCCCCGGCGCCAGCCCGGCCCCCGGCGCGGTGGTCGCGGCGTTCAGTTCGTGGGTCGGCGGCTTCGGCTGGATGACGATGCAGCGCACCGGCCCCGACCGCTGGAACGTCGTGGTTCGGGACGTTCAGGGCCGCGCGGTCAATCGCTGTGCGATTGTCGGCAAAGTGTCGCATTGCGATGTGGCGCGGGTCCTGTAGTTTTCATCGCCTCGCCGATCAGCAACAGCGCCGGCCCGTCGCCCAGCGCGGTCCGCGCCGCCAGCGGCAACAGATCGAGCCGGGTTGCAAACACCCGCTCATCGGGCAGGCTGGCATTCTCGACCATCGCCACCGGCGTCTCGCCCGGCAGGCCCGCCGCGATCAGTTCCGCCGCGAGCCTTCCCGCCGAGGCCTTGCCCATATAGACCGCCAGCGTCGCTTGCCCGTCGGCCAAGCCCCGCCAGTCGAGATCGAGCGTATCGCCGGCGCGCACATGCGCAGTCACAAACGTCAGCCGGCGGGCAGTTCCCCGCAGGGTCAGCGATGCGCCAAGCGCCGCCGCAGCCGCGCTGGCGGCGGTGACTCCGGGGCAAATCCGCACCGTGATGCCGGCGGCGCGGCAGGCGGTCAGCTCCTCGGTGGCGCGCCCGAAAATCGCCGGATCGCCGCCCTTCAGCCGCACCACGCGTTCGCCGGCCAAGGCAGCCGCGACGATCATCCGATCGATGCTGGCCTGGTCGAGCGAATGCCGCCCCGACCGCTTGCCGACATGCACCAGCCGCGCCGCGCCTGATGCCAGAGCGAGCACGCCCGGCCCGACCAGCGCATCGTGAAACACCACGCTGGCCAAAGAGATCAGCCGCTCTGCTTTGCGTGTCAGCAATTCGGGATCACCCGGCCCTGCGCCGACCAGCCACACGCTGCCTGCTGGAAAGTCGCTCATGCCGCATCCTCCATTTGGGCGCCGCGCGCTGCCTCCAGCATCCGGGCGATCGCCGGGCGGCACGATCCGCAATTGGTGCCCGCGCGCGTCGCCTCGCCCACCGCGACAACGCTGCACGCGCCCGCGCCCATCGCCGCCTCGATAGCGCGCGCTCCCACTCCATGGCACAGGCAGACGAGCGTGCCGCGATCGGGCTCGGGAGTGGCGGCACGGGCGGCCATCAACTCGACCGCGCTGGCCGCCTCGCCCCCGAGCAGCCCCGCCACCCATTCGCGCCGGGGCAGCGGGCCTGCGCGCGCGATGTAAAGCGCGGCGATCAACATGCCATCGACGGCGCGCAGCGCGATACGCTGGGTTCCGGTGGCGCGGTCGGCCATCTCGATACGTTCGGCGCGGGGCGGCGGCGCGGGCAACAGCGCATCAACGTCCGCCGCCGCATAATCCGCCAGCTCGTAAAGCCACCCGCCCTGAAGGCGGGATCGGCTCCACCACAGCAGGCCGTCGAGACAAGGCTCACCCTGCGTGACCAGAAAGCCGTACCACTCGGGATACACCGGCTCGACCCGCGCCGCCGAATTCTTGAATCCTGGCTGGCCTGAGACCGGATCGCAGCGCTGATCGGGCAGCATATTCGCGCGCGCCCCGCCGGCCATCACATCGGTCCAGTGCATCGGCACAAAGATGTCGCCGCGCCGCTGATTGGCCGTCACGCTCACCCGGAACACCGCAATCCCCTGCGGCGTCACCACGCGCGCAAGGCCGCCATCGCTCAGCCCCTGCGCCAAGGCATCCTCCGCGCAGATCTCCAGCAAGGCCTCGCGCCGGTGCTGTGACAGCGTGGGCGAGAGGCCGGTGCGGGTCATCGTGTGCCACTGATCGCGGTAGCGCCCGGTGTTGAGTCGCAGCGGATACCTGGGGTTCGCCGCCGCCACCGGCCCGCTCAGCGCGATCAGCCGGGCCCGGCCATCGGGCGTCGGAAAAATATCACGCAAAGGATGCGCCGCGCCCCAGCGGAACGGCGGCATCGCGTCATACAAGGCGTCGCTGATCCCGGCCTTGTCCGACAGATCGAGGAGCTTTCCATGCCGCCGCGCCAGCCGCGTCATCGCCGCATATTCACGGAAAATATCGGCAGGCGAGGTGAAGTCGAAAGCCTCCCGATGCCCCAGCCGCTCCGCCACGTCGCACAGGATCCGCCAATCCGCCCGCGCCTCGCCCGCCGGCGCGAACAGCGCGCGCTGGCGGCTGATCAGGCGGTCCGAATTGGTGACTGTGCCGTCCTTCTCGCCCCAGCCCAGCGCCGGCAGCCGGATATGCGCCAGCCGGCTGCTGTCCGTATCGGCGATGCAATCCGACACCACGACGGTCAGGCATTTGGCCATCGCGGCGCGCACGAAATCGGCGTCCGGCATCGAGACGGCGGGATTGGTCGCCATCACCCACAGGAATTTGATGCGCCCGTCATCGACCGCGCGGAACATGTCCACCGCCTTCAAGCCCGGCCCGACGCACAGCCCCGGCGCGTTCCAGAAACCCGCGACATCGGCGCGCTCGGCATCGGAAAAGCCAAGGTGACACGCCAGCATATTGGCCAGCCCGCCCACTTCGCGCCCGCCCATCGCATTGGGCTGGCCGGTGACGCTGAACGGCCCGGTGCCCGGCGTGCCGATGCGGCCCATCGCGAGGTGGAGGTTGGTGATCGCATTGCCCTTGTCGGTGCCGCTGACCGACTGGTTGGCGCCTTGGCTGAACAGCGTGATCATGCGCGGGTGCGCCGCGACCAGATCGGCCAGAGCGGCGAAATTCGCGACGTCCTGTTCCGGCTCCGCCGCGGCTGGTTCCGGCGTTGCCGCGTCCCAGAACCCCGCCGGCACCGTAACGCTGGCGGCCAGATAGGCCTGATCCACCAGGCCCCGCGCGTGCATTTCGGCCAGCAAAGCCCCAAACAGCGCTACATCGCCATCGGGCGCCACCTGGATATGCAGGTCGGCGCCCTCGGCGGTTTCGGTGCGGCGCGGGTCGATCACCACAATCTTCGTTCCTCGGACGCTGCGCGCCGCCTCGATCCGCTGCCAGATCACCGGGTGGCACCAGGCGGTGTTGCTGCCGACCAGCAGGATCAGATCGGCGGCATCGAGGTCGTCATAGGTGCATGGCACGATGTCTTCGCCGAAAGCCCGGACATGCGCCGCCACCGCGCTGGCCATGCACAGCCGGCTGTTGGTGTCGATATTGCCGCTGCCGATGAAGCCCTTCATCAGCTTGTTGGCGACGTAATAATCCTCGGTCAGCAATTGCCCGGAGACATAGAAGGCCGCGCTGTCCGGGCCGTGTTCGGTGATGGTTTCGGCCAGTCGTCGCGCCACTTCGCCCAGCGCTTCGTCCCAACTGGCGCGCGTATCGCCGATCATCGGGTGCAGCAACCGGCCTTCGAGGCCTACGGTTTCACCCAGATGCGTGCCCTTGGAGCAGAGCTTGCCGTGGTTGGCGGGATGCGCGCTGTCCCCGGCGATGGCGACCGAGCGCGCTCCCGTCACTGTCGCCGCAATGCCGCAGCCCACCCCGCAATAGGCGCAAGTTGTGCGGATGGCGTTCATCGCTGCCTCAACCGGCCGGCGCGGGCGCGATCACCGCGCTGCGCAGCAGGTAGATCCGCCCGGCATCGATGCGCAACGGGATCGTGGGTACGCATCCCTTGTCCTCGCCCAGCGCCTCGCCGGTCTTCAGCGAGATGTTCCAATTGTGCAGCGGGCAGGCGACCACCGTGCCATGCACGATCCCTTGGCTCAGCGGGCCGCCCTTGTGCGGGCAGGCATTGACCAGCGCATAGAACTCATTGTTCAGCGTGTGGAAAATCGCCACCTCGCGACCTCCCCGCACCGGCATTGTCCGCGCATTGCCCGGGCTGATCTGGCTGACCGGGCCGATATCGAGCCAGTCCCCGATCATCGCACCAACTCCATCGGGGCCAACTCCAGCGGGCGCACTTCGGCCAGATGCTGGTGCAAGTCGGCATCGGCTCCGGCGGCGCGTTTGGCCCAGGGATCATCCTGCATAAAGCTTTGCGAATGGGCGAAGCGCGCGGCCAATGCCGCAATCGCGCCCGGATCGTCGAACAACCCGGCCTTGACATGCTCCAGCCCGACCCGCTCGATCCACGGCGCGGTACGCTCCAGATACCAGGCCTGCTCACGGTAGAGCTGGATGAAGGCGGCACACAGCGCCATCGCCTCGGCCTCGGTCGCGACCTTGCCGAGCAGGTCGGTGACCCGCACCTTGATACCGCCATTGCCGCCGACGTGCAGTTCATAACCGCTGTCGACGCAGATGATGCCGAAGTCCTTGATCGTCGCCTCGGCGCAATTGCGCGGGCAGCCAGAGACGGCGATCTTGAACTTGTGCGGCATCCAGCTGCCCCAGGTCATATGCTCGATCTGGACGCCCAGCCCGGTGGAATCCTGCGTGCCGAAGCGGCACCATTCGGACCCGACGCAGGTTTTGACGGTGCGCAGCGACTTGCCATAGGCGTGCCCCGACACCATCCCCGCCGCATTGAGATCGGCCCAGACCGCGGGCAGGTCCTCCTTCCTGATGCCAAAGATATCGAGCCGCTGGCCGCCCGTGACCTTGACCATCGGCGCGTTATATTTCTCCACCACATCGGCGATCGCGCGCAATTCGCGCGGATTGGTGAGGCCCCCCCACATCCGGGGCACCACCGAATAGGTCCCATCCTTCTGGATATTGGCGTGCATCCGTTCATTGACGAAGCGGCTCTGCTGGTCGTCGTCATATTCGCCGGGCCATGCGCAGACGAGGTAGTAATTCAGCGCCGGTCGGCACGAGGCACAGCCATCCGGCGTGCTCCAATGCAGCGCCTGCATCACCGCGGGGATCGCTTTCAGGTGCTTTTCCAGGATCAGCCGGCGCACGTCGTCGTGGGTGAAGCTGGTGCATTTGCAGACGGTACGCGCGCCGCGCTCCCCCGCGAATTGATCGCCCAAAGTGACGGCCAGCAGGCTCTCGACCAAGCCGGTGCAGCTGCCGCAGCTGGCCGAGGCCTTGCAGCCGGCGCGTACCGCGTCGATGCTGTGGGCGCCGCGCGCAATGCAGCTGACGACCTTACCCTTGGAAACGCCGTTGCAACCGCAGATCTCGGCATCGTCCGAGAGGGCGGCAACGGCCGAATTAGGGTCCAGCAGGGCGCCCCCGCCGGATGCGAACGCCTGCCCGAAAATCAGCGCCTCGCGGATGTCCGATACGTCCACGCTTTTGCGCAGCAGGTCGAAATACCACGCGCCATCGGCGGTATCGCCATAGAGCACCGCCCCGATCAGCCGGTCACCCTTGACCACCACCCGCTTGTAGAGCCCGCGCGCGGCATCGCGCATCACGATATCCTCGCACCCGTCGCCGCCCGAGAAATCGCCCGCAGAGAACACCTCGATCCCCGAAACCTTGAGCTTGGTCGCGGTGACCGAGCCCTCGTAGCCGGTCGGCGCGCCGGTGGCATGATCGGCCAAAGCGCGGCACATATCCCACAGCGGCGCGACCAGCCCGTAGCAGGTGCCGCGATGCTCGACACATTCGCCCACCGCCAGCACGGCGGGGTCCGAGGTCACCATGTGATCATCAACCAGAATGCCGCGCCCGACCTCCAGCCCAGCCTGTTTGGCCAGCGCGGTGGCGGGGCGGATGCCGACCGCCATCACCACGATATCGGCGTCGATCACCCGGCCGTCCTTCAGGCGCACCGCCGAGACATGCCCGTCCTTGCCGATGATCTCGGCGGTATCGGCGCCGGTCAGGATGGATTGCCCGCGCGCCTCCAGTTCGGCCTTGAGCAGCCAGCCCGCCGCCTCGTCCAGCTGCCGCTCCATCAGCGTGGGCATCAGGTGGATAACGGTCACCTTCATGCCGCGCAAGCTGAGCCCATGGGCCGCTTCCAGCCCGAGCAGCCCGCCGCCGATCACCACGGCGGAGCCGCCGCTGTCCGCCGCGCGGACCATCTTGTCGACATCGTCCAGATCGCGGAACGTGACCATCCCGGCCAGATCCTTGCCCGGCACCGGGATGATGAACGGGTCCGACCCGGTGGCCAGCAGCAGCAGATCATACGCCTCGACGCGCCCCGATGCCGCGATCACGGTTTTGGCGGCGCGATCGATCGCCACCACCGCATCGCCCGAGAGCAGCGTGATGCCATTATCAGCATACCACGCCGCATCATTTATCACGATTTCGTCGAAGGTCTTCTCACCGGCCAGCACCGGCGACAGCATGATCCGGTTGTAATTGACCCTTGGTTCGGCGCCGAAAATTGTGATGGCATAGCGCGCAGGATCGCGCGCCAGAATTTCCTCCACCGCGCGGCACCCGGCCATGCCATTGCCCACCACCACCAGCCGCTGCGGCAAAGTGCCATCGGGGCGGGGGATGCGACTATCAGGAAAAGTGGCGGGAGCGTTCACGAGGGTTCTCCAAGCGCGCACAACAAAAAGCCGCCACGAACCGGCCCCGGAGAAGGGGCGCGAACCGGGCGGCATCTTTGCCACGCAATGTTACGATATGCGTGAAACCTGTTGGACATCCGGCGTTGGATGGCCCGTTCGCGCTGGCAGAATATCTATCCGATTCGTGCCCCGACGGCAAGCATCTATTGCGGTGCAGCAATTTGCGCCTGCGCGCCGGGGAACCGTGCGATCACAGGCTGAATTCGGCCTGCAACCAGAGCTTCCGGGTGTTGGTGCCAAAGGTCCGCGCGATGTAATCGGCGTATTTGATCAGCCAGGTCACGCGCCCCAGCTTGAACCCGGCCGAGGCATCCCATTCGTGCCCGTAATTCAGCCCGCCCGTGTCGCTGTTGAACTGATGATACACCACCTGCGCGTTGAGCCCGGGAAGCGCCTTCACCTGCGCGAATTTGTAGCCTGCGCCCAGATAGGCGTCGCGCAGGCCCTTGGCGGGGGTGGTGAGGAACAGATCGGCCCAGCCGTTGAACTTGTGCAGCGTGGCCATCGGGGTCTGGAGCGCACGCGCGCCGCCGGTGGCATTGGGGTCGCTGCCCAGCTGTTCATACCCGCCCTTGAACGTCAGCCCGCGATAGGCCAGCCCGGTCTCGGCGGCGAGATAGCTGGCGCCATAGTGGAACGGGTTGCTGGCATAGCTGGTCTGGCGGGCATAGCTGGCGGTCAGGCTGAGGCTCAGCACTTTGCCGGCCGGCACGGTGCTGGCAAAGCGCGCGCCATAGGTCTGTGACGAATTGGTCTGGAAATTGAAAGCGGTCGGATCGTAGTCGAGCAGATAGCTGAAGCCCTTGAGCGTCGACGTGCCGAATTTGACCCCCGCCTCCAGGAACACGAACCGCCCGCGATAGCGCACGCGCGGGTCAGCATCGCCGCCATAGATCGTGCGCTGGCTGTCCGAATAGGTGCCATCCACCAGCAGCGGGCCGAATTTGCCCTCGCCGCGCACCGCATCGAAAGTCTGCTCGTTCTGGCGCCACCCGGCCGAACCGACCCAGCGTTCGTCATCCAGATTGATCCGCTGACGCCCGACGGTCAGCGCGATGGCCTTGGTCCTGTACTGCAATTGCAGCCGGTTGAGCGCGATATTCTCCGGATCGGCAACCACCGCATAGGCCGGGCGATATTGCGATGTCGCTGCGGCGAAGGGCAGCGCGTTGTAACCCTGATCGATCGCCACCACGCCGGACATTTCGGCCAGCAGCGCCAGATGAGCGGCGGGGTCGCGAACCTCGAAACCGGCGCGGGCGCGGATAGTCACGGCGTCGGCGCTTTTGGTCGGCTGCTGCACATCCTCCCAACGCAATCGGGCGTCGAGGATCGGGCTGAACAACAGCCCATCGCCCATAAGTACGGAAATGCCAGCGGGTGCGGCGGGCTTGGTATCGGCATGCGCGGCTGGCGCTAGCAGCAGGCTGGCGAGCGGCAACACTGCCGCGGTGAAGCGAGTGATCATCGTAAATTCCCTCATGAAGTGGAGTCTGTAAGCTCTGGATGAGACCGCCCAGCCCGGCCGTTTTCGGCTCGGCCATGGGGCGGCCCCGGCGTGTTACCGGGGCCGCCAGATCGTCAGATCCGCGCGCCGACCAGCGCAGCGCCCCATGTGGTCCGCCACCGGCTCTTGACCGAGGTCAACCCCACCAGCGCCAGCGCCGCCAGCGCGGCAAAGATCAGGAAGCCTGGCGAAGCGCTGCCGCTCAGCTTCTTGGCATAGCCCAGCGAGAAGGCGAGGTAGAAGCCCCCTACCCCGCCGCCAAAGCCGACCAGCCCGGTCATCACCCCGATCTCGCTGCGGAACCGCTGCGGCACCAGCTGAAACACCGCGCCATTGCCGACCCCCAGCGTGCCGAGCGTCAGGATGAACAGAAACACCATCAGCGGCAGCACATGCGGCGCGATCGAAATCACCGCCAGCAGTGCGGCGGCCACGATATAGACGAAGCTCAGCGTCTTTATGCCGCCCATCCGGTCTGCCAGCGCGCCGCCCATCGGGCGCAGCAGCGAACCCATGAACACGGCAGCGGCTGTGCAATAACCGGCGATCACCGGGGTGACCCCGAAGCCATCGGCATAAAACGTCGGCAGCGAGCTGGACAGGCCGACAAAGCCCCCGAACGTCACGCCATAGAACAGCATGAACCACCAGGCATCGCCTTCCTTCAACACCGCGGCATAGGCCGACAATGGCTTGGGCGCGGGCTGCGACGGGCTGTCCTTGGCGACCAGCAGATAGATGATGAACACCGCGATCAACGGGATCAGCGCAAGGCCCAGCACATTGGTCCAGCCGAACGCCTTGGCCAGCAAGGCCGCGAACAGCGATGCGAACACCGTGCCCGAATTGCCCATGCCGGCGATGCCCATCGCCTTGCCCTGATGCTCGGGCGGGTACCAGCGGCTGGCCAGCGGCAGGGCCACCGCAAAGCTCGCCCCGGCAAAGCCGAGGATCACGCCCAGGGCCAATGTGCCCTGAAAGCTGCTGATGCCGAAGTGCCAAGCGGTCGCAAGCCCGCAGATCACCACCACCTGGCTGATCGTGCCGGTCAGCTTGGGGCCGATCCGGTCGACCAGCAGGCCGTTGACGATGCGCAGCACCGCGCCGGCCAGGGTGGGCACCGCCACCATCAGCCCCTTTTGGCCCGGATCGAGGTGGAGCTGCTTGGAAATGATCGGCGCCAACGGGCCGAGGATGACCCAGACCATGAAGGCAATGTCGAAATAGGCAAAGGCCGCCAGCAATGTGGGCCTATGGCCGGATTGCCAGAAACCGGCCATCGGCGGGGCTTTGGAAGGAGTATTCATCGAAGTAATCCTCTCAGACTTGACGGGATGATTTGAGGGGCGATCCTCACGCGGGCGCGACGCGGGTGTTGCGGCGCGGGGAAATTCGAGGGGCGGCGACCATGCGCGATGCGGGCGAACTGGCGGTGGCGGCGGGCTTTGCCAGCGCGGTGGGCCCGCGCGCCGACAATCAGGATTTCGGCGCGATCCATCTTGGCACCGCCAACCAGCGGGCCACGCGCGGCATCATCGCGGCGGTGGCCGATGGGGTCAGCGGCGGGCGCGAGGGGCGGATGGCGGCCGAATTGGCGGTGCGTGCCGCGATCGAAGGCTTCTACCAGATGCCCGACACGCTGGGCACGGCCCGCGCGATGCAGACCGCGCTTGCCGCCTACAACCGCTGGCTGCATGCGCAGGGGCGCGGCAACGGCCAGGGCGGTAGCGCCACGACCTTCACCGGGCTGGCCCTGCGCGGGCGCCGAGCGCATGTGGTGCATGTGGGGGACAGCCGCGCATGGCGCTTTGCCGGTGGCCGGCTGCATTGCCTGACCAATGATCACACCAGGCCGGAGCCCGATATGCGCCATGTTTTGCTGCGCGCGCTGGGGCTGGAGGAGGAGCTGAGGCTCGATCACGGCGTGGTCGAACTGGCCGAGCGTGACCGGCTGTTGCTGACCAGCGACGGGGTGCATGGGAGCCTGAATGCGCGCGCCATCACGCAAATTCTGGCGCGACAAACCTCGGCAGAGGCCACGGCGGCGGAGCTGGTCGAGGCGGCTTTGGCGGCGGGCGGCAAGGACAATGCCACCGCGCTGGTCATCGATGTGATCCGGCTGCCCGCGCCCGATCTCGATGGTATCCTGACCGGCCTGTCCAGCCTGCCGGTGATCGCGGTGCCTGCGCCGGGCGAGAGCATCGACGGGTTTGCGGTTACCCGCGTGCTGAGCGAGGGGCGTTACGCCGTGCTGCTGGTCGCCATCGACCGCGAGGGCGGCGGTGAGGTAGTGCTCAAATTCCCGCGCCCGCGCGCCGCCAGCGACCGCGCGATGCGGCTGGCCTTCGCCCGCGAAATCCTGATCGCCCAGCGGGTTACCAGCCCCTTCGTGCTCGCCGCGTATCCGGTGCGCCCCGAGCGTCAGACCGGGCTCTATGCGGTGCAGCCGCTGCTCGATGGTGAGACGATGGCGGCGCGGATCGAGCGGCGCCTGCCGACCTTGGGCATGGGTATCGAGCAGGCGATCCGCCTGACGCGGGCGGTGGCGGCGCTGCACCGGCTGGAGGTAATCCACCGCGATATCAAGCCCGAAAACGTGATGCTGACCGGCGGTGGCGGGCTCAGGCTGATCGATCTGGGGGTGGCGCGATTGCCCCGCGTCGAGGATTTCACCGGCGACGAGATCCCCGGCAGCCCCGGCTACATGGCGCCCGAGCAGTTTCACGGTAACGCCGGCGACGCGCTGACCGATCAATTCGCGTTGGGCGTCACGCTGTACCGTTGGTTCACCGGCCGGATGCCGTTCGGTGAGCAGGAGGCGTTTCAGCGGCCCAAATTCGCCGCCGCCCCCCCGCTGGCCAGCCACCGCCCTGAGATCCCGAGCTGGCTCGACGATGCCATCGCCACCGCGCTGGCCCCGGCCCGCGATGCCCGTTTCGGCGATGTAATCGCGTTGCTGCGCGCGCTGGAGGCCGGCGGGCCGCTGACCGTCCGCCCGCGCCGCGCCCCCGCGCTGGTGGAGCGCAATCCGGTGCTGGCGTGGCAGTTGATCAGCGCCGGACTGGCCGTGGCTCTGATCGCCGCGCTGCTCCTTCGCTGATACGCATTCCGGCACAATTCGGCCCCCCGAAACTGACCCCGGCTGCGTGCCCCACGCACGCAAAAAAACCGCCACGAACAGACCCGGCAAGGGTCAGATCGGGCGGCGCCGTTGCCACTCATTTGAACAAAAATGCGATGGATGTTTCGTCGCCCAACGCTGGACAGCATCACTTTCGCTGGTTCGAAACTATGTGATTCGCCCGTTCGTGGCAATCGGTTTTTTGCACTGCGGCATAATTTACCTCATGGCATCGCTGCCATGTATCCGCGCAGGTCCACCGGATCGAATATGCGCCCGTCGAAAAAGCTGTTTGATTCCATGGTGATATTGCCTTGTTGGGTGGTCACAGCGGTGCGTTGGCTCACGCTGCCCTCGACCTTGGAACTGGCGCCGGGCAATGGCTCGGGGCCACCGATGAGTGCACTGCGGTATACGTCTGGGCGGAACACATGCGCGGCGCGCGCGGCATCGCCGGGGTCGAAGGGCATGCCCTCCCACCGGGCCATCTGGGTATACAGCCACTCGGCCTGGCTGACCCAGGGAAAGTTCGCCGCCTCGCGGTATTGGAACATGAAATCAGGGTAATGCACCAAGCCGCCGCCGTTCCGCAGCAGCAGATGATCGGAGATCGCGTTGCGAATCATCGCCTCATTTCCGTCGAGATAGTGCGACCGGGCGAGGATCGCCGCATTCGCCTCCCAATTGGCGGGATCGACGAAATGCGTACCCGCCCGGCGCAGCGCGCGAATCAGCGCCTCGATATCGCCGCGCCGTGCGTCCAGCACCGGCTCGCGCAGGGCCAGCACCTTCTCCACCCCGCGCCGCCAGATCTGCGCGGTGGCCAGCACGATCTCACCCACCCCGCGCCCGACCGCGACGCTGTTCCACGGCTCACCCACGCAGATCGCATCGACCTCGCCTGCCTCCAGCGCGTCGGCACAAAACGGCGGCGCGACGGTGGTGATGGTAACGTCGATATCGGGCCGGATGCCGCAGGCGGCCAGCCAATAGCGCAGCATGTAGGAATGGCTGGAATAGCGCTGAACAACACCGAACCGCAGCCGGTCGGCACCCCCACCTGCTGCTGCTCGGGCTGCGACGACCTGCGCCAGAGCCGCACCCACCGCGCGCGGATCGCCCAACCGGCCGCTTGGATTGACCTCGGCCGCCAGATCGGGCCGCATCGTGATCGCATTGCCGTTGAGCCCCAGCACAAATGGCACCGACAGCGGCTGCGCGGGCCGACCGCGCCCCAGCGTGGTGGCAATCGCCAGCGGCGCGATCAGATGCGCGGCATCGGTATGGCCATACAGCAGCCGGTCGAGCACGGTCGCCCAGCTCATGTCCTTGACGAGCCGCAGACTGAGGCCTTCCGCCTCGGCAAAGCCATGTTCCTGCGCCAGAATGGGCAGGCAGGCATCGACCAGCGGCAGGAAGCCGATGGCAAGCTCGGTCGTCATATCGGTCCCTTTCCGGGCGTATTTTCGCCGGCGGCTGCGATGGCGCTGGTATTGGCCAGCAGCCGATGCGCGGTGACCACGGCGCCGGCAATATCGGCGATGCGGCGCCCCTGACTCATCGCTGCCCCGCGCATTTCGGCATAGGCCTGCGGCTCGGTGATGCGCCGGCTGTCCATCAGGATGCGCTTGGCGCGGTCGATGGTTTCGCGCTCCGCCAATTGCCCGCGCGCCTCGTTCAGGTCGGCCTGAAGCCGGGCAAACGCGTTGAATCGCCGCACCGCCAGATCGAGCAGCGGGCGAATGCGATGCGCCGCCAGCCCGGCGACGATATAGGCCGAAACCCCCGCGTCGATCGAGGCGGCGATCGCCTCCTCGTCCGATTCGTCGACGAACATCGCGATGGGGCGAGCCAGCGCGCGGCTAACCGCGAAATATTCCTCCAAAACATCGCGCGACGGATTGCCAAGGTCCATCAGCACGATGTCGGGGGCGATCTCCGCGATGCGCGCAATCATGCCGCGCCGCTCGGTTACGACGAAAATTTCGCACTCGGCGACCTGGGCCAGCCCCTCACGGATCACCGCAGCGCGCGGCGCGCTTTCATCGACGATGGCAATGCGCATGGGGTATTGTGCGCTGCGGCATAGAGCTGCGCAAGGGGGGAGTTCGCAGTAGGGTTTTATCGGGAGCGCTCAAGGCGGAGCGGAATGTGATGCGATGCCGGGTTGACCCGTCTCGCTCCCGGCATGTGCTGTCGCCTGATTTATCGACAAAAACCGGTTTCCACTTTTTTGGCGCGATGCTCTAATGAAGCCCCGCGAGGGCAGCAGCACCCGCAGGTTCGCGGCCGTTCGCCCGCGCTAACCCACAGCGCCGCGCGGCAGCTTCGTCAGGAGCCCGGCACGGAGCAGTGTCATCGTATCGCGCGCCTATCCAGCCGCAGCCGCCCCGGCGTAATTCCTAACTCCGCCAGCCCGGCGCCATACAGCAGCCCGCGCGGCGCATCCTGCCGCGACTTGCACAGCACCAGCACCGCACGCTTGCAGTATCAGGCACGGCCAGCGCGAAGGCGGCGGCGGCCCAATCCTCCGCATCGGCATGGATTTCGTGCAGACAGCCTGCCGCGATCACGGGCAATTGCGCCGGGCAGGGCTGCGAATCGGGGTGCTGGGACGCAGCAGCGATTCACATCGTCCCGCCCCAGCCGCTTGACCTGCCTCATGCCATACCCTTTACAACACAGCGGGCGAGGGAGGTGACGGGCATATGCAAAGCAGGACCGATCTGCGCTGGCGATGGCGCGCGCGGGGGACGGCGGGGCTGTTGGGCCTTGCCGTGCTGGCCGGTTGCCACGCCGCGCCGGAACAGAACCAGGATGCACCGCCGCTTCCGGTCGAGGCCGCGCTGGTCACCACTGCGGCGGCCAGCGAGGGCGACGGTGGGGGCGGGGGCAGCAGCACCTGGCCGGCCACCTTCGCCCGCGACCGGGAGGCGCGGCTGAGCCTGCGGCTGGGCGGGGTTCTGGCGGCGATGCCGGCGCGCATTGGCGAGCATTTGCCGCGCGGTGCTCTGGTGGCGCGGATCGATGCCACGCCCCAGCACGCCGCCGCCGCGCGCAGCGATGCCGATGTCACCCGCCTCACAGCCGATGCCGCGCGCAACGAGGCATTGTTGGCCGCAGGTGCGATCTCTCAGGCCGAACGCGATACGACCCGCGCCGCGTTGACGGCAGCCCGCGCCGGCGCCTCGGCGTCGCATTATGACGATGCCTCGGGCACGCTGCGCATGCCGTTCGCCGGCACCATCCTGACCCGCGAGGCCGAACAGGGCGAGACCGTGGCGCCAGGGCAGGTGCTGGTCAGCATCGCCGACACCGCCAGCCCGCTGATCGCCCGCGCCGCCGTGTCCGAGGCGGGGGCCCGCGCGCTGTCGCCCGGCATGCCGGCCCAGGTTCAATGGGGCGACACTCCGTCCATGGCTGCGCGCATCCTGCGAATCGGCGGCGCGGCGGGGGCGGCGACCGGGACGGTGGAGGTCGACCTCGCCCTGTCGGCGCCGCGCGCCATCACCAGCGGCGCGCTGGGCTCGGTCACCTTCGCCGCCAACCGCGCCGCACCAGCGGTCCAGCGCATCCCCGCCGAAGCGCTGCTCGATGCCGCCGGTGGCGGCGGGCATGTCTTCGTGATCAGCGCGGATAATCGCGCGCGCCGGCTGGCCATCCGGGTGCTCGGCATCGATGGCGATCTGGTGCGGGTTGCCGGCCTGCCCGCCGAAGCGCGCGTCATCACCGCAGGCGCGGGCTTCGTGGCCGAGGGGCAGCGCGTGACTATCGCTGCCAAATGAACTTCAACCCGGCCGAATTCGTGCTGCGCCGCTGGCGGTTTGCGCTGCTGGCGGTGTTGCTAGTGGTCGCAGTTGGGCTCAGTGCGTTCCGCGGCATCCCCCGCACCGAAGACCCCCAGATCGACAGCCCGCTGTTCCACATTACCGCCGTCCTGCCCGGCGCCGACCCGCGTGAGGTCGAGGAACTGGTCACCAAACCCATCGAGGATGCGATCTATGGCCTCGACGCCGTGCGCGAGGTGCGTTCGCAAAGCCGGGGCGGCATATCGACCACTACCGTCGATTTCCGCTACAATTCCAGCGGTGCCCGCGACGAGGATGCGCTTCAGCGGGAGATCGCGCAATTGCGCCTCCGGCTCCCCGCCGCGCTGACCCGGCTACAGGTCGATCATGCCCGGCCAACCTTGGCCGCCGTGGTCGAGGTGGCATTGGTCAGCGATACATTGCCGATGCGCCGGCTGGAGAAGCTGGCCCAGAAACTGCGCGAGCAGATCGGCACTATCCCCGGCATCCGCGAGGCGCAATATTGGGGTGCCACCCCCAGCGAGATGCGCGTGTCGCTCGATTTCGGGCGGCTTGCCGCGCTGGGCGTTACCCCGGCGGAGGTCGCACAGGCCTTGCGCGCCGGCGGCGGCGAAGGGCCGATCGGCGACATCCAGTCCGGCGCCCGCGCCTTCACCGTGCAATATGGCGGCGCCTATCGCGACATCGCGGCGGTGCGCAATCTGGCCGTGCGCGCGCACGATGGCGCTGTGCTCCATGTCGGCGATGTCGCCATCGTCGATTGGGCGCTGGGCGAGGCCGACCATATCACCCGTTACGATGGCAAACGCGCGGTGTTGCTGACTGCGCGCCAGACCGATGGGGTGGACGTGGCCCAGCTCAACACCGCGCTGACCGCTGCGTTTGACAGCTTCGAGCGGACGTTGCCCGGCGGGGTGCGGCTGGTGCGGCCCTTTGCCCAGGCCGATAATGTGGCGGCGCGGATGGGCGCGCTGCGCCGGGATTTCCTGATCGCGCTAGGGCTGGTGTGCATCACGCTGTTGCCGCTGGGCGGGCGGGCGGCGCTGGTGGTGATGGTGGCGATCCCGCTGTCGCTGCTGATCGGGGTCAGCGTGGTGGGGGCGCTGGGCTATACGTTGAATCAGCTGTCGATTGCGGGGTTTGTGCTGTCGCTCGGTATTCTGGTCGATGACGCCATCGTGGTCACCGAAAACATCGTGCGCTGGATGCGCGCCGAGCCCGATGTCAGCCGCGCGGTGGTGGCTGGCAGCGGCCAGATCGCGCTGGCGGTGGTGGGCTGCACCTTGTGCCTGATATTTGCTTTCCTGCCGCTGATGGCGCTGCCCGATGTTTCGGGTCAGTTTATCCGCTCGATGCCGGTGGCGGTGCTGGCCACGGTGGCGGGGTCGCTGGTGGTGTCGCTGACCGTGATCCCGCTGGCTGCCAGCCTGTTCCTCAGGCCCGAAAGCCACCCCGAGGGCAACCGCATGCTGCGCGGCATCACGGCGGCGATCCACCGCTTTTACGCGCCGCTGCTCCATCGCGCGCTCGATCGGCCGAGCAAGGCGCTGGCCGTGCTGTTGCTGCTGACGATGCTGTCGATCCCGCTGGTCAGGGTGATCGGCACCAGCCTGTTCCCCGCCGCCGAGACCCCGCAATTCCTGATCCGCATCGATGCCGGGCGCGGTGCCTCGTTGGCCCGCACCGATATAACCGTGCGCTATGTCGAGCAGCATCTGGCGGGTGACCCGGCTGTGGCATGGACCATCGGCAATACCGGGCGCGGCAATCCGCAGATCTACTATAATGCCGGCCAGCACGAGACCGACATGGAATTCGGCGAGGTCGCGGTGGGGCTGACGCCGGCAGCGGCGGCAGCGCGCGATCCGGTGATCCTGCGCCTGAGAGATCAGTTTTCGCATTACCCGGCGGCGCGGATCAGCATCGTTAAATTCGTCCAGGGCCCCCAGGTCGAGGCGCCGGTGGCGCTGCGCATCGCGGGCAGCGACATTGCCACGCTGACCCGTCTGGCGGCCAGCGCCGAGGCGGCGATGCAGCGCGTGCCCGGCCTGACCGACATCACCAACCCGCTGCGCCAGCCGCGCACTGACCTGCATTTCGCGGTCAACGAGCCGGCGGCGGCGGGTCTGGGGGTCGGGGCAGGCGCCCTGCGCCAGACCATGCAGCTGGCGCTGTCGGGCGCCGATGTGGCGAGTTTTCGCGATGGGGACGGCGATACGTTCCCGGTCAAGGTCCGCATGGCGATGGACGGGGCCAACCGGCTGGCGGCGCTGGACCGGATCGAGGTGCCGAGCAGCGCGGGCCATGCGGTGCCATTGTCGGCCATCGCGCGCCCGGTGCTGGAATCGGGGCCGCCCGAGATCGACCGGATCAACCGCCTGCGTTCGGTCACGCTCACCGCCGATGTCGGGCCCGGCGTGCTGACCAGCCGCGCTACCGCCGATGCCGAGGCGCGGGTGCGCAGCGCGGTGATGCTGCCCCCCGGGTATAACCTGACGCTGGGCGGCGAGGCCGAGGCGCAGAGCCGCAGCCTGGGCGGGTTGCTGCCGACGCTGCTGCTGGCGGCGTTCGGTATTTTGGCGGTGCTGGTGCTGGAGTTTGGGCGGTTCCGCATGGTCGCGGTGGTGGCGGGGATCGCGCCTTTCGGAATCCTGGGCGGGGTGATCGGGCTTTGGATCACCGGCAATTCCCTGTCCTTTACCGCCACCATCGGGCTGGTCGCGCTGATCGGGATCGAGATCAAGAATTCGATCCTGCTGGTCGATTTCTCGGAGCAATTGCGCCGGCAAGGCATGCCGATCCGCGCCGCGATCGAGGCGGCGGGCGAAGCGCGGTTCCTGCCGATCCTCCTGACGTCGGTGACCGCGATTGGAGGGATGATCCCGCTGGCGGTGGACAAGAGCGGGCTTTATGCGCCGGTAGCGATTGTGCTGATCGGTGGGCTGATTTCCTCGACGCTGCTGTCGCGGATCGCGACGCCGGTGATGTATCTGCTGCTGGCCAAGCCCGATGAGGAGGCGGCATGAAGCGCGCTTGTGTCCTCGGGGTCGTGCTGCTGGCCGGATGCACCGCTGGCACGGCTTATCGCGCGCCCGAATTGCCGATCGCGTCGGCTTGGCGCGCCGCCGGGGGAACCATGCCGGCGCCTACCGAATGGTGGCGCGGTTTTGGTGATGCGGCGCTCGATGCGCTGGAGACGCGCGCGGGCGCCGCCAATCTGGACATCGCGCAGGCACTGGCCCGGGTTGATCAGGCGCGCGGCGCGGCGCGCGGCGCGGCGGCGGCGCGCTATCCGGGCGGAGATGTTGGCGGCTATGCGGCGCGCGTTACCCAGACACTGGACGCCGGCACAGGGCAATTGTCGCGCTATGTCCCGTCCTTCCCGCGCAGCTTTGGCGAGGAGCAGATCGGTGGGCGGCTTAGCTGGGATCTCGATTTCGCGGGCGGTATCCGGCGTCAGCAGGAGGCTGCGCGCGCGCAGCTTGCCGGGGCTGAGGCCGGGGTGGCGGCAGCGCGGCTGGCGGTTTCGGCAGAACTGGCCGATAGCTATTTGCAGTGGCGCGGGCTGACGGCGGAGGGTGCAGCGGCGCGAGCGCGGGTCACGGCGCTGACCCGGCGGCAGGCGATCATGGCGGTGCGGGTGCGGACGGGCGCTGCCCCGCGCGAGGCGCTCGATCCCGGCATCGTGGCGCTGGCGCAGGCCGAGGCGGCGGCGGCGGCACTGGATGCGGCCAGCGAGGGCCAGCGTGCCCGGATCGCGGTGCTGATCGGGCAGAGCCCGTCGCTGGCCATCGCGGCACTGGCGGCGCCTGTCACCGTCACCGAAGCCCCCGACCCAGCGCTGGGTTTGCCCGCCGACGTATTGCGCCGCCGCCCCGATGTTGCCGCTGCCGAGGCGCGGCTGATCGCGGCGCATGCCGGGGTGGGCGCGGCGCTGGCCGAATATTACCCCAAACTGTCGCTCTCGGGCATGCTGGGGCTGGATAGCACGCATCTGGCCAGTCTGGTCAGCGGCGACGCCTTGGCCGCGCAGGCGGTGCTGGGGCTGCGCTGGCGCCTGTTCGATTTTGCGCGGATCGACGCCGAGGTTCGCGCCGCGCATGGGCGGGAGGGCGAGGCGCTGGCCGCCTATCGCGCCGCCGTGTTGCGTGCCGCGGGCGATGTGGAGACCAGCTTCGCCGCGCTGGCCGCCGCGCATGTGCGGGCAGCGATGATGCTGCGCGCCGGGCACGCCGCCGCCGATGCCGCCGCAATTGCCGCGCGGGCCTATGCGGCGGGGGGGATCAGCCGCGACGCGCTGCTTGCCGCAACCGAAACCGCCGCCGCTGCGGATGGGCAGGCGGCGGCGGCCAGGGCCGATGAGGCGAGCGCGATTGTGGCGTGTTACCGGGCCTTGGGAAGCTAGTGGTCCGATTCTGACATTCGATACCGCTTGAGGCCAAGTCGCGCTCGAATGTCAGAATCTTTTCGCACCACTAGAAGATTTTGATTCTAGTGGATTTTACGATTTTGACATTCGAAAGCGCCCTTTGCCGCAAGCGGGACTCGAATGTCAAAATCAATCCACTAGACCGGACCAACATTCAGTCCAGATGTCGCCTGGGCTGAATGCCGGTCCGGTCTAAAACACGCCGCCCGTCAGCGCATCTATCGCCGCCTGCAAGATCACCGCCGCTGCTGCCGCGTCGATGCGCGCGGCGCGGCGCGCCCGGCTGATGTCCTGGGCGATCAGGCCGCGTTCGGCGCTGGCGGTGGACCAGCGTTCGTCCCACAGCAGGATCGGCAGATCCAGCGTGGCCAGATTCCGCGCATAGGCACGCGCCGATTGCGACCGGGGCCCCTCACTGCCGTCCATGTTGATCGGCAGACCGATGACGATGCCCGCCACCTGCCGCTCCGCGACCAACGCCGCCAGCAACGCGCGGTCCGCGCCGAATTTGCCCCGCCGCAATGTCTTGCCGGGCGAGGCGATGCGCCAGCCGGCGTCGCAAAAGCCCGTGCCGATGGTCTGGGTGCCAAGGTCTAGCCCAATCAACGCGCCGCCGCCGGGCAAGGTCGCCGCGAATTCCCCGGCCAGCGTGGTGATCACCGTTTGTCCGGCTTCCACGCCGTCACGCGCCGTGCAAAATCGGCGCGGATATTGCCCCAGAACAGCGGGATGTCATAGATATGGTAATTGTTGCCGGGCAGAACGAACGGCCCCAGCTCCGGCGCTGGCCCAATCAGCAGGAACCCCTGCGGCGAGCACCGCGCCGGCACCATTCCCGCCACCAGCGCCGCGCCCGACAGGTTGGCATCGGGCATAAGCGTGCCGAGATTGGCGCTGGCCGGTGCCGCGCTGTCGGGCGCGCCGGTCAGCGGGTTGGTGCACAGCATCGGGCTGCCGCCGCGCGCCTGCCCATCGAGCCCCGGGAAATGCGCATAGGCTTCCTGCATCAGCGACGGGTCGGCCGGCTCTGCATAGCTCTGCCAGGACAGCAGGCACCCGCTGTCATCGGGCCCGGCGCAGGCGTGCAAGCCCGTCTGCGGCAGGTCATGCGTCATACTGACCGGCCAGCCGATCACATAAGCTGCCGCGATCCGGCGCGCCAAAGGCTGGCCATAGGCCCGGTCGTGCAGCAGCCGCAGCAGGTGTAACGCGCCCTGACTGTGCCCCACCAGCACCAGCGGCGCCTTCGGATCGACCGCCGCCACAAACGCATCGAACGCCGCCAGCACATCGCCATAGGCCAGATCGAGCGCTCGCTGGCCGTCCGCCTTCTTCGCGATGAATGCGCCGAAGGTCGCCTGCCGATAGCGCGGCGCCCATAGCTCGCTCGCCCCAGCAAATGGGCTGGCGAGCCCGCGCACGAAGGTTTCGGCGCGGGCGTTGACGGCGGCATCGCTTAACGCGGCGTTCCAGTGGCTGCGGTCGTAATGGCTGGTCGGGTGGACGAAGAATACCGCTGCCTTGACTGGGGCAGGGGGCCCGGCGCCGCGCGGCTGCCAACGGGCGGGATCATGCGCGTCGCTGTTGCCGCGCGCGATCCACAGTGCCGGATCGGCATAGGCCCCGCTCGCAACAGGTGCCGCCGCCGAAAATGCCGACCCCGGCACAAAGGCCAGCTGCGACAGTTCCTTGGCCCAAAACCTCAGCCCGAACATCCCCGCAATCACCAGCACCACCACACAGACGATGCCATAAAGAAACTTGCGCGCCAAAATCTCATCCCCCGACCGGCACGCTGCGGCCGCCGACGATGCGCGCCTTGCGCTTGCGCCGCACCGCCATCTGCTCCAGCGTCACCTTGATCATCGCCAGCAGCGGATCGGCCAGCGCCAGCCCCAGAATGCCGAACAGCACCCCCATCACCAGCTGCATCCCCAGCACCAGTGCCGGAGCCAGATCGGCGCTCTTTTTGGCGACCATCGGCACGATGATATTGCCGTCGATCCCCTGCACCACGACGTAGACGCCGATGCAATACAGCCCCATATGGCTGCCACCCGAAAAGCCGATCAGCACCATCAGCAGGCCGGATATGGGCGCGCCAATATTGGGCAAAAACGCCAGCAGTCCGGCGATCAGCCCCAGCAGGCTGGCCATCGGCACGCCATAGATGCCCAGCGCCAACCCGATGCTGACCCCCTCGACGGTCATCCCCAGCAACCGCCCTGCCAGCAGCCGCCGCAACGTGTGCCCCAGATGCGCGAATGTATCGAGGAAGAACGGCCGGCTGGCGCGCGGCATCAGCCACACCACGCCGCGCTGATACGACCCCGGATCGATCGCGAAATAGATGCCCAGCACGATGATCGCGGTAAGCGTGGTCAACCCGCCGATCAGCCCGCCGACCACCCCGGTGATCTGGTCGATGCTGGACAAGGCCTTGTCCGTCAGGGTCTGGATGCTGGCGGGATTGACCGCGATGCCGTGATGCCGCGCGATTTGCAGCAAATGCAGGGTCTGGGTGCGGATCATCGCGGGCAGCGCGGCGGCCTGATCGGCGATTTCGTTGCCGGCATAGATGAAGGTCGACAGCAGGAACACCACTGCGCCCAGCAGCACTAGAGCAACGCGCACCCCGCGCGGCCACGGCGCCACCCGGCCCAGCAGCCGCGCGCCGCCATCGATCAGGCCCCCGAACACGATCCCGCCGAACACCACCAGCAGCGGCTGGGCCAGCACCACCACCAGCGCCATGCCGCCAGCCAGCCCAAACCACACCAGCGCACGCTTGGCCTCATGCGTGACCAGCGCGTCATTGATGTCGGTGGGGCCGTGGGCGTGGGTCAGATCGGCCTCCACCTTGGCGTCGGACCTGGTCTGAGGCATCGATCCTGGCTCATTGCTCATCGCGCATTCCCCCAAGAGTCTGTTTGCGATCTGTTTGCGAAAAGCGCGAAAGGCCACAAGCTTTGCCGAGACAGGCGGCCGGATCCAACGCCGGACGCAGGCTGCGCCCCGCGCGATGTTTGCGCAATACGCCCCACCAATGCAGCGGGTTCCACCCCGCGCCCGGCTCCAGCGAGAATGTCGTGAACTCCGCCCGTCCGCCAATGTCGGAAATCGGCACCGGCCCGCCCAGCCCGCGCTCGACCAGCGCAAAGCGGCTGTCCGCCGAATTGCCGCGATTGTCGCCCATCAGGAATACGTGATCGGCCGGGACGGTAATTTCGGGCTGGTTGTCGGCCTCGCCATTATGCGTGTCGGCCACCAGATAGGTCGCGCCATTAGGCATAGTCTCGCGCAGGATCGGCATTTCACAGGCCATCGCGCCCGAAGGCTGGCGCGCCAGCATCCCGAAATAGCTGGCGCTGGTGCAGGGATCGGGGTCCTCGGGCGAGATGATCGCGCCCAGCGGGATGATGGCCGGCGGCTCCACGGCTTGCGGCACCTTCTGCCCGTTCAGCACGATCTGGCCAGCCACCACCGCGATCCGGTCACCGGGCCGCGCCACCACCCGCTTGATGTAATCGGCATCGCTGCCTCGCGGCACGACGATGACGATATCACCATAGTCGGGGTCACGCGGCCAGATCCGCCAGCCACCGCGCGGCAACAAGTGGAAACTGGCCGAGGACCAGTTCCAGCCATACGGATATTTGCTGACCACCAGCCGGTCGCCGACCCACAGATTGGGCAGCATCGAGGCCGAGGGGATATAGAATGGCTTGGCGACGATGCTGTGAAACGCGAGCACTGCCAGCAGCATGAAGGCCAGCCCGCGTATTTCGCCCAGCCAGTCGAAGCGGGGCTTGGCCGCCGCAGGGGCCTTTGCGATTTCGTTCACAGCGTCAGTCACAGCGGCCGGGCCTCGATCACCACGAAGGCCTGCGCCCAGGGGTGATCATCGGTCAGCGTCAGATGCACCACCGCCTGATGCCCCGCCGGGGTAATCGCCGCCAGCCGTGCCGCCGCCCCGCCGGTCAGCGCGAGGGTCGGCGCGCCCGACTTTGCATTGACCACGCCGATGTCCTTCATAAACACCCCGGCCTTGAAGCCGGTGCCGACCGCCTTGGAAAACGCCTCCTTGGCGGCAAAGCGCTTGGCCAGCGTGCCCGCTTTGGTGAACGGGCGACGCGCGGCCTTGGCGCGCTCAACCTCGGTGAACACCCGGTTCTCGAACCGCTCGCCGAACCGGGCCAGCGAGGCGGCGATGCGCTCGATATTGCAGAGGTCGGAACCGATGGCGAGGATCATGGGTACCTCACCGCGCAGCATCCATCAAATCGCGCATCCGCCGCACTGCATGCTCCAGCCCGGTGAAGATCGCCTCGCCGATCAGGTAGTGCCCGATGTTGAGCTCGGCCAGTTGCGGGATCGCGGCGACCGGCTGGACGTTCTCATACGTCAGCCCATGCCCGGCATGCGGCTCGATGCCGTTCTTCACCGCCAGCGCCGCCATCTCGGCCAGCCGCGTCAGCTGCGCGGGGGCAGAGGCTGCATCGGCATGGGCATATTCGCCGGTATGAAACTCGACGACGGGCGCGCCCAGCCGCATAGCCGCCTCCAGCTGGCGCACTTCCGGGGCGATGAACAGGCTGACGCGGATGCCGGCATCGCGCAGCCGACTGACGATCGGGGCCAGCCGGTTGTGCTGCCCGGCGGCGTCCAGCCCGCCCTCTGTGGTGCGCTCCTCGCGCCGCTCGGGCACGATGCAGGCGGCATGTGGCCTATGACGCAGCGCGATTTCCACCATCTCGTCGGTCGCCGCCATCTCCAGATTGAGTGGCAGGTTGGTCGAGGCCTGGATTCGCGCCAGATCCTCATCGCGGATATGCCGCCGATCCTCGCGCAGATGCGCGGTGATGCCATCGCCGCCCACCGCCGCGACGATCTGCGCCGCGCGCACCGGATCGGGATGATCGCCGCCCCGCGCGTTGCGCACGGTGGCAACATGATCAATGTTGACGCCGAGACGCAGCCGCATCACGCCGCCCGGCTGCCCGGCTTGGTGATCGGAACGGCAGCCAGATCGGCGGGCACCTCGCCTGCGGCATAGGTCGGAAAATTGAGCGCGATCAGCGGAAAGAACGGTACTCCCAGATCGGCGGAGCCCGCCGAACGGTCGACCAGCGCCGCCGCCGCGATCACTTTGCCGCCCGCCGCCGCGACCGCCGCAATCGCCTCACGCGAGGACAGCCCGGTGGTCACGACGTCCTCGACCAGCAGCACCCTGGCCCCCGGCGCCAGCGCGAACCCGCGCCTCAGCTCGAAAACCCCGGTCGGGCGCTCGACAAACAGCGCCTCCACCCCCAGCGCGCGGCCCATTTCGTGCCCGATGATCACGCCGCCCATGGCCGGCGACACCACTACATCGATCTCGCGCCGCAGCTCGCGCGGGAGCTTGGCGGCCAGGGCCACGGCCAGCCGCTGAGCCCGCATCGGGTCCATCAAAACACGGGCGCATTGCAGGTAATAGCCGCTGTGCCGGCCCGAGGAGAGCAGGAAATGCCCCTCCAGCAAGGCCGCCGCACCGCGAAACTCGGCCAGCACGTCTTCGTCCTGCATTGCCAGATAGTCCTTCGCGCTGGGCCGGCCACAGGGCAAAAGCTTCGCCCGGCCGACAAAAATACCCCCTAGAGGTGCTTGAGACTGCCGGCAAGGCCGCGTATAGGCCAAGTTATGCAAGCGGAGGAGGGCAGCTTTGCGCGCCCCTGCCGCTTGTGGATTTGCCCGGATTCGGGATGGCGTATGGTCGCCAACAGTGGGAAGCGTAGACCGAAATGATCGACCCCGAAATGATCAACCAGGGTATGAATTTGGCGGCGATCGGCCGCAAATTGCGGATGCTTCCGCTGGCGCTTGCGCTGTTCGCGGTGCCGCAACTGGCGATGGGTCAGGCCCCGGCGGCATTGGCGCCCGCACCCGCCGCTTCGGTCGCTGCCGCTCCCGCCGTCCCTGCGACAGCTGACCCGGCGGTTACGCCCGCCGCACCCGCCGCCGCTGCTCCGGCGGTCGCCGCGCCGGTCAACACCGGCCCGGGCGCTGCCGCCACCGGCCCCAAGGTTGCCTACAGCGCCGATCATTTCACCGTCGCCACCGGCGGCTATACCCCGATGAAGCCCACGGCGGGCAAGGGCATGCCGGTCGATGGCGGCATCGGCTTTCAGGACCAGTATTCGCCCAATGGCACCTATGCCCTGTGGATGCACAATACGATCCTGATGCCGGTGATCATTGCGATCAGCATCTTCGTGCTGGGCCTGTTGATGTGGGTGGTATTCGCCTACCGCTCCGCGCGCAACAAGGTGCCTTCCAAGACCACGCATAACACCATGCTGGAGGTGATCTGGGTTGCGATCCCGATCTTTATCCTTGTGGCGATCTTCGTTCCCTCGATGAAGCTGCTGGCCAAGCAATATGCCGCGCTGCCGGCCAATGCGCTGACCGTGAAGGCAACCGGCAACCAGTGGTACTGGAGCTATTCCTATCCCGACAATGGCGGGATCGAGGTTACCTCGAACTTCCTGAAGGAAAAGGAAGATGCCAAGCCGGGCGAGCGCTTCCGCACCGACGATGACGGCCCGCGCCAGCTGGCCTCGGACAATCGCATGGTCGTGCCCGTGGGTGAGCCGATCCGGCTGCAGACCACCGGCGCCGATGTGATCCACTCGTTCTCGGTGCCCTCGCTTTGGTTCAAGCTGGACGCGGTGCCGGGCCGTATCAATGAGAAGATGTTGTTCATCAAGGTGCCCGGCGTCTATTATGGTCAGTGTTCGGAGCTGTGCGGCGTGCGTCACGGCTATATGCCGATCGCGGTCGAGGCGCTGCCCCGTCCGCAGTTCAACGCCTGGGTGATGACGCATTCGGGCGGCAAGATCGACGGCGCGCCAGCTACTGCCCCAGCTCCCGCTGCGAATGCCGCTGCATCCGCTCCCTCGCCGGCCCCCGCCGGCTGAGCCCCCTTACAGATACCCGAGGCAAAGCAAACCATGGCCACCACAGCTGACCACTTCCAGGCGCACGGCGATCCGCATGATCACGCGCATGACGGCGACCACAAGCCGGCGTTTTTCGCCCGCTGGTTCATGTCCACCAATCACAAGGACATCGGCACGCTCTATCTGATCTTCGCGATCACCGCCGGGATCATCGGCGGCGCGATCTCGGGGATGATGCGCGCCGAACTGTCGCATCCGGGTATCCAGTATCTCGGGACTTTTGCTGGCTGGCTGGGCGTGCATAACCCCAGTTTCGATCAGCAATTGCATCTTTGGAACGTGCTGATCACCGCACACGGCCTGATCATGGTCTTTTTCATGGTGATGCCGGCGATGATCGGCGGCTTTGGCAACTGGTTCGTACCGCTGATGATCGGCGCGCCCGACATGGCGTTCCCGCGGATGAACAATATCAGCTTCTGGCTGACCGTGGCGGGTTTTTGCAGCTTGATGATCTCGGCCTTCGTGCCGGGCGGCGTTGGCAATGGCGCCGGCATCGGCTGGACCGCCTATGCCCCGCTCTCGACCAGCGGCAGCCAGGGCCCGGCGGTCGATTTCGCTATTTTCTCGCTGCATCTGGCTGGCGCGGGCTCGATCATGGGGGCGATCAATTTCATCACCACCATCTTCAACATGCGCGCGCCGGGGATGACGCTGCACAAGATGCCGCTGTTCGTGTGGTCGATGCTGGTCACCGCGTTCCTGCTGCTGTTGGCGATGCCGGTGTTGGCCGCCGCGATCACCATGCTGATTACCGACCGTAATTTCCACACCACCTTCTTCGATGCCAGTGGCGGCGGCGACCCGATCCTGTTCCAGCACCTGTTCTGGTTCTTCGGTCATCCCGAAGTTTACATCATGATCCTGCCCGGCTTCGGGATGATCAGCCAGATCGTCAGCACCTTCAGCCGCAAGCCGGTGTTCGGTTATCTCGGCATGGCCTATGCCATGGTCGCGATCGGCGTGGTCGGCTTTGTCGTGTGGGCGCACCATATGTACACCACTGGATTGTCCGAAGACGTCAAGATGTACTTCACCACCGCCACGATGGTGATCGCGGTGCCCACCGGGATCAAGATCTTCAGCTGGGTCGCGACGATGTGGGGCGGTTCGATCAGCTTCAAATCGCCGATGGTGTGGGCGATGGGCTTCATCTTTCTGTTCACCGTCGGCGGGGTAACCGGCGTGGTGCTGGCCAATGGCGGCATCGACGACAACCTTCAGGACACGTATTACGTCGTGGCGCATTTCCACTACGTGCTGTCGCTGGGTGCGGTGACGTCGCTGTTCGCGGGCTTCTATTACTGGTTCCCCAAGATGAGCGGCAAGATGCATTCGGAGTTTCTGGCCCACGCGCATTTCTGGGTATTCTTCGTCGGCGTGAACCTGATCTTCTTCCCGATGCACTTCCTGGGCGCACAAGGCATGCCGCGCCGCGTGCCCAATTATGCGCCGCAGTTTGAGCATTGGAACCACTTCGCCTCGATGGGCTATCTGGTGATGGCCTCCTCGATGGTGATCTTCTTCGTCAACATCGCCTATGCTTTCATCGCCGGCAAAAAGGCCGAGGGCAATTATTGGGGCGAGGGTGCGACCACGCTCGAATGGACGCTGTCGAGCCCGCCGCCCTATCATCAGTTCGAGACGCTGCCCGTGATCGGCGACGATCACCATCATTAAGCGTGATCGGCGACGATCACCTTCATTAAGCGTGATGGCGATGATCACCGTCATTGTTCGTGATCGGATGGTCATAGCCATTGATCTGGGCGTGTTGCGCTAAATCGAAAACCCCGGAGGGCAACCTCCGGGGTTTTTCGTGGCGGGTGTTTGGCGAAAAGGGCGAAAGGGCGCTTTCGTGAAGTGCAGCCCGTGCCATCCCGCGCCCCCTCCCGACCTCCCACAGCGCGCATCCTGAATGGGAGGTCGCGAGGGGGCGCGGGATGGCACGGGCTGCGACCGCAAGGTCGCCAGTCAGACAGACTCAAGATGGCACAGGCGTTGCCGCCGCAAGAGGACCAATCAAACCGCCATCTAGCACTATCGCAAGCGGCCCCGCCGTTCTATAGGCCCGCCATGCCGACCGCCGCTGCCCCCATGCCCACCGACTGGCGCGATTTCTTCGCGCTGACCAAGCCGCGGGTGATGAGCCTTGTCATCTTCACCGGACTGTGCGGCATGCTGACAGCGCCGGGGCATATCAACCCGGTGCTGGGCTTCACCGCGATCTTGTGCATCGCTTTGGGCGCGGGCGGCGCAGCGGCACTCAACCAGTGGTGGGAGGCCGATCTCGATGCCGGCATGAAGCGCACTGCCCAGCGGCCTCTGCCTGCCGGACGGATGGACCGGACCAGCGCGCGCGATTTTGGCGGCCTGCTGGCGGCGGCATCAGTGTTTGTGATGTATTTTGTCGGCTGGCTCCCGGCGGTCATACTGGCGATTTCGATCGTCTATTACGCTGTGGTCTATACCATCTGGCTCAAGCCGCGCACGCCGCAGAACATCGTGATTGGCGGCGGCGCGGGTGCGTTTCCGCCGCTGATCGGCTGGGTCGCGGTGACGGGGCACATTACGCTGATGCCGATCGTGCTGTTCGCGATCATCTTCATCTGGACCCCGCCCCATTTCTGGAGCCTGGCGCTGTTTGTTGAGAGCGATTACGCCAAGGTCGGCATCCCGATGTTGCCGGTGGTGGCAGGCGAGGCCGCGACGCGGCGCCAGATCATGCTCTATGCCGCGCTGCTGCTGCCGCTCAGCGTGGTGCCCTGGGCGATCGGCGGGGCCGGCCCGATCTATGGCATCGCGGCGCTGCTGCTCTCGGCCGGGTTCCTCGCGCTGACGCTCAGGGTGGGCCTGCGCCGCAGCACCGGGCCGGACGATGCGATGCAGCCCGAGAAGCAGGCGTTCAAATTCTCGATCCTCTATCTGTTCGTGCTGTTCGGCGCGCTGGTTGCCGATCATCTGCTGCTGGCGAAAGGCTGACCCATGCAAGACATCGACCCTGCCGAGATCGAGCGTCGCCGCATCATCGCGGCGCGCAACCGGATTACCGCCCTGGCGCTGCTGGCGATGGTGGCGCTGTTCTTTGCGATCACCGTGGTCAAGATGAAGGTCTGATGGCCCCCAATGCTTCCTCGGCCCGCGCGCCCATCGATGGCCGCAACCGCCGCGTCGGGCTGATCGCATTGAGCTTTGCGGTGCTGATGCTGGGCATGGGCTATATTGCGGTGCCGCTGTACCGGATGTTCTGTCAGGCGACGGGGTTCAACGGCACGCCCCAGCGCGCAACCGCCCTGGCCGCCAGCCATATTAAGGTGCTCGACCGCACGATGTCGATCCGCTTCGACAGCAATATCGATCCCGGCATGCCGTGGCGCTTCCACCCGGAGGCAACCACCGCCACCGTCCGCATCGGCGCGCGGGCCATGGCCCTGTTCGATGCCGAGAACACTTCGGACCATGCGATCACTGGCTCGGCCAGTTATAACATCCAGCCGGACGAGGCCGCCCGCTACTTCACCAAGGTGCAGTGCTTCTGCTTCACCCAGCAGACGCTGGCGGCGCATCAGTCGGTGCGGATGCCGGTGATCTATTTCGTCAATCCCAAGATCGTCGACGACCCTGACCTTGCCGATGTCCGCCAGATCACGCTGAGCTATACGTTCCACCCGGTCGCGCAGTCCGCTTCCGGGCAAAAGCCGGCGGTATAGGGTCAGAACCCTCTGGACCAATCGCAACGGCCCAGTTAACGCATGTCGGATGAATCCGGGGGGACCATCCCCCCATCAGCCTACCCCCGGGGAGTATACGCACCATGTCCGGCGCCAAGAACCATGATTACCACATCCTGCCGCCCGACATCTGGCCGCTGATCGGCGCTGCTTCGGCACTGTGCATGACCACTGGCGGCGCGCTGTCGATGCATGGCATCGCGGCGGGCAAGGTGCTGCTGCCGCTCGGCTTCGCGCTGGTGCTGCTGACGATGTACAGTTGGTGGAGCAATGTGATCCGTGAGGCGCATGCCGGCGATCATACGCCGGTGGTGCAACTGCACCTGCGCTATGGCATGATCCTGTTTATCGCATCGGAAGTGATGTTCTTCGTCGGCTGGTTCTGGGCCTTCTTCGATTTCTCGCTGTTCCCGACCCCGCTGGTCGCGGCAATCGGCGGGCAATGGCCGCCCAAGAGCCTCGACGCGGTGCTGAACGCGTTCGACCTGCCGCTGCTCAACACGCTGATCCTGTTGTGCTCGGGCACCACCGTGACCTGGGCGCATCATTGCCTGATCCATGGTGATCGCAAGGGGCTCAAGACCGGGCTGTGGTGCACGATCGTGCTTGGCATGCTGTTCACCAGCCTGCAGGCGTTTGAATATGCGCATGCGCCGTTCAAATTCGGCCTGAACACCTATGGCTCGGCGTTCTATATGGCGACGGGTTTCCATGGCTTCCACGTCATCATCGGCACCATCTTCCTCGCAATTTGCCTCAAGCGCACGTATAATGGCGATTTCACCCCGCGTCAGCATTTCGGCTTCGAGGCGGCGGCGTGGTATTGGCATTTCGTCGATGTGGTATGGCTGTTCCTGTTCCTGTGCATCTATGTGTGGGGCAATTGGGGCTTTGCGGTAGACTGAGCTGGGTTGTCGGCCATGCCTGACATGGCAGAGCCTGGATTGGTTCCTGCCGCGCTGCTTGGCCTGTGCCCGCGGTGCGGCGCGCGTGATCTGTTTGCGGGCTTGGCCCATTTCGCACCGCGTTGCAGCACCTGCGATCTTGATTTCGCCAGCTTCAACGTTGGCGACGGCCCGGCGGCGTTCCTGACCTTCTTTGTCGGCGCGCTGATGGTGGGGCTTGCCGGGTGGATGGCGCTGCGCTGGGACCCGGCGTGGTGGGTCTATGTGCTGGTGCTGACCCCGCTGGGGCTGGGCGTCACGACCTGGGGCCTGCGCGCGGGCAAGGCGGCGTTGCTGGCGGCAGAATATCGCCGGCGGGCGGGTGAGTATCGCGGCTCGGGGAGCGATTTGCCATGAGCGTCGCTATGATCAGGCGCATTCCGGTGCTCGCCACGCTGATCGTCGCGGCGGCGGTGACGGCGATGATCTGGCTGGGCGTGTGGCAGTTGCACCGGCTGGCCTGGAAGGAGGCGCTGATCGCGCGCTATTCGGCGGCGAGCACCCAGACCGGCGAGACCGAGTTTCCGCATGACAAAGCCGGCGCCGAGGCCGCGCTCTACCACCACAGCCACGTCGATTGCACCCGCATCACCGCCACCAAAGCGGTGTCCGGGCGCAACGCGCGGGGGCAAGCCGGATGGGCCCACATCGCTACCTGCGAATTCCGGTGGGGTGACGGTCAGGCGGCAAAGGCCGGCATGCGTACCGCGCGGGCCGACATCGTGCTGGGCTGGTCGCCCGATCTACCGGGTGGCGACTGGGCGGGAGGCAGCGCGCAAGGCATGATCGCGCCGGGGCCGCGCCTCGTCGCCGATCCGCCGCTGGCCGGGCTTGCCCCCAATGCCCGGCCCGACCCGCGCGACATCGTCAACAACCACTTCGCCTATGCGATGCAATGGTTCCTGTTCGCTGCCACCGCGCTGGTGATCTATGCCATCGCGCTGTGGCGGCGGATGGGCGCGACCCAACCCGAATAGCGCAAGCGCCCCGGAATAGCGCAAGCGGCTTGCCCGCACGGGCCGGCCCCGCTAACCGCGCCTGCATGGACTATATCTCCACCAGAGGCGCTGCCCCCGCGCTCGATTTCGCCGGCGCCACCCTCGCGGGCCTTGCCGGCGACGGGGGGCTGTATTTGCCGCGCCACTGGCCACGCTTCACCGAGGCCGAGATCGCGGCGATGGCTGGCCTGCCCTATGCCCAGCTGGCGCAGCGGGTGATGCAGCCCTTCGTCGGCGACAGCCTGACGCCGCAGCGCCTGCTGGAGCTGACCACCGCTGCCTATGGCCGCTTCGCGCATGCTGCCGTGACCCCGCTGATCCAGCTCGATCATCAGCATTGGCTGCTTGAATTGTTCCATGGGCCGACGCTGGCGTTCAAGGATGTGGCGCTGCAATTGCTGGGGCTGTTGTTTGAGGAGTTCCTGACCCAGCGCGGCGGCAATCTGACCATTGTGGGTGCAACTTCGGGCGATACCGGCTCGGCGGCGATTGACGCGGTGGCGGGCCGCGCCGGGATCGACATTTTCATGCTCCATCCCAAGGGCCGGGTCAGCGATGTTCAGCGCCGCCAGATGACCACGGTTCTGGCGGCGAACGTGCACAATATCGCGCTCGACCACGCCAGCTTCGACGATGCGCAGGCCATCGTGAAGCGGATGTTTGGCGACCGCGGCATGATCGGGCGCTTCGCCATCGGCGCGGTCAATTCGATCAACTGGGCGCGGCTGATGGCGCAGGTGGTGTATTATTTCGCCGCCGCGTTGCAACTGGGCGCGCCTGCCCGGCAAGTGGCCTTCGCGGTGCCGACCGGCAATTTCGGAGATGTGTTCGCCGGGTATGTCGCGGCGCAGATGGGCCTGCCGGTGGCGCGGCTGATCGTCGCCACCAACGTCAATGACATTCTGCACCGCGCGCTCGGCAGCGGCGACTACTCGGCCGGCACCGTTACGCCGACCGCCGCGCCTTCGATGGACATCCAGGTCTCGTCGAATTTCGAGCGGCTGCTGTTCGATCTGGGCGGGCGCGATGGCAAATCCATGGCAGCGCAGATGGCCGGCTTCGAGGCGAGCAAGGCGATGCAGCTGAGCAACGTTCAACGCGATGGCGCAGCGAAACTGTTCACCAGCGCCCGCGCCGATGCCGACGATATGGCGCGCGCGATCCGCTGGGCGTGGGACGGCGCGGGCGAGCTGATCGATCCGCACACCGCGATCGGCCTGCACGCCGCGCGTGCCACCGGTATCGATCCCGCGATCCCAGTGGTCACGCTGGCCACCGCGCACCCAGCCAAATTCCCCGAGGCGGTGGAGCGGGCGACCGGCCACCGCCCGTCGCTGCCGGCGCGGATTGGCGACCTGTTCGAGCGGGAGGAGCGCTGCGCCGCACTGCCGGGCGAATATGATGCAGTGGCGGATTACATCGCCGCCCGCGCGGCGCCGCGCTGACCGCGCCATGGCCTCGCTCAATCCTTCACCGATTATTCTGGCGGGCAAAGGCTGGGGCGATTATTCGCTGGTCGACAGCGGCAATGGCCGCAAGCTCGAACGTTATGGCCGGCATCATTTCATCCGCCCGGAGCCTCAGGCGCTGTGGCAACAGCGCATCCCCGAATGGACCGCCGACGCCGAATTCGTGCCCGGCGCCGATGAGGATGGCGGCGGCCGCTGGCTGTACAATGGCCCCGTGTCGCGCGACGGCTGGCCGCTCGAATGGGCCGATGCGGACGGCGAGATGGTCCGGTTCACTGCCAGTTGCACGCCCTTTCGCCACCTGGGCTTCTTCCCCGATATGGCGCCGGTATGGGGCTGGATGGGCGAAATGCTGGCCGGGCGCAGCGATGCCGCCTGCCTCAACCTGTTCGGTTATACCGGGGTCGGCACGCTTGCGCTGTCGCGGTTTGGCCCGGTCACCCATGTTGATGCCTCGAAAAAATCGGTGATCCAGGCGCGCAGCAACGCCGCGCTGTCCGGGATGGAGGATCGGCCGATCCGCTGGCTGACCGACGATGCCGGCAAATTCGCCGCGCGCGAGGTGCGGCGCGGCAAGCGCTATGATGGCATCATCCTCGATCCCCCCAAATTCGGGCGTGGGCCAGAGGGTGAGGTCTGGCGGCTGGAGGAACATCTGCCCGCGCTCACAGCCGATTGCGCCGCGCTGCTGGATGAAAACAGCCGCTTCCTGTTTCTCACCGTCTATGCGGTGCGGATGAGTTCGCTGGCGCTGGCCGGGTTGCTCCACGAAGTCTGCGCGCATCTGCCCGGCAGCATCGAGCATGGCGATCTGGCGGTGCACGAGGAGGGCGAAGGCGCCCGCCTGCTGCCGACCGCGATTTTCGCGCGCTGGCGGTGCGAATAATGGTTACAAGCCTCCACCCGATCCCAGAAAGCCAAGCCGTGCCTGACAGTCTGACCCTCGAAGTGGCCGACCTGGAAACCGATGTCCTGACCGGCATCTATTCGGAGGAGACCGGCAAGCCCCAGCCTTTGCGCATATCGCTCAGCGTTACGCTGCGCCCTGCGGAGCGCTATCTGCCCGAAACCCCGCTGGCCGCGTCCAAGAATTACATGGACCTCAAATTCGCCGCGATCGGGGCGTTGCCGCCGGGCGTACATTTCAAGCTGATCGAGGCGGTGGCCGACCACATCTGTGACACGCTGCTGCTCCAGGATGCGCGGGTGCAGGCGGTGACCGTCAAGATCATCAAGCTGGCCATTGCCGAGCGTGATGAGAAGATCGGCATTACGCTGACGCGTGAGCGACGCTGAGGCCATGATAAGCGTGCGCGGCCTGCCGGCATCGCCGCTCGCCGCTGCCGCCGTGTTTCATGCCGATGTGCTGCCGGGGTTACTGAGAGGCACGCAGACCGCCCCCCTCACGCTCCATTTCGCCGCGGCCGATCACACGCACCGCGCGTGGCGCGCCGCTGTCGTGGCCGAGCTGGCCCGCGCGATGGCGCCGCGCCGGGTCAATGCGCTGGCGGGCGGCGGCGCTGCGCAAATCGCCGCCGCCACTGCCTATATCGCCGCCGCGCCGGGGGTGACCGGGCAGCTGTTGCAGCTTGGTGGCGAGGGTGGCGGCGATGTGCTAGAGCAGCGGTGATGAACGCCCCTGCATTGCCCTTCAAACCGCTGGTCGATCAATTCCATCGCCGCATCAGCTATCTGCGCCTGTCGGTGATCGATCGCTGCGACCTGCGCTGTACCTATTGCATGCCCGAGCGGCAGACCTTCCTGCCCAAATCCGAGGTGCTCAGCCTTGAGGAGCTGCACCAGCTGGCGCTGGGGTTCATCGCGCGGGGCATCACCAAAATCCGGCTGACCGGGGGCGAGCCGTTGGTGCGGCGCGATATGATCGAGTTGGTGCGCGCCTTGGGGCGGCAGGTTGGCGACGGGCTGGAGGAGCTGACCCTCACCACCAATGGCACGCGTCTGGCGCAGTTCGCCGGGGATTTGGCGGCGGCGGGGGTGCGGCGGGTCAATGTCTCGCTCGATACGCTGGACCGCGACCGTTTCGCGCGCATCGCCCGGCGCGACAGCCTGCCCGCGGTGCTGGAGGGCATCGCGGCGGCCAAGGCGGCGGGGCTGTCGGTCAAGCTCAACACCGTTGCTTTGCGCGGCGAGAATGAGGATGAGATCGCCGATCTGATCGGCTGGGCGCATGCGCAATCCTGCGAGATCACGCTGATCGAGATGATGCCGCTGGGCGAGGTCGATGGGGACCGTTTTGATCATTACCTGCCGCTGACGACGGTGCGTGCCGCGCTGGAAAAGCGTTTCACGCTGACCCCGGAGAGCCACCGCAGCGGCGGCCCGGCGCATTACGTCCGCGTCGCCGAGACCGGCGGGCGGTTGGGCTTCATCACGCCGCTGACCGGCAATTTCTGCGAGGGCTGCAACCGCATCCGGGTCACGGCAACCGGCCAACTGTTCCCCTGCCTCGGGGGCGTGGAGCAGGTCGATCTGCGCGCGGCCTTGCGTTCGGCGGACCCCGGTGCGGCGCTGGCCGGGGCGCTGGACACCGCGATGCGGATCAAGCCCGAGCGGCACCATTTCGCGATTCGTCGCGCCGGCGAGGCGCCCGCGCTGCCCCGCCACATGTCGATGACGGGTGGCTGAGGCGTGCCGCTAAGGCTGGTGTTCCTCGGCCGGCTGGAGGATGCGGCGGGCATGGGCGCGACGGCGCTGGACCTGCCGGCGCCGGCCACGCTGCCCGAGGTGCTGGCGCGGCTCCCCGCCGCGTTGGCCGCCGCCTTGGCCGATCCCCGGCTGCGGCTGGCGGTGAATGGTGCGCTGCTGGCCGCCGATGCCAAGCCGCTGTTGGCCGATGGCGACGAACTGGCCTTCCTGCCCCCGGTCAGCGGCGGGTAAGCGATGGCCTGCGAAGCCAGTCTCGCTGAATCGGCGTTCGACCCCAGCGCCGAGATCACCCGCTTCACCGCCGCACACGCGCTCGCGGGCGGTATCGTCAGTTTCATCGGACAAGTCCGCGTCGGCGAGGGTGTCGAGGCGCTGGAACTCAGGCATTACGCGCCGCTCACCCTGCCCGGTATGGTCGCACTGGCCGAGGCGACTGTCACGCGCTGGGCGCTTGACGGGCTCTCGATCATCCACCGCAGCGGGGTGATGCTGCCGGGCGAGCCGATCGTGCTGGTGCTGGCCGCCGCACGCCACCGCCGCGATGCCTTTGCCGCCGCCGATTACGCGATGGACCACCTGAAATCCGAAAGCTGGTTCTGGAAGCGCGAAAAAATTGCCGGCATCTGGCGCTGGATCGAACCGCGCGCGCAGGATTACGCCGATCTGGCGCGGTGGGACAGGTCTGTCTGATTGGCGACCTGACGGTCGCAGCCTGTGCAATCCCGCACCGAGTCTTTGTTGATGCAAGCCTGTGCCATCCCGATCCCCCTCCCAACCTCCCATCCAGGATGAAACGCTGCGGGAGGCCGGGAGGGGGAGCGGGAGCACAGGCTTGTGGGCCGCCAGGACCGCCAATCAAACAGACTCAGCGTAGCACAGGCTGATCCCCTAAGGCGATCAAAGCGACTCGCCAAGACGGTCCAGCACCACCGATTCGTCGTCCATCATTGCCTGCACCTGCGCCCGCGCGTCGTCGATCGCGGCGGTGTGGGCGTCGGCCTCGGGCGTCGCGTCTCCATCGGCGCGCGCCAATTGATCGTCGGTGTACAGCCGCTCCAGTCCGGCCAGTGCCGCCGCGGTCTGGCCATGCGAATCGGTCAGCGCGCCCAGCGCCACGGTGGCCACGGCCCAGGCCTCGCTGCCCGGCGCGGCATGCGCGGCGGCGGCCACCAGCGCCTCGGCGGCGGCGCGGCGGGCCACGAAAGCGCCATACGCTGCCGTGCCGCTGGCCAACAGCGCGGCGGGATCGGCGGCAGCGGAGGGCATCGCGCCGGGCGTCGCCACCACCGGAACCGCGCTGCCGGTGATGCGGCCCGGGGAGGGTGTGGCGGGGGACGGGATGGCGGCTGGCTGCGGCGCGGCGGGGGTTTGCAGCGACGGATAATCGGCGATCCCGCACGCGCCCAAAGCCAGCGGCGCCGCGACAACGCCCAATCGCCCAAACAGGCGGCGGATCGGCGGGGCAGGGCGGCAGGTGAGGCGCATGGTTGCGCCATAGCATGCGCCGCCACACTTGCCAGCGCCCGCTTGCCTGATGGCAAATGGCGCGTGCCGCCGATTGACAGTGGGGGCGGCTTGGCCTAGGGGCTCGCCTTCATTTCGCCGACCCTGCCTTGCGCGGGGTGGCTATTGTTTTGCTCGCTCCGGCGGGTTTTGGTCCGGGAACGCCGGACTGTTTGATGGGATAGAACATGTTCGCAATCGTGCGCACGGGCGGCAAACAGTACCGGGTCGCCGCCGGAGACAAGATCGCGGTCGAGAAGCTGGCTGGCGAAGCCGGTGACAAGATCACGCTGGGCGACATCCTGCTCGCCGGGGACGAAGGCACTGTGGCGGATATCGCCGGTGTTGTCGTGTCGGCAGAGATCATCGCGCAGGCCAAGAGCGAAAAGGTCATCGTCTTCAAAAAGCGCCGCCGGCACAATTATCGTCGTAAGAACGGCCACCGCCAACAGCTTACCCTGCTGCGCATCCTGGCCGTCGGCGGCGAAGAGAAGAAGCCCGCCGCCAAGAAAGCCGCCAAGGCCGATGCACCCGCCGCCGCTGCGGCTGCTGAATAATTCGCTGAATTCGGGAAACCTAAGACATGGCACATAAGAAAGCAGGCGGCTCCTCGCGTAATGGTCGCGATTCGGCAGGCCGCCGCCTCGGCGTCAAGAAGTTCGGCGGCGAGAACGTGATCGGTGGCAACATCATCATCCGCCAGCGCGGCACCCGCGTCTATCCGGGCGCCAATGTCGGTATTGGCAAGGACCACACGCTGTTCTCGCTCGCGGTCGGCAAGGTGCGCTTCCATGCTGGCAAGCTGGGCCGCAAATACGTTTCGGTGGACGCGATGGCGGTCGCCGCCGAATAATCGGATGGCCGTTCATGGGTCATCCTGACGGGTGGCCCCGCTGGCGCTGGTGCGCTGGCTCAAAAGGGGGATGGGCCCAGCCCGTCCCCTTTTTCGTGCCCGCGCCGGGGCTTTGCCGGTCATTGTCCTGCGGCATGTCCGATTTTCCGCGCAGGCCGCCGATGGGCGGAACAATCCTGTCATAATGGGTGTATAGGGCCTGCGTGGGCCAGATCATTGGAGCACAAAGATGTTCATTCGCAGCCAGCGCCTGTTCCTCCGCCCGATCTGGCCCGAAGACTGGCGTGAGTTAAAAGCCGGTGCGGATTATGATTCGCTGGCGCAGCAACTCTCCGGCATGTCCGTCGCCACGGGCCGCAACTGGCAATCGGCCCCGCCGCCGCGTGAGGACCCGCGCTGTCCCCGGTTCCTGATCACCCGGCCCGACGGCATCGCGCCCGGGGCGGAGAGCGGGACCGGCCTGGAGCGGGGCTCTGAATCGGGCAGGGCGATCGGCTGCGTCGGGCTGGTGCGGGGCGGTGAGGCGGTGCGCATCGGTTATTGGATCGCGCCCGCGCATCAGCGGCATGGCTATGCCACCGAGGCAGCGCGCGCAATGCTCACTCTGGCGCGGGTGCTGGGCCACCGGCGGATCGGTGCGGCGCAGATCATCAATGATCCGGGCGCGGGGCGTGTGCTGACCAAGCTGGGCTTTCGGCCCCTGGGCGCGCCGGGCGACAGCTATTTCGAGCTACGCGGCGTGCGCTTGCCGGTGCAGCAACATGTCATCGACCTCGGCGCAGCCAGCGACAGCGACTATCGGGACGATGGCGGAGGGGGCGGGCTACGTGCCGCATAATTCCGCGTTTCTGTTGGCGGTTTACGCTGCGCGTAACTCCGCGTCGGCCGCCGTGATCAGCGCGCGGTCGTCGTGATTCCACGGGTGAAAGCCGGGCATGAAATAACTGAGCCACGCCGGGATCACGCGCCGCAACAGGCCGGGATTGCCGAACAGATACCACAGCAGCCGCGCCTTCACCCGCCAGCCACGCAAGCCATCCTGCGCCAACAAATCCAGGGTATCGACGATACGATGCGGCACGAATTTCGACGTGACCACCAGCATCATCACCGCCTGCAACCGCCAGCGCCGCCACCGGCTCCAATCGCGCGTGGCGTGCAGAAAGGTGTCATAGGCGACGCCCTTGTGCTCGATCTCCTCCACCGCGTGCCAGCGCCAAAGCCCCGCCACTTCGGCATCGGCGCCGCGATAGATGTCGGGCCGCGCCAGAATGTCATGCGCCAGCATCGCGGTAAAATGCTCCAGCGCCATTGTCGCGGCCAGATTGACGATCACCGGCCGGCCGCGTGTCATATTGATGAAACCGACCAGCCGCTCGTCTATCGCCGCCAGATCATAGCCGGCATCGACCGCCAGCCGGTTAAAGGTCAGATGCTCGCGGCTGTGATTGACCTCCTGCTGGATAAATAGGCGGATTTCTTCGGCCAGACGCGGATCGGCGCCGTCGCGGTGGGCCTTCACCGCCTCGACAAAGAACGCCTCGCCGCGCGGGAACGTGGCCGATAGCGCCAAGTGCCAGCAACAGCCGACCGGATCACCCGCCAGCCACCAGCGCGGCGGCGCCCGATCGCGCAAAAAGCGCCGGTCGCGGATGGTGATCGCCAGATCGTCCGGTGTTGGCACAGAGCCGCGCGCCGAGCGCAGGGAGGTAGCGGATGACATATTCATGGAGGTACTCTAGCAATTCTTACGCAAACGCAGATAGGTTCAACTTACATCTATGTCAATAAGAAAGCGCCTTTCGCAGCATGACAGCCGGCTCGCTGCGTTGCAGGCGGCGCGTGCGCTGTTGATCGAGAGCGGGCCGCAGGGGGTTACGCTGAAGGCCGTTGCGGCGCGAATTGGGCGCACCCACGCCAATCTGCTCCACCATTTCGGTTCCGCCGCAGAGCTGCAAAAGGCGCTGGCGGCCGATCTGGCAGGCCGGATCTGTGCCACGATCGCGCAGGCGGTGATCGCCAGACGGACCGGTGCCGGCACCGCGCGGACGGTGGTGGACCTGACCTTCGATGCGTTCGACAAGGAGGGCGGCGGACAATTGGCCAGCTGGATGCGGCTGACCGGTAATGACGATGCGCTGGACCCGATTATTGAGGCGATCCACGATCTGGTCGAGGAGCTGCACGAGTTGGGCGATGCCTCGATGCGTCCGGTGACGCAGGCGCTGGTGCTGCTGGCGCTGGGCGATGCGTTGATGGGGGCGCCGCTGGCGGCGTCGCTGGGCCTCGCGCGCGGTGCGGCGCGCGATGTGGCGGAGCGGCTGCTGGTAGAGGAGACGCAGCGGCTGGGGCTGGCTCTGGCCGCGCCCTGAAGCATCGTGCGGAAAAGTGGGAACCGGTTTTTCGCGTGAACGATGCGGCTACGCAGATTCAAGCCACGCCGGCCACAGGTCGGGCGCAATATCCTCGACCCGCCGATGGTCGAGCGCCAGGCCGAGATCCGCGAATACCGCCCGCCGCCGCGCCGAGTCAGACCGCGCCTCGGGCAGCACGATCAGCCGGCGATTGACCTTCTGGCGCCAATTCATCCGCGCGGTATTCTCCTGCCCGACGTAGCAGCCCTTGGTGAAGCTGACCCCGTGCAATTCCGCGGCATTGCATTCGAGCCACAGCAGCTCGCCATCGCCCAGCTCGGCCCGCCCTTCGGCCACGCCCAGCGCCAGCCGGTGCGCGCGCCATGCGGCATCTGCGGTGCCATCGCCGTCATCCGTCGGCGCCAGCCAGCGCTGACCCAGTGCGGCAAGGCGCGGGTCCGGCACTGCTCCCCCCGCTTCTACCAAGCCCCAATGCACCGCCATCGCCGGATCGATGGCAATCGCAATCCGCCGCCGCAGCCGATAGATCGACAGCCGCCGGACCAAAGCCGCCGCCGCCTCGGCCTCGCAATCGATCAGTAGATCCGCGCCACCAATCGCGGTTTGGGCGCGCCACACCAGAAAATCGAACAGAACCTTGCCCTGCGGTGTCAGCAATCCGGCCCACACCGGGAGCACGCCTGCCACATCGCTCGCCACATCGTTCGTCACCAGGCCTTGCAGGAACCCCGCAACGTCCTCGTCCGGCTCGGTGGCGGAAAGGCGGATCACCGCGCGGGTGAAAAGTCGGGTGGCAGCCATGGCTTGCAGGTAGTGCGCCCGGACCAAAAGCGGTAGGGGAAAGTATGACCGCCGATCACATCACCATCCGCCGCCCCGACGATTGGCACGTCCACCTGCGCGACGGCGCGATGCTGAGCGTGGCGGCGCCCTATACTGCGCGGCAATTCGCGCGCGCGATCATCATGCCCAACCTGTCGCCGCCGGTTACCAGCATCGACGCGGCGCGCGCCTATCGTCAGCGCATCATCACCGCGACAGAGGGCCGGGCTGGCGGAGCCGGCTTCACCCCGCTGATGACCGCCTATCTCACCGACCATATCGACGGCACCATGCTGGCCGAGGGACACGCAGCGGGCGTGTTCACCGCCGCCAAGCTCTATCCCGCGCATGCCACCACCGGCGCGGCGCACGGGGTCAGCGACATAGCGCATATCCGGGGTGCGCTGGCGGCGATGGAGCGGGCAGGGATGCCGCTGCTGGTCCACGGCGAGGTCACCGACCCGGCGGTGGACATCTTCGACCGCGAGGCGGTGTTTATCGAGCGGGTGATGGCCGGGATCATCGCCGACTTCCCCGGCCTCAAACTGGTGTTTGAGCATATCACTACGGCGGAGGCGGCGGATTTCGTGATGGCGGCGGGCCCCAACGTAGCCGCCACGATCACGCCCCAGCACCTCCATATCAACCGCAACGCGCTATTCGCTGGGGGCTTGCGGCCGCATTTCTATTGCCTGCCGGTGGCCAAGCGGGAGAGGCACCGGCTGGCGCTGCGCCGGGCAGTTACGTCGGGCTCACCAAAGTTCTTCCTCGGCACCGACAGCGCGCCGCACACCATCGGCGTCAAGGAATCCGCCTGTGGTTGCGCGGGGATCTTCAACGCGCCCCATGCGCTGGAAAGCTATGCTGCGGTGTTCGAGGCAGAGGGCGCGCTTGCGCATTTCGAGGCTTTCGCCTCGGAAAACGGTCCGCGCTTCTATGGCCTGCCGCTGAACCAGGGCACGGTAACGCTCACGCGCGATGGAGTGACGGTACCCGACCGGCTGGAGCATGGCGACATCGCGCTGGTGCCGTTCCACGCCGGTGAGACGCTGGGCTGGCGGCTGAGCTAGTGGTTCGTTTCCGACATTTGCATCCCTTTCGGCAAGGGCAGAGGCAAATGTCGGAAAACATAAAATCCACTAGGTGTTATATTGTTTCTAGTGGATTTTATGATTTTGACATTCGAAAGCACCTTTTGCCGCAAGCGGGACTCGAATGTCAAAATCAATCCACTAGCCCGCGCCATGCGCGTGCAACGCGCAATCGTCGCCATCGCCCATCTCGACCTGCAACGTCGCATGGCCGATCTTGAAGCGGTGCTCCATATCCTCGCTCAGCCTCTGCAGAAAGCTGTCGCCGGGATGCCCGTCCGGCATCACCAGATGCGCGGTCAGCGCAGTCTCGGTGGTGCTCATCGGCCAGATATGCAGGTCATGCACTGCGGTCACGCCCGGCTGCGCGTCCAGAAAGCCGCGTACCGCGCCCTCGTCGATGCTGTCCGGCACCGCCAGCATGCCGAAGCGCACCGCCTCACGCAGCAAGGACCAACTGCCGAACCCGATCAGCGCGGTGATGATCAGGCTGGTCACCGGATCAATCCAGCGCATCCCGGTCAGCGTCACCGCAAATCCCGCCGCGACCACCCCGGCCGAAACCGCCGCATCGGCCATCATATGCTGAAACGCGGCGCGCAGGTTGAGGTCATGCTTGCGGCCCCGCGCGAACAACGCCGCGGACACAGCATTGATCGCGATGCCCGCCCCCGCGACCACCATCATCACCCCGCCATCGACGGGCGCGGGATGCGCCAGCCGGCGCAAAGTCTCGATCAGGATCGCGCCCAGCGCCGCCCATAACATCGCCGCATTGATCAGCGCTGCCAGAATCGACGAGCTTTTCAGCCCATAGGTAAACCGCGCCGATGCCGGCCGCGCCGCCAGAATGCTCGCCCCCCATGACAGCATCAACGCCAGCACATCGGCGAAATTATGCCCGGCATCGGCCAGCAGCGCCATCGACCCGCGCGCCGCCCCCGCCGCGACCTCGACCGCCACGAAGCCGAGGTTGAGTGCCACCGCTATGGCAAAGGCTGGGCCGTGGCCGGGCTGATCGGTGATGCCGTGATGGTGATGGTGGCCGCCATGGTCATGGTCATGGCGGTGGTCATGCGCATGACCGTGGTGATGGCCTTCGTGATGCTCAGTCATAAACGCAGCTGTCCAGATCGTCGCGCCGCACCACGCCGCTGCGTGCCGCGATCGAATTGCCATGCCGGCGGATAAAGCCGCTGACCCCGGTTACCGCGCGCTTCTTGGGGCTGGGCAGAGCGGCGGCGATGCGCGCCGCCTCGATCTGCGACAGCTGCGCGGCGCCATGCCCATAATAGCGCTGAGCCCCGGCCTCCACGCCATAGGTGCCTATGCCGGTTTCGGCGACATTGAGGTACATTTCCATGATCCGCCGCTTAGGCCATAAATGCTCGATCAGGAACGTGTACCATGTTTCGAGCACCTTGCGCGCATAGCGTGTCCAGCCGGTGCCTTGCCACAGGAACACATTCTTGGCGGTCTGCTGGCTGATGGTCGATCCGCCGCGCAATTTGCCCCCGTGAACGTCGCGGCGCAGTGCGAAGGCGATGCCGGCCGAATCGAAGCCATGATGCTGGCAAAACCTGGCATCCTCGCCGGCGATCACCGCATCGACCATCCGCCGGTCTATGCGGGACAGCGGGGTCCAGCGCTTGTCGAAGCCATTGTGATCGAGGAACATCGTCACCGTCAGCGGCGGCGGCACAAACCGATAGATCGCGGTCAGCGCCACCGAGCCCAGCACCGAATAGAACGCTGCCACCGCCAGCCACCACAGCGCTCGAAACATCAGACCATGACTAGGGGAAGGGCGGGGAGCCAAGCGTATCATCGCTGCGCTCTAGAGCATCGCGCCAAAAAGTGGGAACCGGTTTTTGGATAACGCGATGCGACCACGAGCATCGCGCCAAAAAGTGGGAACCGGTTTTTGGAATAACGCGATGCGACCACGAGCATCGGCTGGCAATATCAGCAGGTCTGTGCCGGCACCTCGCGCAACCGGCGGCGGCGCCAATGCGCGATCAGCGCCTGACGGATCGGGTCCTCGATATAGCGAAAGCTGATCAGCCCGGCGCAGACCGCCATCGCCAGCAGATCCAGACGCAAGATCGGGCGGTCGGCAAACCGCTGCGAAAACAGGAAAAACGGTTCCTGCCATAGGTAGATCGAGAAAGACCACAGCCCCAGATTGACCGGCACCGGGCTGGCCAGCAGCGCGGTGAGGCGGGGTGGGGCCTGCGGCAGAGTCGCTAGACTGCTGGCCAGACACAGCGTTCCGAGGCTGTATTTGACCGGATCGGGCACGACAGCGAGGTTCAGCGCGATCCCCGCCGCCATCAGCACCGGCGACGCCCAGCCGACGAATCGCCCGCGCAGGGGGCGCTCCCGCGCTACCAGCCACGCGACCACGCCCAGCAGAATCGACGCCGCGCGCACATCGCTGCGCCAATAGACCGCGTAATAATCGAGCCCCCGCAGCGTCAGCGCCAACCCGTGCGCCATCGCCGCCGCCGCCACGGCGCTGCACAGGAGCAGTGCCAAATGCTTGCGACTGGCCTTCGATCGCCGCTCCAGCCAAGCGATGCCGGCCAGCAGGATATAGGTGTGCTCCTCGACACACAGCGACCACAGATGCGAGACCACCGGGCTCTGTCCGGTCCAGAAAAAGATATAATTGCTGGTCAGCGTGGCGCCGGCGACGAACTGATTCCAGTTGGGATCGCCGTCCCGCCAGCCCCGGCTGACGAACATCGCCATCAGGAACACTAGCAAGCCGGGATAGATACGAGCAAAGCGGCGGCGGAAAAACATCCGGAGATCGGCGCTGCCAACGAACAATATCTCGGCCATCAACCGGCCGCTGAGCACGAAAAATATCTCGACCCCAAGCCGCCCGGCGTTGATCTGGCCGATTGGCATAAAATGCCCGGCCAACACCAGCAGGATCGCGCAGCCGCGCCAGCCATCGAGGGTGTTCATCCGGCGCATCGAAAATCCCAGCAAATATGCGTGGGACCATAGATGTCGGTGGTTAATATATTGCCGGGCGGCCCAGTGCCAGCGCCGTGTTAGGCCGTGTCAGGCCAGACCCAGCCGGCTCAGCTCTTGCACCAGCCGGCCCGGCATCGCATCGCCCTCTGCCATGCCGTCCGCCAGATCGGCGGGCGCATCGCCCTCGGCCAGATAGCGCCAGCCCTGATGCGCACGCCGCGCCTGCGCCGTCACCGCAATCAACCGGGGCTCCAGCCGGATCCACCACCGCCCGTCATCCTTCTGCGCAAAGCCCAGCAGCGGCGAGCGCCCCGCCAGAATCCCGCCATGAATCCAGTACAGCGAGCCCCCGGCCATCTCCACCGCACGCTTGGGCACATAGCGCGTGGTCAGCCGCGCCTCGCCATGCGCGCCATCCGCCTGCGCCTCCAGCCAGGCGCGCAAGGTGGCCGGGCTTTCCGACTGGAACGCGATCTTGGTCATATGCAGGGGCATGCGCGCGATGTGGCGATCATCCCGCGCCGCGTCAACTTGGGCCCGGAGCATCGCGCCAAAAAGTGGCACCGGTTTTTGGATTACGCGATGCGGCAACAAAATCGCATCGCGCCAAAAGGTGGCACCGGTTTTTGGATTACGCGATGCGGCAACAAAATCCCACAGCGTAAGCTCTGGGGGTGACATCTGCGTGTCGCTGCTTATATCCGGCGGCAAA
>JANXUK010000051.1 GCA_025356275.1 Sphingomonadales bacterium | reverse complement strand
CCTTTGTGGAATGGGCGTTCGAGGATGCCGGGATCGGCCTCGAATGGCGCGGCGAGGGTGTTGAAGAGAAAGGCTTTTGCCGCAAGACCGGCGCGCTGCGAGTGGCGGTCGACCCGCGCTATTTCCGCCCCACCGAGGTCGAATTGCTGATCGGCGACCCGTCCAAGGCGAAGGCGAAACTGGGCTGGAGCCACGAGACTTCGCCGCGCGACCTCGCCCGCGAAATGGTCACCGCCGACATGGAAACCATGCGCAACGCTCCGCTCGGCAAGGGCGGGTGAGTATCTCGCGTTTCAGCCTGGGCCGCGTCGCGCAAAACGGCATCGATGTCGGGCATCCGATCGCGTCGCTGGCCCGCTGGCCGGCGTGGTTGCTGGCCTGCGCGACCAAGCGCCCGACCATCGCCCGTTTCCGGACCGGCGGGATAAAAATGAGCCTGACCCCCCGTTTGCATACATTCGGCACGACGTCGCTGTACATCAAACGTGATTTTTACGAGCCCGAACTGCTCAGCATCGGCAAGTTGATAAAGCCGGGCAGTGTCACTTTGGATATCGGCGGCAGCTTTGGGGTGTTCGCGCTGTTCATGGCGCATTTTGCCGGACCGGAAGGCCATGTGCACAGTTTTGAGCCGGGGCGGTTTTCCTTTGCGAGCCTGACCCACAACATTGGTCTCAACGGAATGGAGCAACGCATCACCGCGCATCGCGTGGCAGCGAGTGACACGCCGGCGACGCTCAAGCTGTTCCATTTGGGCGATTCGCCGGTGAACTTCTCAATCGGCGCCCGCGAAGGCACCGAGTCCGAAGAGGTCGCAGCAGTGCGAATTGCCGATATCGTTCCAGCCGCCGACGCGGCGCGGGTCAGCTTTATCAAGATCGATGTCGAAGGCTATGAAATCGCTGCGCTTGAGGGGGCGCGCCCGATCCTGGAGGCGCGTCATCCCGCCATCATGTTCGAGGTTTCGGCGGGCGCGCTGGCACGGGTCAATCATACGCCGCGCGATGTCTATGGTTACCTCGCCGCGTATGGCTACCGGTTCTGGCGGATCGAAAACGACGGTTTTACACCGCTGCAGGACCCTGTCGAGGGCAATATCTTTGCCTCGGTCGGCGATCTTTCCAACCTTTCGGCATGATGGCGACGCGAATGGCCGTCGCGCCGACTTTGCTGGCCACCGGGTTCATCGCCGACACCCCCGACGAGGGCACGGTGTTCCCGTCCGCCGGCGGTAATTCCGGCGACCCCAGGGTTCAGGCGATCTATTGGCGCTGTATCGTCATGTTCTTTGCCAGCGCCCGGATCACCAATCCGACGCAGCGGCTGGCTCTGTTCTCCAACGTGGCGCCGCCGGTGGTGGATGGCGTGGATATTGCCGCAGTGTTCGATCGTTACGGGGTGGAATGCCGCCGCGTCGCCCTGAACACGCGGCTAGCACAAGGGCGAACCAAGTCCTGGGGCAATGTGCTCTATTTTCATGATATTCTGGAGTCGCTGGGCGGAGAAAGCGACGATTTGCGCTTTGCCCTGGCGGACAGCGATGTGTTGGTGACGCGCGATTTGGCGGCGCTGTGGCACCTGCTCGATGCGCAGGCTTATGCAGGCTATGTCGTGGGCACGGCGGCCGATGAGATGGTCAACGGCCTGCCCCCGCGCCAGATGACCGCGATTGCCGGCGCCATCGGCGGGACGGGCGATGCCGGGATCGTCGACCATTACGGCGGTGAGCTGTTGGCTTTGCGCATCGAGACCTTGCGGCAGGATCGCGAGGTTTTCCGCAATCTGGTCGAGGCCACGCTGGACCAGACCGGGCCGGCGGCGGGCATCCTGACCGAAGAGCATATTTTCAGCATCGCCTTTGCGTTGATGCCGGGCAAAGTCGCCAGCGCCAATGCGGCAATCAAGCGCATCTGGTTCAGCGCGCGCTTCAACACCGCCCGGCCAGGCGATAAAACCCGCCGCTCTGGCATTTGCCCGCCGAAAAGCGCTATGGCCTCGGCGATCTGTTCCACAATTTTGCCGCCAAGGGCTTTCCGACCACCATGGACCCCGATGAATTTCGCCGCCTCGCGGGCAAGCGCTGCGGGGTCCCCGCCAAAACTCTCGCCAAACAGGGCCGCGACGGGGTGCGGCAGGTGATGAGCAAACTGGGCCTGCGCCGATGATCGCGGAGCCGGGGTTTTCGCTCGCGGGCAAGCGCGTGTTCGTGGCCGGGCATCGCGGCATGGTCGGCTCGGCTATCGTGCGGCGGCTGGCGACGGAGGATTGCACCGTACTCACCGCCGGGCGCGCCGATGCCGATCTGATCGAGCAGGCGCAGGTGCGCGCATGGATGCAGGCCAACGGCCCCGATGTGGTGGTGGTGGCGGCGGCCAAGGTCGGCGGCATTCTGGCCAACAGCAGCTATCCCGCTGATTTCCTCTATGACAATCTGATGATCGAGGCCAATGTTATCGCGGCGGCGCGCGACATCGGGGTCCGCAAACTGTTGTTTCTTGGCTCGTCCTGCATCTATCCCAAGCTGGCCCCCCAGCCAATCACGGAGGATGCGCTGCTGACCGGCCCGCTGGAGCCGACCAACGAATGGTATGCCATCGCCAAGATCGCCGGGATCAAGCTATGCGATGCGTATCGCGCCCAATTCGGGCTGGATTTCATCTCGGCGATGCCGACCAACCTGTATGGGCCGGGTGACAATTACGATCTGGCGTCGAGCCACGTGATGCCCGCGCTGATCCGCAAGGTGCATCACGCCAGGCAGGTTGGCGGCCCGGTCGAGGTGTGGGGGACAGGCACGCCGCGCCGCGAATTCCTCCATGCGGATGATTGCGCCGATGCCTGTGTGCATCTGTTGAAGCACTGGTCAGCGGCGGGGCATGTCAACATCGGCTATGGCTCGGACGTGACGATTGCCGAGCTGACGCGGATGGTGATGGCGGCGGTCGGCTATGACGGGCCGGTGGTGTACGACGCCTCCAAGCCCGATGGGACGCCGCGCAAGCTGATGGATTCTGGGCTTCTGGCGTCGCTGGGCTGGACGCCGCGGATTGCTTTGGCCGATGGCATTGCCGACGCCTACCGCCACTTCCTTGCCGAGGCGGAGTGAGCGTAGTCGCACCGAAATGCAGGCTGGCGATCATCGGGCTCAATTACGCGCCCGAGCAGATCGGCATTGCCCGCTATACCGCCGATCTGGCGGTCGAACTGGCGCGGCGTGGGCATGGTGTCGAGGTGATCGCCGGCAAGCCCTATTATCCGCAATGGGCGGTCTATCCGGGGTTTCAGGGTCCCGGCTGGCGGCGCGGGCGTGAGCAGGGCGTTACCGTCACGCGCTGCCCGCATTATGTGCCGGCGCGGCCGACGGGGATCAGGCGCATCCTGCACCTTGCCAGTTTTGCGCTGACCGCGCTGGGGCCAGCTTTGCTGTTGGCGTTGCGGCGGCGGGACCGAAGGCCGGGCGTAGTGCTGTGTGTGGCGCCGGCGCTGCTCAGTGTGCCGGTGGCGGCGCTGGCGGCATGGCTGGCGGGTGCCAAACTGTGGGTGCATGTGCAGGATTTCGAGGTCGAGGCGGCCTTTGCTACCGGGCTGATCGGCGGCGACGGTGGGCACAGGGGTTTGATCGCGCGGGCCGGTGCGTGGTTCGAACGGCGGGTGCTGCGGCTGGCCGACCGGGTATCGTCGATCAGCCCCCAGATGTGTGCCAGGCTGACCCAGAAGGGCGTGGCGCAGGAGCGGATTGCCCAGCTGCGCAATTGGGCCGATGGCGCGCTGACCTTCCCCGCCGAGGCTGACAGCACCTACCGTGCGCTATGGGGTATCGGCACGCGGCGGGTTGCGCTGTATTCGGGCAATATTTCGAACAAGCAGGGTATCGCGATCATCGTCGAGGCCGCGCGACTGTTGGCGCAGCGCAGTGATATCGCCTTCGTGATCTGCGGCGAGGGGCCCAACAAACCTGCGCTGATGCAGTTGGCCGAGGGGATGGCCAATGTTCAATTCCACGATCTCCAGCCGGCGGCGTGGATGGGCGAATTGCTGGGGCTGGCGAGCGTGCATCTGTTGCCGCAATTGCCGGGGGCGGCGGATCTGGTGCTGCCGTCCAAGCTGTCCAACATGTTGGCCTCGGGGCGGCCGGTAGTGGCCACGGCGGAGGCGGGAACCGGCCTTGCCGATGAGGTCGAGGGTTGCGGGCTGGTCACTGCGCCGGGCGATGCCGCCGCGCTGGCGGAGGCGATCCTGAGGCTGATCGATCAGGCGGATCTGCGCGCGCGGCTGGGTGCGGAGGCGGAGCGCCGATCGGCGGAGCGGTGGTCGCTAAGGCTGATTATCGACCGGCTGGAAGGGGATATTTTAACGCTTTCCGGCGCGGCGGCGCATCAATAATCGGTCGGCTGCGGCGGCAGGTCATTGGCAATATGCGATTCGGCATAGTTGCGCGCCAGCAGGAAGGCCAAAACCACCACCGCCATCGTCACTAGCCCCATGAACAGCGGCCACCATCGCCGCACGAAGCCCCGGAAACCTTTGGTGTGCGAGCGTTTCTTGCGTTTTTTGCGCCGGGTGCGGATGAGCTGATCGACCGGGACGACATCGTTGCCCAATTGGGGGTCGTTGTCCAATTCGGGCTTGCCCATTGTCATGGCCCGGTGGTGGCCCGTTGCGGCGCTGCGGTCAAGCTGGCCGCGCGCAGGATCGCGGCGGCCGGCGCCGATGGGGCAAGGCCCAACGCGGCATGGAGGCGCGCAAGGCTCTCGCCAGCCTGAAGCAAACCACGCCGAGCGGCACGTTCCAGCGGCTCTCGCGGGGGGATCGCGGCGGGATCAAGCGCCGCGGCGGGCAAGCCCCCCCCCTCGGTATCGAGCGCGACATGCGCCAGACCCTCGGCGATGCACATGCGATGGATCAGCGAGCCCTTGCGCACCACCATCGGGATGCCCAGCTGCATCGCCCGGCCGAATATGCCGGAGGCCTGATCGTAATCGGGGGCATAGCAGCACCAGATCAGGTCGGCGGCGGCATAGAGATCGAACAATTCCTCGTCCGAGATGAACCGGTCGCGGGCAAAGCCGCCTTGGGCCGCAAAAGCCTCGGCCGCTGCGGCCTGACGGGGATCGACCACGCCGCCATAGGCGAACAGCATGCGGCTGCGCAGGGCCGGATCGGTATTCCACAGGGCGGCGAACAGGTCGAAGCCCTTGGCAACCCCCTGCCCGCCGATCGCGCAGCAGGTCAGCCGGCCCGCCGCCGCCTGCCGGATCGCGTCGGCCAACCGGCCCGGCTGCCGCGCCGAGGGCGGCGTATCCTCGGCATAGCAGTCCCAAAACTGCGGGTCATGGATCCAGCCATGCGCGATCCGGGCAAAGCGCGGCTCCAGCGAAAAGGGCAGGATGGTCAGCGTCTGTATCCGCGCAAACCGCCGCAGCAGGTGGAGCAACCAGCGCTTGGTGCGCAACCGCGTGCTCCGCCCGGCCACCGTGGGCAGCGGGCGCATTAACAGACCAGCGGTCCTCCGGCCGAGCAGCGCCCGGACCAGGCCCAGACCGGCGTAGAGCAGCAGGGATTCCTCGATCGCGGTGATCAGTATCGGGCGCCGGTCGACCAGCAGCGACCATCCCGGGCGGCGCGGCGCGGCGTCGAGGAGCCGGGACAGCAGCGCCACATAGTGCTCGCGGTGGCCATGGCGGTTCCCCGATAATTCGAGCAGAATGGCGGCCTCGCCGCTCATCGGCCAGCCGCAGGTGCCGCCGTGGGACGCCCGAGCCGACTGTGTATTCGCGCCAGCACTCCGGCTCGCAAGGGATCGAACCAGGCCAGCACCAGCGCAATCAACCCCACTGCCACCGGCAATCCGACCAGCACGGTAAGCGATGGGCGCGCCGGATATTGGGCGATCCGCGCGGCCCCCGCATAGGCTGCGACGAACAGCAGCAGCGACGGCAACCGCCGGGCGAGGTGGTATTCATGCCAGGGAAAATCGAAATCGCGGCGGAACGGCACCAGCACGATGGGCAGCCCGAGAATTAGCCCGGCGCTGGCAACAACCAGAATCGCCTTTCCGCCGAACAGATGGCCGGCGACCGGCCCAAAGCACAGCACCAGCCCGCCGATTGCGACATGCGCCATCAGGTTCCAGCGCAATTTGCCGGTCGCGACGAAAATCATATAGGCGGGAATGAACAGCGAATTGACGAACCAGCCGATCAGCATGATCAGCGCAACGGCCAGAAAAACCGCATCGAAATGCCCGCGCCACAGCGTCAGCACCAGCGGCATGCCGGCGGCGATGATCGCGAAATAGGGCGTGAGGAGGAACAGCAGCAGCCCCACCGATTGCCGATATATCGCCCGGATCGCCGCTATGTCGAACGCACCGTTCTGCGCACGCGCGGCAACATGCGGCACCAGCGCGCCGTAAGCGGCGACGATCACCGAACGAAACTGGACGATGATCTTGTTGGCCATGTCGAAATACCCGGTGAGGGCAATGCCGCCAAAGCTGGTCAGCAAGACCTTGACCAGCGGCTCGAACAGCATTTGCGCCACGCCGATCAGTTGCAGGTTGCCGCCGTAGGAAAACATCGCCCGGAGGCGGGGGCTATCAAACGCCAGATAGAAGCGCAGCGGTGCCCCGATAATGACGAAAGACGTGATCGCACAGCCCGCCAGCAGAATGACCGCCTGGGCAATCTGGGCCAGACCAAGCCCGTCGGCGCCGAGGCGGGGCAGGATGTACCAGGTGAGCGCCGCTTGCGCAAAACTGCCGATGGCCTGGAAAACGCAGCGCAGATCCATCCGCTGGCACCCATCGAGCGCATTGGAAAAAACGTTCGCGGCCGATGTCAGGATAACCACCGTGATCGCGGCCGGCAACAGCACCGATGCGGTGTGATGCAGCCCGGCCGGTGTGGCATGCAGCAGATAGGCGAGCAGGTATGGCCGCAGCAGCATTGTGACCGCGCTGACCAGCGCGACCATCAGGACGAAGGCCATGCCGATGGTCCGCGCGGCTTTGGCGCGGTCATCCCCGGCAAGATCGCCCGCAATAAAGCGCAGCACGCCGGCGCCGATCCCGAACTCCGACAGGCGCGCCACCGTGGTGCTGCCGATCACCAGCGACCACAGGCCGATCTGTTCGATGGTCAGGTACTGCATCATCAGCCGGTACATCACCAGCAGCGACAGCCCCGACACGCCGGTCTGGATCACCGATGCCATCGCATTGCGGGCCAGGCGGGGCTTGCTCATGCCGGGCGTGGACCCGGATCGTTCAGAATGGTCTGTGCCCCGGAGATGATCGCCAACGCAGCATTGCGCGGGGTGTATATCGCGATGCGTGAAAGGCATTGTTCGGCAACCAGCCCGATGTCGGCCCAGGTCGACGGCGCGCGGACCATGCAATCGGTCAAGGCCCCGACATCGTCACACGGGAAGCTCATCCCGCAGGAGGAATCCTCGGCAAGCTCGGGCACGCAGCCGCAGCGATCCGAGACGATGACCGGACAGCCGTAATGCAGCGCCTCGTTGACGACCAGGCCCCAGGCCTCGCTGTAGCTGGCGAGGACCAGGCACGTCGCATCCTGGAAATTGGCATAGAGCGCTTCGCCCGACTGCCCGCCGGTCCATTCGACAGCATCGGCGCAGCCCAGTTGCCCGGCCAGCGCGCGCAGCGCCGCCTCCTCCGGCCCCGCGCCGACCAGCCGCAGCCGCGACGCCGGAATCGCCTGCAACGTGCGGGAAAAAGCGCGGAGAATGGTATCGATCCGTTTCCCTTTGGTCAGCGTGCCGACATAGAGGAACAGCGGCGCCTCGACGGTTGCCGCCGAGGCCATGCGCAGCGCCGGCACTTTCGCCTCGTCATAATTGGCCGGCAGCCCGGCCGCCTGACAGCGGCAAAACGCGTTTTGGGGCTTCACACCAAGATCGCAGACATAGGCCACCGCGCGGCTGCCATAGCAGAATGCGTACGGGCACATCGCGAAGAATATCCGCTTGAGCCCCCGCTTCCACCACAGGTTCGGTTGGTCGAGCGCGGTGGAATCGCAAAAGACCGCCTGTTTGCGCCGGCGCAGCAACAGGATGAAGCTTTGTACCCAATATTCCGGGCGGTGATAACCGGGCAACAGGACGATGTCCGCCTGGGTGGTGGCGGCGCGCTTGCCCAATTGCCAGATCAGCGAGTGCAGCGGGATCGCACCATACGACCCCGCGAACAGCTGGATCATCGGATAACGGTGCACGGTAAGGTCCACCGAGGACAGGCCGATGCGATCATGCGTGGTTGCGGCGATCTGGTAAACCCTGAAATCGATGCCGCGATCTTGGCACTCCTCGCCCAAGCTGGAAAAGACGGCAGCCTTGTAGGTCGACCACAGAATATTGTGCCACACTTCGTACTTCACCTGAATGGTCCTTCTGCTGGGCATATTCACATGTCCGCGCCGTGGGCGACTTCGGCGGCGATCTTGCGTTAGCCTGATAGGCGCGCGCCCGCAAAGCCCTTTGTGCGACGCACAATCACGCGCTTTGTCCCGGAATCAGCCGTCTGCTGTGGATTTTGGCGCAGTTTACCGACGCTGGCAAAGGCGGAAGATTCTGCTTTCCTACAAATAACCATTAAGGTTAGTTACGCCAATCATTCACGCCATATGGGAGCTTTCATGTCGCAGCCACAAATTCTGTCGCCGGCCGGTTACGAGGTCAGCAACGCCATGGCCTATGCCGATATCGACGGCACCGCCCGCTTGGTCAGCGCGGCCAACCCGCTGCCGATTGCGGTAACCAGCGCAGCACCGCTGCCGGTTTCATTTTCTAACACAGCCATCGCGATCTCGGGCAGCCTGCCTGCGGGCAGCAATGCGCTGGGCTCGGTCTCGGTGACGAACCTGCCCGCGACGCAAGCGGTAACCGGCACGGTCAGCGTTGCCGCGCTGCCGGCCCTGCCCGCCGGCACCAACACTATCGGCGCCATCGCCAATGCGGCATTTGCGATCACGGGCAGCCTGCCCGCCGGGAGCAATGCGCTCGGCTCGGTCACGGTCGCCAATCTGCCGGCGCGCCAGTCGGTGCTGACCGTGCAGGACATTGCCGCCACCGGAAGCGTTCTGTCCGGGACCCAGTCCACCAGCGGCACCGTGGGTCCGTTCACCCCCCAGATCAACCGCCCGATCTGGCTGACCCTCTCGGGCAGCTGGTCGGGCAATGCGCAGTTGCTGCGTTCAACCGATGGCGGCGTTACCCGGCTGCCGCTGACCGTCGGCGGCATCGCCTGGGGCAATTTCACCGCCAATTGCAACGAGCCGGCCGCCAATCCCTCCGATGCAGCCGAGACCTATTATGTGCAGTTCGCGCTGAGCGCGGGCGCGGCGACCTATCGACTCGCCCAGTAAACGCCTGAGTCCCCAAGGCCTGAGCCCCTCAAAGGAATCCATCGATGAGCATTGATTTTCTTGCCCGCGCGATCGCCGCGCAGGCCACGACTGGCGCGGCCAGCAGCACCTTTTCGAATGTGGTGGGTTATGCGCCCGGCACGATGGGCCGCAAATTGCAGGAAGCGATGAGCGTCCGCGACTATGGCGCCAAGGGCGACGGCACCACCGACGACACCGCCGCGTTGCAGGCGGCGATCAACGCGGCTTGCACGACCTATGGCGGGCAATTGCAGTGGCCCGCCGGCACCTACAAGATCACCGCCGCGCTGAGCATTCCGTTCTCGTGCAATTGGGCGTTCCATGGCGCGGGACGCGGGCGCGCCGTGATCAGCCAGGCGACCGCCAACACCCCAATCCTCAAGCTGGTCGGCGGCGGGACGTGGGGCTTTGTCATCGAGGAGCTGGGCTTCACTTGGGCCACGCCGCAGCCGGCCACCAACACCCAAGCCATCGCGATCTATTTCAACCCGCCGACCGCCGGCGACACCATCTATCACTGGCAGGTGCGGCGTTGCGACTTTACCAACGGCTTTCGCGGCATCATGGGCACGCAGGCGACCGCCAGCGTGCCCATCTGGGGCTGCAACATCGACAAATGCACGTTCCACAGCAACATGACCGGGGCGAGCATCTTCCTGATCCCCAGCCCCGCCGTCGGTTGCCCGCGCATCACCGTCACCGACTGTATGTTCGACGCCGCCAGCGCCAGCGAAGCGCTGGTCCAGATTGCCTATTCCGACACGCTGGCGCTGCGCGATCTGGAGTTCCTGAATGGCACCGCGCCGATCTCGGTGCTGAATATCACCAGCTGCAACGGCGTGGTGATCGACAATTGCCGGTCGGAGAATTTCAACGCGGGCACGGTGACCACCAGCAATTATATCTGGCGGTTTAACCAGGTGACGGTGACATTCGTCAATTGCGGGATCATCGGCGTGCTGGGCACCGGGGCCTATGCTGTCGGGTTGCTGGGTGATGCCTTTTCGCGCTTCACCATCGTGGGGCTCAACGCGGGCTCTGCGATCACCAGCGGCGGGCTGACCGCGTATTATTGCGGCGGCGAGGTCACGTTCGTCGACAAGGTGGCCTGCACTGGCACCGCGACCGACAACAGCCTGACCTATGTCGGCATCGCCAACCCCACCCGCGTCAATGCCCAAGCCAAGGTGTTCGACAAGGTGGATACACGGGCGGACGTTGCGGTGACGATGACCGCGACATCGGGGCGCGTGCAATTGTTCAATGCCACGCTGACCGCCAACCGCCGCTGCTCCCTGCCCGCGACCGGCATGTATATCGGGCAGGAATTCGACATCGTGCGCAATGCCGCCACGCCGGGGGCCTTCACACTGCAAGGCTATGATCCGCTGTCGGGCGTCAATTATACCACTCCCTCCGGCAGCAATGGCTGGCAGCGGTGGCGCTATCTGGGCGGGCAATATGTGCTGGTCGGCGCGGGGTCGATGTGATGGTTGTAGCCGGGGGCGCATCCGCCCCGGCTGCCGGTTGCCCAAGCGCGCCAGAATGAGACATCGCGGCACAGCGGTGAACCCGGCTGTCAGCAATTCGGGTTGCTTAGATTCGGCCAGTGATGGTAGATTCAGCCGGAGGGAGCGGGCGTCATGCGTCGGTACGATCCTCAGCATGAAAACCGAGGAAGCTGGGTGCAAGAGCAAACGTCTGTGGTTGGCCTGAGACAGGGGGGGCTATACGAAGCCCGCTCCACGCCCCTGCTGTGCTTCACGGTGATGGTTGGCGCGTGGATGTTCGATTTCCAGGCGGACGCCTCCGGCGCGGGCCTAAGCTATCAACTGGTTTTTCTTGCGGTCTACCTGCTGGGATTGATCATGTACCTGATCACCGAGCAGACAAAACGACCTACCCCCGGTCTGGGCGTTTTTGGCGCATCGCTCATGCTGTATCTGTTGGTGGCGATATTATCGGGAATCGCACAGGGGCAGGATTTCTACATCCTGCTGCGCCAGGGCTTGTCGGTGTTTCTGTATGGTTCCGCTACTGTTGTGACCGCTCGCCTACTGGCGCAATGCGAAATTCACAAGATACGCAAGACGCTGGCCGGGTTGTGCCTGGGATTTGCCGTCTCGACCTTTTTTATCGTTCTGCTCGGCAAGGGGGGGATCGATCTTTCGACGGTGCGCTTCGAAATCATCGGGGGTTCGACCATCGCCGCGCTCGGGTATCTGGCCTGTGCCGCGCTGTTCCGGCTCCGCCTTGTCGAGACCGCTACATTGATTGTGACGCTGATGCTGGTGTTCATCTCGATTACGCGGACCTATTTCCTGGTCATCCTGGCCGAAACGGCACCGATCGTGATGTCACTAAGGCGGGTGCTGACCTTCCGGTTCATCATGATCGCCGTATTCCTGGCTATGGTGGCGGGTGCCTATGCCGGCGCCAGCTCACAGCTTACCGACCGATGGATCGACCACTTTCTCAATTCACGCGATAGCCAGGGCGGCGATATCACCTGGTCAACCCGGACGTCCGAGACGGATTACATGCTTGGCGCCATCGTCGATGGTCCGGCCCGCTTTTTGTTTGGCAATGGTCTGGCCGGCAAGATGTATTACATTATTCCCCGCGAGGCCGGCGGCGGTGAAAACTATGACATCGGGTTCGGCCACGAACAGCATGTCAGCGAAGTGTTCGACGCCGGCGTCCTTGGCGCGGGGCCCTTGCTGTTCGTTCAGTTCCAGCAGGCATTTTTGGCGCTATTAGTGCTGGTTCGCCTGTCTTTCAAGCGACAGGAGGACCGTGACGAACTGTTTCTGGCCGCGTGGGGCGCAACCATCGTCATCGGCTTTATTACGACCGATTTTCTAAGCAGCACCTTCGATATTCGTGGTGCCTCGCTGTGGTATGGTATCGGCACTGGCCTGCTGCTGGGGTCGCGCGGCCTGTTGTCGCAGTCTGTAGTTGACCCCCATGACCAACCCCCCGCCCCCTCAAGGGCCGACACCCGCGGCATGGCAGCCGATGCGCAGCGCGTGCCGCCAGCGGTCCTCCGGCGCTGGCAAGCGCTTAAGCAGGCAAAGTCGAACCCGCAATGACGGCTGCCGCCCGGGGGGAATTATCAGGCCGCAGGATCGGCCTGCTGACCTTTGCCGCGTCCCGGTTGGGCGGCGGCGTGTTCGAGGCAGTTGTGGCGCAAGCCTCGATGATCCGCCAGCACGGCGGCGAGGCGATCATCTTCGCGCTCGACGATGCGCATTTCGCAGAGGATGCCGCCCGGTTGGGGGAGACCACCGCCCGCGCCTTCCCGATCATCGGGCCGCGCCAAATCGGCTATGCGCCGCAAATGGTGCAGGGGTTGCTGGATGCCGAGCTCGACCTGTTGCATATCCACGGCATCTGGATGTATCCCTCGCGCGCCGGCACGCTGTGGGCGCGGCGGACCAGGCGGCCCTATCTGATTTCGCCGCACGCGATGTTTTCCGAATGGATCATGGCGCGGGGCAAGGCGAAGAAGCGGCTGGCATGGCACGGTTACGAACGGACCAGCGTGCGGGCGGCGCATCTGGTTCACGCGCTGACCGCCCGGGAGGCCGCCGATATCGCGCGGGAGACCGGGCGCAGCGGCTGCATCACCATTCCCAATCCCGGACCTGTGGCGATGACCGGGCATCGCGCCATCCCGGGCCGGAATATCGTCTATATCGGCCGGGTTCACCCGATAAAGAACCTGCATGCGCTGGTACAGGGTTGGCAAATGGCGCAGCTGCCCGATGACGCTCGGCTGATCATGGCGGGATGGGGCGATCCGGCCTCGGTCGCCGAACTGACCCAGGCGGTTGCGGCGGCGGGCCCGCAGGTCAGCTTTATCGGCCCGATCTATGGCGAGGCCAAGGCGGAGTTGATTGCGGGCGCGCGGTTCATCGTGCTGCCTTCGCACAGCGAAGGGTTGCCGATGGCGGTGCTGGAGGGCTGGGCGCAGGGTACCCCCAACATCATGACTGCGGCCTGCAACCTGCCAGCGGGATTTGCCGAGGGCGCGTCGCTCGAATGCGGAGCGGAGCCGGCGCAGATTGCGCAGACACTGACCGAGGCGCTGGCGAAGGACGATGCGGCGTGGCGGGCGATGTCGCAGGCAGCGCTGGGTTTGGCGCGGGGGCCGTTTTCGCGTGAGGCCGTCGCTGCACACTGGGCCGGGGTCTATGCCTCGGCGATGGCGGATGGGCGCGGGGGTACCGATGCCGCTTGATGCCAGCAAGACCCAGCCGATGACCGGCGGCGCATCGTTCAGCATGGGGAACAAGGCGCTGCGCGTGGTCTGGATGCTGAGCTGGCTGGTGCTGGCGCGGTTTACCCCGCCGCCGCTGTTCGGCTGGCGGCGGCTGGTGCTGCGATTGTTCGGGGCGCAGGTGGGTACGGGCGCGCGGGTCTATGGCAGCACAAATATCTGGTTGCCGGGCAATCTCAGCCTTGGCGAACATGTGCTGATCGGCCCCGGCGCGCGGATCTACAATCAGGGCGCGATTGCCATCGGCGCGTTCAGCGTCATTTCGCAGCGCGCGCATCTCTGCGCCAGCACGCATGACATCAACGACCCGCATTTTCAGCTTGAATTGCGCCCGATCACCATCGGCGAGCGGTGCTGGGTCGCGGCCGAGGCTTTCGTCGGGCCGGGGGTGGTGATGGGGGATCGGGCCGTATTGGGGCACGCGGTGCGCTATTTGTCGCGGCCGAAGCCGATGGGGTCTATTCGGGCAATCCGGCCGCCCTGATCAAGCGGCGCGCGCTAGTGGTCCGATCCTGACAGTTGACCCCCTATCGGACGGGGCGCGCACAAATGTCAGAATCTCTTCGGACCACTAGGCAGCGTGGGCAAATTCAGCGCGTGGCGGAACGACCAAGATTGGTGGAAAGCGGACGTTGACATCAACGCGATGATTGCCTCACCCAACAGGTATGTTCGAGAGCAAGCCATCTTCGCGCGCCGATCTAAAATCGGGAACGGTCTATGCTGTTTCGGGTGAGGCCCAGTGGATTTATTATGGGCAAGTTACCCCGGATAAGCGCGTTGGCTTCTTCCGTCGCCGCGATCGCTACATTGCTTCGTCAGCGGAAATCCTTTCGATGCCAGTGATGGCCGTCATAGGTGTTGGTTATCCGTCTATCACACGAGCATTGCGTTCGGGAACTTGGTCTAAACTCGGCCGATTTGAATTGAATAGCTCCCTCGCCAAGCCGTGGCCGATGGTTCAATGGCCGGTAGGAACGCTGGTCGTAGGCGTGTCAGATGGTGATGCGGACTACGACACTCGGGTTGAAGACCCAGCCATCCAAGATATGGAAATTATAGCAAGCTGGGATGCCGAGCAGCATATACCGCCAAGGCTTACCGCTGATTTTGGGCAGGAAGAGGCTCTCTGGCACATCGGCGGCCCCGTGTGGCGGGAGCGCCAAGTCAAAGAGGAATATTCTCGGCGGTTTCCGGACGCCCCTTGGCACCAACTACCGCCCGATTGGGTTCAGACCAACGTCTCCTAAGGGGCGTAAGCGGGCTTTCGAATTTGTCCACGCGGCCTAGCAATCTATGAATCTGGTGGATTTTACGATTTTAACGTTTGCAAACCCATCCGGGCCGCCAGGGGATGCAAATGACAACTGAACGACTACCGGCTGATGCCGGTAGGTTCGCCAGCCACGGCTGAAGCCATCGCAATGTGGCCCGAGCGCGCAGTGCAAAAAGCCGGGTGACAGTGGACATTGATGCTTGTAGCCGACACCCTGCCCGGCGGCGAGACAGCCCGAAG
>JANXUK010000039.1 GCA_025356275.1 Sphingomonadales bacterium | reverse complement strand
GAGCGGCATTATTTGTGGCGCGCGGTGGATCACGAAGGCGAGATCCTCGAGAGCTTCGTGACAAAGAAACGGGACAAAGCCGCGGCTCTGACCTTCATGAAGAAGGCGCTGAAGCGGCACGGTCCGCCTGAGGTCATCGTTACCGACGGACTGCGGTCCTATCCCGCGGCGATGCGCAAGCTCGGCAATCTCGATCGCCGTGAGATAGGCCGGTGGCTCAACAACCGGGTGGAGAACAGCCATCTGCCCTTCCGACGACGCGAGCGGGCAATGTTGCGATTCCGTCGAATGAACACGCTACAGAAGTTCGCCTCCGTCCACGGCTCCATCAGCAACCACTTCAATCTTGAACGCCACCTCGTCAACCGTCAGACCTACAAGCAACGACGCTCCGCTGCCCTGGCGGAGTGGCAGGTAATCGTGAGCTGAGCAGTCGTGCTCAAAACCCAAGCCGCATCGTGTGGAGACGGGTTCGCATTAGACTGACAGCACCGCCACCACCCTTTGAAATTACACAATAAAACTGCGAACTTCGGGCATTGCCCACGACTAAGCCCACGATAGGCTGGCGGTCGCGGGTGGCTGGTAGCGAACGTTGGTGAATGACCGCGCCTCCCTGCCAGCCTAGTTGCGGCAAAGCGTCGATTGCTGCACGATGCGAGTAACGACGCGACGCGGGCGGCCCCATGCCAACTCCCCAAGTCCGGCGGCTGGATGCTGGGCGGGAGCGGCGAGGAATTGCCCGCTTATGTGCCGCCGAAGAAGGGGATTTAGGGAGATGCGGGACACATCGATCGTCGCGAGTGAAGGTCTGGTCCTAATGACGCCTTTCGATTTCGTTCCGGGCCGCTTGGGCAATGAACGCGCTACGAGTAAGGCTTCGCTCAGTCGCAGCTTTGTCGATGGCTTCGGCCATGCCAGCGTCCATCGAGATATTTAGGCGGGTCGATCGATTGTCGTTTTTGATGCGGGGCACTGCGATCAGAAACGCCCCATCGGCCAGATCATCAGCAACCACATTGCGCGCCTGTTCGAGGGACATGGGCGTCACATCGGCGGCATCCTGAAACCACAACGCCAACGCGTCGCACGCGTTGGCCATCACCCCCTGAATATCATCCGCCGCCGAAAAGCATCCTGGCAGATCGGGAAATGTCACACCAAAGGCGCTGTCTACGTCCTTATGAACGACGGCATAGAAATATTTCACGACGATTCTCCTTAAATCCATCCGGCCATTTGCGCGATGTTGCGAGCGGTGCCCGTGGGTAAATCCTTCTTTGGGTGCGGCACGATCACAGTGACGCTACCCTTGCGAAACTTATGGTGCGATCCAGCAACCGCGATCAATTCCCAGCCCTCTGCATTGAGGCGCTTTACGATCCGTTTGCTATCTCGCTCCATACGCAAATAGATACACACGAAAAGAGGCATCGTCAAGGTTTATGGCGCAAATAAATGCGTATTTAAGGGGGGTACATCATCCGCGTCGGGGATGGGGCGGCGTTGCAGGCAAGGTATGGTGCGGGGCGCTACCGAGGTGTCGGTCGATTCGGAGTGGCTGGACTCTGTCGCGTTAAACCATGATGCTGCCGCCATAAGATGCTTAGGGGGTGGCGATGGTCGAGAAAAACTATCCGATTTTGTTGGCAGGCGTTAGCCAATACCAAGCGGAAATCGGGCGTTGCCGTGACCTTGAGCGAGTATTTCTCTTCCACGAAGCGAACAATCCGCACGACCCTCTCGCGATCATGGTAAAGACGCGGCGCGGTGAGACCATCGGCTATCTCCCGATGAACAATTGGTTGGGTAACGCCATCCACCGCAACGGATTGGGAGCTACGGCCCAAATTCTGGCGCTCAAGAAATGGTCGGGTCCGACAGGTGTTGTCCTGCGGGCCGAGACAGCCAAAGGGCCGATTGCCATGGCGTCCTACGCGGTTCGTTCGCCGAAGCCAGTCGTTGCGGTGACTAAGCCTCTAACGCCGAAAGAGCATGCTCAATCAATACCCGCAAAGCGTCGGAGCGGGTCTTTCTTTCTTTGGCAGCGAATCGGTCGATTGCTGAGATTGCTTCATCGCTGAGGCGCACCCCTATGCGGGGGCTGTGCCCGGTTGCCGGCCTACCACGCTTTTTCTGTGAGACATCTATTGACGGCATAATTTATGTCTGCCATATAAAGCGGGCCAAGGCAAGGGTCTCTACCCCTCGCCAAGGCCCTAACCGGTGCTGTCATGTCTGGACGGCGCCCTGCGATCAAGGGTGATTTTGGGATTTGGGACGGTCGGGGGTGCGGTCATGTCTCCGGCCTTTGATTGTGGGGTTTATCCACTGGCCCTGATGTTTGTCCGCTGATCTGCTTGCCCCTATCAGACCACCGCGCTTTGCTGCGCAGACAGCACCTCGGGCTTGGCAGATTATGTCCGGTTGTGTCGCATCATCTCATGGTCACCCGAGATTATGGAGCGCTATGCTAGGGCCTGTAGGACGTTCAGGCCTTGGCAGCGCGATAGGATGTGCCTGTCGTCATCACCGCGAAGGCGATGCGAGCAAGCTTGTTGGCGGTGGCTACCGCGACCAGCTTGAAGGGCTTGGTTTCCATCAGCTTTTGCGCCCAGCTGCGCAGGGGGTCCGTATGCCCGGCGCGATGGTAGAGCACCGCATGCGCGCCCACCACCAGCAGCTTTCTCAGATAGGCATTGCCCATCTTCGAGATACGCCCGAGCCGGGGCTTGCCGCCCGACGAGTTCTGCCGCGGCACCAGGCCCAGGAAAGCGGCAAACTGCCGTGGCCCCGAGAAGCTGGATAGATCGCTCACGCTGGCGACGAGTGCCGAGGCCGTGACGGGACCGATGCCCGGGATCGACATCAGCGCGCTCGCAACCGGATCGCTTTTGGCCAGCTTGGCGATCGCGGCATCGGACGCCTTGATCTCGGCATCGAGATGCTCGAGCTGTGTGACCAGCGGCGATAGTGCCGTGGTCACGACCTCTGGAATGGAGGCATCCTCTTTGCGCAAAAGGTCGGCAAGCGCGCGGGCATGTACCGGGCTTTGTGCTGCGATAATTCCGATTTCGGCAAGATGCCCACGCAAACCATTCATGATCTGGGTACGCTGCCGCACCAACATCTCCCGAACCTTGTGGTGCATCAGCACCGCCTGGTTGTCGATGGACCGCACCTTGACGAACCGCATCGAGGGGCGCGTCACCGCCTCGCAAATTGCCGCCGCATCCGCCGCATCGTTCTTCTGGCGCTTGACATAGGGTTTTACATAGGCCGCCGGCATCAGGCGGACATCGTGTCCCAACGCCATGAGTTCGCGGCCCCAGTGGTGCGCCGAGCTGCAAGCTTCCACGCCGACCAGACACGCTGGCAGCGAGGCGAAGAAGGAGAGAAGATCGCGGCGCCGAACCTCCCTGGCAATGACCACCTGGCCATGGCCATCAACGGCGTGGACAAAGAACACATGCTTGGCCAGGTCGAGGCCAACCGTAGTGACAGACGACAAGTCGATTGGTAATTTACCCATGGACGGCGCTCCTGTGCTGATCGCTTCGACAACGATCCCAGACTGGCAGCGGATTCTCCCGAATCAACCGCCAAACAGAGCGCCGTCCACACCATCATGTCTAACGCGAACTCGTCTCCACAGGATGCGGCTTGGGCTTTGAGCGCGACTGCTCAGCTCGCGATGACCTGCCACTCCGCCAGGGCAGCGGAGCGTCGTTGCTTGTAGGTCTGACGGTCGACGAGGTGGCGTTCGAGATTGAAGTGGTTGCTGATGGAGCCGTGGACGGAGGCGAACTTCTGTAGTGTCTTCATGCGCCGGAAGCGGGTCATTGCCCGCTCTCGTCGTCGGAAGGGCAGGTGACTGTTCTCCACCCGGTTGTTGAGCCACCGGCCTATCTCGCGGCGATCGAGATTGCCCAGCATGCGCATTGCCGCAGGGTAAGATCGCAGCCCATCTGTCACGATCTTCTCGGGCCGGCCGTGTCGCTTCAGCGCCTTCTTCATGAAGGCCAGAGCTGCGGCTTTGTCGCGTTTCTTGGTGACGAAGCTCTCGAGGATCTCGCCTTCGTGATCCACCACGCGCCACAGATAATGCCGCTCACCGTTGATCTTCACGAACACCTCGTCGAGATGCCATTTCCAATGGGTGAAGGCGCGCATGCGGCTTACCCGCTGGCGGCGGATGTCTCCGGCGAACATCGGACCAAAGCGGTTCCACCAGAAGCGGACGGTCTCGTGACAAAGGTCGATGCCGCGTTCGAAGAGCAGGTCCTCGACATTCCGCAGCGACAGCGGAAAACGGACGTACATCAGGACCACCAGCCGGATCACCTCCGGCGACGAGTTGAACCGGCGGAATGGGCTTGGCGGTAACGCTCGGGATTTGCGGTTCATCCGTGCGCGCTAGCACGATCATACGGGCACCGTCACCGGCCTACCCCGTTGGTCTGACAATGCCTGAACCGGCGCCGGCGGTGCCGCTGCTACGAAAGCTGGCAAGGCCGCCGCGCGGTCGGCCATCGCGGTCAGCTTCGCAAACGGCGCCAGATCGACCTTGAAACGCCGCGCATTATACACCTGCGGCACCAGACAGGCATCAACGATGTTCGGCGCATCGCCCCCGGCAAAATCCGTATCGGGCAACAGCGTTTCGAGCGCGGTGAACCCCTGCACGATCCAGTGGTGATACCAGTCCTCGATGGCGGCCCGGTCCTGCCCGATCTCGTGTTCCAGATATTGCAGCACGCGCAGATTGTTCAGCGGATGGATGTCGCAGGCAATGCTCAGCGCCATCTCCATCGCCCGCGCCCGCAGGACGGGATCGGTTGGGATCATGCGCGGCTGGGGGTGGAGCGCATCGAGATATTCGATGATCGCCAGACTTTGGCCCAGCCGCAGGTCGCCAACCTCCAGCGCCGGGACCAGCCCCGCCGGATTGACCGCCAGATATGATGGCGCGCGCTGCTCGCCGGCGCGCAGGGCATGGCTGCGTGTCTCATAGGCCACGCCCTTGAGGTTCAGCACGATGCGGACCCGGTAACTGGCCGAGGAAAATGCGAAATCGTGAAGGATCATGCGAAATCCCTTTCCGTCACCGTCGATGCGCGGGAGGCGGAGAAAACGGTGGCGCTCTGCCCCGGCCTATGATTGTGGGAAGCCATCGCCATGCGCAAGCCGAAAGGTGGCGGACGGCTGTCCCCCGGGGCGTTTGGCGATACGGCACCTGCGGCGCGGACACATGACCCGGCAAGCCCCTGGACAAGCTCCTATGCGCAATTTGCCGCGTGCCATGCAGCGCCGGCATTTGCCAGCCACGCCGGCCGGTTCTATCACCCGTGACAAGGCGTCGAAGCCGGAGCGAGGGAAGCGTAATCCATTATGGCGCAGCGATTGGCCGGCCTGTTTGACCTGACCGGACGGGTGGCCGTGATCACCGGCGGATCGCGGGGGCTGGGGCTTCAGGTGGCGCGCGGGCTGGGCGAATATGGCGCGGCCATCGCGCTGGTCGCCCGCGACGCGCAGGAGCTTGCCGCCGCCACTGCCGAGCTGGCCGCAGAGGGCATCACCGCGCAGGGATTTCCCGCCGACATTGCCCGCGCCGATGCCGCCGAACCGCTGGCCGCCGCCATTCTGGCAAAGTTCAGCCGCATCGACATCCTGATCAACAACGCCGGCACCACTTGGGGCGCGCCCGCCCAGGATTATCCGCTGGCCGGGTGGCAAAAAATCATGGACCTCAATGTCACCGGCCTGTTTCTGCTGACCCAGGCGGTGGCGCGCCTGGCGTTTCTGCCGCAGCGTAAGGGCGCGGTGCTCAACATCGCCTCGATCGAGGGGCTGATGGGCCACCATCCCGACCGCATCGGCACCATCGGCTATAACACCGCCAAGGGTGCGGTGATCAATCTGACGCGGGCGCTGGCGGCGGAATGGGGGCCCAAAGGCATCCGGGTCAATGCCTTGGCGCCGGGCTTCTTTCCCTCGAAAATGACGAGGTTGACGATGGAGCAGCATGGCGCCGACCTGCTGGCGGTCACGCCGCTGGGCAAATTGGGCGGGGCTGACGACCTGATGGGGCCGGCGCTGTTGCTGGTATCGGACGCCGGCGGGCATATCACCGGGCAGGTGCTGGCCATCGATGGCGGCGCGAGCGTAATCTGAGCCTGTGACTGACCCGCTCATCCCCCGCCGCGACCTCGATTTCCTGCTGCACGACTGGCTGCGGATCGAACACCTGACCGCGCAGCCGCGCTTTGCCGAGGCGGGGCGCGAGACCGTGGATGCCGTGCTCGATCTGGGCGAGCAACTGGCGGTCAAATACTTCCTGCCGCATTACAAAGCCGCCGACATTGCCGAGCCCCGGCTGGAGGCGGACGGGGTGCATGTGCTGCCCGCGATTGGCACCGCCATGCGCCATTATGCCGAGGCCGGGCTATTCTCCGCCGGTTTTGCCGAGGAATTGGGCGGCATGAGCCTGCCCTATGTGGTGTGTTCGGCGGTATTTGCCGATTTCGCCGCCGCCAATGTCGCCGCCGCCGCCTATCCGATGCTGACCGTGGCCAACGCAAGGCTGATCGCCACCTTCGGCAGCCCGGCCCAGATCGCCCGCTTCGCCCGGCCCCAGATCGCGGGCGAATGGTTCGGCACGATGTGCCTGTCCGAACCGCAGGCGGGGTCGGCCTTGTCCGAAATCCGCACCAGCGCGGTAGCCGATGGCGTCGACGCATGGGGTGCGCGCTATCGCCTGACCGGCAACAAGATGTGGATTTCGGGCGGGGATCAGGACATTTCGGCCAATATCGTCCATCTGGTGCTGGCCAAGGTCGCTGGGGCGGATGGCAAATTGCCGGCGGGCACCGGGGGACTTTCCCTGTTCATCGTGCCCAAGCTGTTGGAGGGCGGCGCGCGCAATGATGTGACCGTGGCCGGGCTCAACCACAAGATGGGCTATCGCGGCACGGCCAATTGCCTGCTCAATTTCGGCGAGGGCGGCGGCGCGCTGGGCTGGCTGGTGGGGGAGCCGGGGCAGGGCCTGCGCCAGATGTTCGTGATGATGAATGAGGCGCGGATCGGGGTCGGCATCGGCGCGGCGGCGGTGGGCTATCGCGGCTATCGCCATGCGCTTGCCTATGCGCGTGAGCGGTTGCAGGGGCGCGCCACGGGGTCGCGCGACGGGCCGCCGGTGGCGATCATCGCCCATGCCGATGTGCGGCGGATGCTGCTTCAGCAAAAGGCCTATGTCGAGGGGGCGCTGGCGCTATGCCTCTATTGCGCCGCGCTGAGCGATGCGGCGCAGGGCGAGGCGGAGCTGCTGCTTGGCCTGCTGACCCCGGTCGCCAAGACCTGGCCCTCGATCTATGGGCTGAAGGCCAATGACATCGCGATCCAGATCCATGGCGGCTATGGCTACACCCGCGATTTCGACGTCGAGCAATTGTACCGCGACAACCGGCTCAACCCGATCCACGAGGGCACCACCGGGATTCAGGGCATCGACCTGGTCGGGCGCAAGCTGCTGCGCGAAGGCGACGCGGCGATGGCTGTGCTGGGGCTGCGCATCGCGGCGACCAGCGCGGCCGCGCGGGGCGAGACCATCCTGAGCCCGCTGGCCTCGCTGCTCGACAATGCCTGGGGCCAGATCGTGGCGGCGGCGGCGCGCTTGCGGGACATCGGCGGGGCGGCGGCGCTGGACAATGCCACCGCGTTCCTCGACGCTTTCGGGCATGTCGTGATGGCGTGGCTGTGGCTGGATCAGGGCTTGGCGGCGGCGCGTCTGGGCGCGGAGGATCGCGATTTCGCCGCCGGAAAATTGGCCGCCTGCCGCTATTTCTATGAGAGCGAATTGCCGCTGGTGACGCCGTGGCTGATGCCGGTCATCGCCGCCAGCACCGTGCATATCGCCATCGCCGACGACCAGTTTTAGAGGGCCCAGTTCTAGGCGGCCAGTTCTAGACGACCAGTGCTAGGCGGCGCGCCAACGCCCGGCGATAGGGCGCGCGGGTCAGCGTGAATACCAGCAGGCTGAGCGGTGCGGCCAGCGCGACATCGGCGGCAATGCCCGCGCCGATCCCCTGATCGCCGCCGAACAGGCGATGCGCCATCGTCGCCACAAAGGTCGGGCCAAGGCCCAGCCCGGCCAGATTGAGCCAGAACAGATAGATCGCCGAAACCTGCCCGCGCATCCGGTTGGGGGTGATTTCCTGAAACGCCGCTGCCGCCGCGCCATAGGGCATAGCCCCGGCAAACAGGAATCCCCCGAACAGTGCCAGCGACCACGCCGCGCTGTCCACCTGCGGCGCTGCCAGGCCAAATGGCAAAGCCGCCAGCGCCGAAACTATCCCGATCAGCAGATTGGCATCGCTCGCCCCGCGACTGCGCAGCCGCCCGGCCAGCCATCCGCCGCTCAGGATACCGCCGGTGCCGCACACCAGCAGCACCGCGCCGTAACGCAGCCCGACCTGCGGCGCGCTCCACCCGAAATGGCGGATGAAATGGGTGGGAATCCACGCCGTCACCCCGTTCCACATCAGGCTGGCAAAACAAAGCCCCAGGATCAGCCCGCCATAAGCCCCCCGGTTCGCCGCCATGTGGCGCAGCACATCGCGAAATCCCGGCATATCGCCCGCCGTGACTCCGCGCCGGGGTGGTTCGCGCAGCGTGAGGATCAGCGCCGCAATCAGCACCCCGGGCAGGCCCACGATCGCGAACACCACCTGCCACGGCGCCATCGGCCCCAGCGGTCCATTGGGCAGCGCCGGCACCAGCGCGATCAACGCGCCGCCGGTCATCGTCGCAATGCCGCCGCCGATGTAGATCGCGCATTGGTAAAAGCTGAGCGCGCGGACCAGATCCTTGCCCTCGAACCAATCCGCCAGCAGCGAATAGGCAGCGGGGGACAGCGCTGCCTCGCCCACCCCCACGCCGATCCGCGCCGCGAACATCTGGCCAAAACTGCGCGCCAGCCCGCATAGCGCGGTCATCAGCGACCACACGAACATCCCGCCCGCGATGATGCCGGTGCGCCGCCGCCGATCCACCAGTTGGCCGATCGGAATGCCCAGCAGCGTATAGAACACCGCAAACGCCAAGCCGTGCAACAGGCTGAGCTGTATATCCGAAATGCCGAGCGTCTTGCGGATCGGCCCGACCATCAGCGTCAGGATGGTGCGATCCACATAGGCAAATGTATAGGCCAGGATCAGCACGCCGACGACATAGATGCCGTAACGTCCGGCGGGCGGCGGGGTGGCGGTGGCTTCGGGCGGCATCGCGGGTTCCTTCATCCGGGGGCCGCGCGCAGCAGCGTCTTGAGCACCTTGCCATTGGCATTGCGCGGCAAGGCCGCGACCGCCTCGATCTCGCGCGGGATTTTATACGCCGCGATGCGCCCGGCACAAAACGCCGCCATCGCGCTGGCATCCAAAGGTTCGCGCAGCACCGCAAAGGCCTTCAGCCGCTCGCCCCACACCGGGTCCGGCACGCCGATCACCGCGACATCGGCGATGGCGGGGTGCTGAAACAGCACTTCCTCGATCTCGCGCGGATAGATGTTGACCCCGCCCGAGATCACCATGTCCTTCAGCCGGTCGACGATATAGAGGAACCCGTCGGCATCGCGCCGCGCCATGTCGCCCACCGAGACCCAGCCGTCTTTCACCGCCTTCGCGGTCTCATCGGGCCGGTTCCAGTAGCCGTTGAACAACACTGGGGAGCGTGCCCACAATTCGCCCACCTCATCGGCCGCGCAGATGCTGCCGTCGGCCCGCCGCACCTCGGCCATAACATGCGCGAAGGTGGTGCCGACACAGCTTGCCTTGGCCAATTGGTGCTCGGGGCGCAGGTTGCAGACCAGGCCCGTCTCGGTCGCGGCGTATAATTCGTTGAGCACATTGTTGCCGAAATAGTCGAGAATCTGCGGCTTCAACGCCTGTGGCAGCGGCGCGGCATTGGCCAGAATCGCGCGGATCGGCGGATGGCGGTATTTGGCCAGCACCGCCTCGGGCAGGGCAAAGATCATCTGGAAATGCGTCGGCACCATGAACAGCCCGGTGATCCCGCCGAATTTCAGCCGCTCCAGCGTGACCTCGGGATCGAAGCGGTCGAGGATCTCGATCGACCCGCCGAGCGAAAGGATCGACACCGGAAAGCCCAGCCCGCCGCCGTGGTTCATCGGGGTCATCGCCAGAAAGCGGTCATCGGCGCCAAAGCAGCCGAATTCCGACGCGCAAATCATCCCCAGCACCATCCGCGCGCGATGCGACAGCACCACGCCCTTGGGCTTTCCGGTGGTGCCCGACGTATAGGGGATGGTCCATGCGTCCCACTCGGCAATATCGGGCAGTGCGGCGGGCACGCCCGGATCGGCGATCAGCGCCTCATATTCGGCGCCGATTTCGATCAGCCGCACCCCGGGCATCGTGGCGGCGCGCGCGGCGGCCATCGACCCTGCATCGACAAAGGCCAGCTGCGCACCGGCATCCGCCACCGTCGCGGCAATCTCGGCCGGGGCGAGGCGCGGGTTGACGGTGGCGACCGCGGCGCCGGCATCGGGGAGGGCCGCCACCACCTCGATAAATTCCATGCAATTGCGCGCGATGATTGCGACATTATCGCCCTGCGCCACGCCCAGCCGGGTGATGGCGGCATCGCGCAAGGCGTCGATCCGCTGCGACAGTTCGGCAAAGCTGTGCCGCCGCGTGCCTTCGATCACCGCGATCTTGCCCGGTTCGCGTCCCGCCGCCGCCCGGATCGCCCCGGCCAGCGTCAGCGCGCGAAACGTGGGCGGCAGTACGCTCAACGCGGCAGCTTCGCGAACACCCGCAGCGCATTGTCGCGCATCATCTTGGCGTGGCTGGCGGGGCGCAGGCCCAGCGCCGCAACCTCGGTGACTGCCCGCTCGGGATCGATCACCGGCCAATCGGTGCCGAACAATACTTTGTGGCTACCATAGCTGTCGGCATAGCGGACATATTGCGGCGGCCAGTGCTTGGGCGCGTAGGCATCGCCGGCGGTATAGACATTGTCATGTTTCCAGCACATCGCGATCATTTCATCGGTCCATGGCACGCCGATGTGGATGCCGATGATCGGCAGTTCGGGAAAATCGATCGCCACCTGATCGAGCAGGATAGGCCGCGCCACCGACGGTAGCCGACGCTCCTTGGAATAGACCAGATTCTGCCCGACCTGCATCATGATCGGGATGCCCAGCTCACAGCATTTGGCGTAATAGGGATAGATCTGCGGCGCGTCGGGCGGGCACGCGAACCAGTGCGGATACCAATGCGCCCCGACAAAGCCATATTCCTCCACCGCCTGGGTCAGATCGCGCAGGCCCTGCATCCCGCGCGTCTGATCGATCCCGGCCAGCCCCGAGAAGCGGTCTGGATGACCTGCGCAAATGTCGCGGATCGCCGCATAGGGAATCTCCCAGGAGCCGCGCACATTGAGATCACCGGCGCGCACCGCGATCAGCAGCGAGCGTTCGATCCCGGCGCGGTCCATCTTGCGCAGGTAATCCTCGGTCGAGACCCCGCCGAACATCTCCTCGGGCATGCGCACCTGCCGCTTGAAATTATCGTCCAGCCCGGTCCAGCCATTGGCCACTGCCTCGGGGGTATAGATGTTGCAGACGATATCGATATAGCCGGCCAAAATACGGTCCTTCAATCCAGAGTCAGCTCGGCGTGGATACGCGCCACCGCCTCGCGCGCGACCGGGCTGAGGTCGGTTGCCGCGACCTGATCCAGCGCCGCCAATTGCCCCGCGCTGTCGGCATCGGCTCGGAAGAACATGTCCCAGATCGCGCGCTGGACCATGTTGAGCACGCTGCGGCGCGGATAGCCGGCGCTGGTCGCAATCGCCTGTGCATGAACAATCGCCTCGCCCAGCCGCAGCGCCAGCGGGCGGGGATCGGCGGGGGAAGGGGCATCGTGCAGGCTGTAAACGCCGACGGCGGGCCACGCCGGATGATCACGCGCAAATGCTACGTATTTGGCGTCGAGATGCGGCAGCCCCACCCCGAAATAATCGAGCGGCGCGCCCGGCACCACATGCACGCCGTGCAAGGCATCGGGCGCAGTGCCATGCTCCACCCAGGCGGTGATCGCGCCCATATAGTCGATCGCGCTCGCGCCCTCTCCGCCGGCGCAATGGTCCATGCCGGGGATCGCGAACAGCCGGGCAAAGGCGCGGGTCGCGACCGGCCCGTCCATGGTCTTGGTCATCGTCTCATAATAATCGACCGTTGGCAGCGGCATCACCGAATAGTCGGACCAGCCCTGCGCCATGATCAACCGGCCGCCATTGCCCCGGAACGGGCGCAGGTCGGGATTGTTGGGGTTGATCATGCTTTCAATCGTGTCGGGATCGCCGCGCCCGACCCCCAGGTCGAACAATGGCTGCCAGCTTTCGCCGGGAAGCGGCGCCGAGCGGATGAAATTGCCGATCCAGTTGAGTTCGGAGCCCTTCATCGCGCCGCGCCAGCCGTACATCTTGTGGACCACCGCGATCTGTTCGGCCGAGAGGCAGTCGCGCAGGTTCGCGCCCGGCTTGCAGGCCAGCGCCTCGGGCTCCCACCGGCAACGCCGCGGATCGCCGATCAGCCCGTCGCGGATGCCATCATTCATGTCGCAGGCCGCCACCACCGCACGGTGGATCAACAGCGCCTTGCGGCCCGGCAGGATGGGGGAGCCGTCAGCCCGGCTGTTGAAGGCATCGACATCGGATACGGTGGCAGCGCGCTTCAGTCCGAAAGGCCCCATGCTGGCCGGGGCGATGGCGACGATGCCGTCGAAATCCTCCGGAAAGCGCTCGGCCTCGATCATGCCTTGCCGCCCGCCGGTGGAGCAGGCGAAGAAATAGGATTTGCGTGCCGGCGTGCCGTAAAAGGCGGCGGCGATGGCCTTGCCGGCCAGCGTGGTGACATGCGTGGAGCGATAGGCGAAATCGACCAGCCCCTGCAGGTTCCCCGCCACCCAATTGTTGTCGATGGTGCTGGAGGTGTGGCCCATATCGGTGATCAGGCAGGCATAGCCATCGCGCAGATGCAGGCCGCAGGCCAGCTCCACCGCTGCATTGCCGCAACTGCCCCCGCAGCCGCGCACCAGATAGCGCCCGTTCCAGCTGTCCACCGGCAGATACATCCCGAAGACATTGGTCGGGTTTACATAGCCGGTGACCGCGCAATAGGCCTGACGCGCCGGGGTGGCGGCGACAAAACTGGCTGCGGTGATCCAGGTGGCTGCACCCTCCAGCTTCTGGAAACGTCCGCCGGCCAAAGCCTCACAGCGCGCGGCGTCCAAGGTGACCGGAGCGGCCTGCGCATGGGCCTTGCCGGGCACAAGCCCCGCCGCCAGCGCCAGCAGGATAGACAGCAGCCAGACCCTCATCGCACGGTCATCCCTGTTTCAGCTTCCACGCCGGCTGGCGCTTTTCGCGAAAGGCCTGATAGCCTTCGCGGCCATACGGCTGGGTGCGGTTGTAATGCGAGAACACCTCCAGCTCCAGCGCGGCACCCTCCGCCACGCCAAGGTTCATGCCATCGCGCATAATGCCCTTGAGCGCGGCAAGCGCGGGGCGCGGCTTGTCGACCAATGTGCGGGCAAAGGCGCGCGCCTCCTCGACCAGATTGGCGAGCGGCACCGATTTCAATGCCAGCCCGACATCCACCGCCTCCTGCCCCTTGTACCAGCGCGCGGTCCACAGGATCTCCTTGGCGCGCTGATCGCCGACCCGCCGCCGCAGGCGCAGCGTGACGCAGGCCGGCACCACCCCGGCGTCGGTATGGACATCGCCGATCTTGGCCTCGTCGGCCACGATCATAAAGTCACAACCCAGCGAAATCTCAAACCCGCCCGCGCGGGTAAAGCCATTGTTGGCGACGATGGTGGGGATCGGCAAATCCTCCAGCCGGGTGATGATGCGGTTCATCCGTGCCACCACGGTATCGAAATAATCGAGGTCGCCGAACGCGCGGGCGAGCAGATCGAGATCCAGCCCGACGCAGAACGCCTTGCCCTCGCCGGTCAGGATCAGCGCGCCAATGCCCTCGTCGGTCTCGCAATCGGTCAGCACCGCTTCGATCTCGTCGAGGCGGGCCTCGGTGATGCCGTTGAGGTTCTCCGGCGTGGAAAACGTGGCCAGCGCGATGCGCTCGGATTTTTCATAACGAAGCGTGGTATATGTCATCCCGGTGCTTTCCTCCGTTCGGACCCCGGACAACAGCGTGCATTCACGCCTCACCCGCATTTCGGGTGCCGCAGCCGGGTCGGATTGCCCTGCGTGCCCCCCACGCCGATGGCGCGGGCGTGGCCAGAACGCTGTATGACAAATTGTGGGACGCGCATGTCGTCGCCAAAGAGGCGGATGGGCAGGCGCTGATCTATATCGACCGCATGCTGATCCATGAGGTCAGCAGCCCGCAGGCCTTTGCCGGTCTGGCCGCGCGGGGCTTGACGCCGCATCGCCGGGCGGCGCACCTGGCCGTCGCCGATCATGCGGTGCCGACCCGCGCGCGCGCGACAATCGCCGATCCGCAGGCGCGCGCGCAGGTGGCGCTGCTGGCCGATAATTGCGCGCGCAGCGGTATCGAATATCTGGCGCTGGACGATCCGCGGCAGGGCATCGTCCATGTCATCGGTCCTGAGCAGGGCTTTACCCTGCCCGGCATCACGCTGGTCTGCGGAGACAGCCATTCGGCGACGCATGGTGCATTCGGCGCGCTTGCTTTCGGCATCGGCACCAGCGAGATCGAATGCGTGCTGGCGGCGCAGGTGCTGCGCCAGCGCAAGGCCAGGACCATGCGGGTGACCATCGAAGGCGCGCTTTCGCCGGATGTCACCGCCAAGGATGTGATCCTGACCCTGATCGGCCAGATCGGTGCCTCGGGCGCGGTGGGCTATGCCATCGAATATGCGGGCGGGGCGGTGCGGGCGATGTCGATGGAGGCGCGGATGACGCTGTGCAACATGACCATCGAGGCGGGCGCGCGGATCGGTCTGGTCGCGCCCGATGCCACGACCTTTGCCTATCTGGCGGGGCGCGCCCGCGCGCCCGATCCGCTGCCGGTGGCGCAATGGTCCACATTGCCCAGCGATGCGGGCGCGCTGTTCGACCGCGAGATTACCCTCGACGCGGCCGCCATCGCCCCGATGGTGACCTGGGGGACCAGCCCTGACGCGGTGATCCCGGTGACCGGCACTGTGCCCGCCGCTGCCGATCCGGCCCAGCTCGCCTATATGGGTTTGCAGCCGGGTCAGCCGCTGGCCGGGCTGGCGGTGGACCAGGTGTTCATCGGTTCGTGCACCAATGGCAGGATCGAGGATTTGCGCGCCGCCGCCCGGATCGCGCGCGGGCGGCGGGTCGCGCCGGGGGTTGGCGCCATTGTCGTGCCCGGATCGGGGCAGGTGCGGCGGCAGGCCGAGGCCGAGGGGCTGGACACGGTATTCATCGCCGCCGGCTTTGCATGGCGCGAGGCGGGGTGCTCGCTGTGCGTGGCGATGAACGACGACCGGCTTGAGCCCGGCCAGCGCTGCGCCTCCACCTCAAACCGCAATTTCGAGGGGCGACAGGGCATCGGCGCACGCACCCACCTGATGAGCCCGGCGATGGCTGCCGCCGCCGCGATCACCGGGGCGATCACCGACATCCGGGATTGGCAAGTTGGCCAAGGGGCAAACGGCCCCGCCCCGCAGGGGGCAAACGGGCACGCCCCGCAAGGGCCAAACCGGCAGGGCCCGGCCTGATGGAAGCCTTCACCCGGCTGACCGCGCTTGCCGCGCCGCTGCCCCAGCCCAATATCGATACCGATATCATATTGCCGGCGCGCTTCCTGCTGATTACCGAAAAAGCGGGTCTGGGCCGCTATGCTTTTTATGAGCGGCGGACCAACGGCGGGTTTGTTCTCGATCAGCCGCGCTATGCCGGCGCGCGCATTCTGGTGGCGGGGGATAATTTCGGTTGCGGCTCCAGCCGCGAGCATGCGCCATGGGCGCTCCACGACCTCGGGATCCGCTGCATCATCGCGCCCGGTTTTGGCGAGATATTCCGCGCCAATGCGCTGCGCAACGGCATGCTGCCGGTTACGCTGCCGCTGGCCGGGTGGCAGATGGTGCTGGCGGCGGCGGAACGGGCGGAACAGGTCACGGTCGATCTTGCGGCGCAGACCGTGGCGCTGGCGGGCGGCACCACGATCGCCTTCACCCTCGCGCCCGATGAGCGCGACGCGCTGCTGGGCGGGCTGGACGAGATCGATGTCATCCGTGCCAGATACACCGCCGCCATCGCGGCATTCGAAGCCGGCCAGCGCGAAACTTCGCCCTGGCTGTGGGACAAGGACTGACACCTATGGCTAACCCCAGCCTCAACCTGCGCGCCCGCATCGCCTCGGGCAAGTTCCTGATCGTGCCGGGCATCCATGACATGATCGCGGCGGTGGTGGCTAAAAAGGTCGGGTTTGAGGCGGTGTATGGCAGCGGCTACTGGACCACCGCCTCGGCCTATGGCCTGCCCGATGCCGGCATCGTCAGCTATACGCAGATGCTGGATCGCATGGCGACGCTGGTGCGCAGCAGCGATGCGGCAGTGATCGCGGATGCCGACACCGGCTTCGGAGGCCTGCTCAATGTGCATCATACGGTGCGTGGCTATGAGGATGCGGGCATTGCCGCGATCCAGATCGAGGATCAGGAATTTCCGAAGAAATGCGGCCACACCCCGTTCAAGCGGCTGGTCCCGGTCGGCGACATGGTCGACAAGGTGAAGGTCGCGGTGGCCGCCCGGCGCAGCCCCGACATGCTGATCATCGCCCGCACCGACGCGCGTCAGTCCGAGGGGCTGGAGGGGTCCATCGCGCGCGGACAGGCCTATGCCGAGGCGGGGGCCGACATCGTGTTCTGCGAAGCGCTGACCACCGAGGATGAAATGCGCGCCGCCTGCCGCGCGGTGCGCGCGCCGATGATGGCCAATATGGCCAATGGCGGGCTGACCCCGATTATCCGCGCCGATCGCCTGGCCGAGCTGGGCTATGCGCTGGCGATCTATCCGGCGCTGACCAGCCTGGTGGCGGCGGCGGCGATCGAAACCGCGCTGATGCGGCTGAAGCAGGACGGCGACGGCGAACCCGCCGATATGCCGATGTTCAACTTCCGGGAATTCTGCGAGATGATCGGCTTTACCGAGGTTTGGGATTTCGAGAAAAAATGGGCCAGGTAGGCCGCCCCGCGCTCCGATCGGCGCGTCGTTAAATCGACGCGGTCACCGGATCGAAGCCGGTGATCGCCGGATCGCTGGACGGGGCGGCGGCGCCATCATAGGTGTCGGGATCGCGTGCCTGGGTCAGCACGCCTTGCTCCGCCGATTTGGCCTGGATCAGCGCGGTGCGCGGCTTCCGGGCCGCCTCATACCGGGCCAGTGCCGGCACCGCCTCACCCTCGGCGGCAAAGGCGCGGGCGAGGATCATCGCATCCTCAATAGCCATCGCCGCGCCCATGCCCAGAAACGGCAGCATCGCATGCGCGGCATCGCCCAGCAGGCTGGCGCGCCCCTGCGCCCATTGGTTCAGCGGCGCCCGCTCGAACAGGCCCCATTTGATCGATGAAGCGGCCTGCGCCATCAACCCGGTGACATCGGGGTGCCAGCCGGCAAAGACAGCCAGCAATTCATCCCGGCTTGCAGGGGTGGCCCAGCCTTCGCCGACCCAAGCGCCCGCCGCGACGATGCCGACGCAATTGACCATGCTGCCGCCGCGCAACGTGTAGCGGTTAAAGGTGCGCCCCGGTCCCAGAAATACCGCCCCGCGTCCCGCATCCATGAACGGGCGCGCCTCGGCCATCGGCACCAGAAAGCGATACGCGACCTGCGCGGTAAAACGCGGTGCGTCCGCCCCCCACAGCACCCCCCGCACCGCCGAGCGCACCCCGTCGGCACCGATCAGCACGTCGCCGCTGGCGCTTTCGCCGCGCTCGAAACGCGCAGTAACGCTGCCTGCGCCCTGCGTGATGTCGACCAGTCGGTGGCCCACATGCACCCGCGCGCGCGCCGCCGCGCAGGCCTCCGCCAGCACCCGATGCAGATCGGCGCGGTGGATCTGGCGGCCCACGTCGGCGATCCCGTCATCGGCAGCGCCGCTGCCCTGATCGAACGCCCCAGCCAGCAGCGCGCCGGTCCGGTAATGCAGAAACGGAAAGGCCGAGCTGCGGCAAGCCAGCGCCGCCACCTGTTGCTGAATCCCCAGCGCCCGGAACACATGTTGCGCCCCCCGGCTCAGCGTCAGCCCGGCACCCGCCTCGCCCAGTGCCGGCGCTGCCTCATATACCTCGACCGCGTGACCCTGTTGCCGAAGCGCCAGCGCCGCGACCAGGCCGCCCAGCCCCGCTCCGATGATCAGGACCTTCATGTCAGCCGCGCCGCCCCAAAGCCACGCTGATCGCCTTGGTCTTGAGATAGCCGTCGAGGCCCTCGCGTCCCAATTCGCGGCCCCAGCCCGATTGGTGATTGCCGCCGAACGGGGTCTCCGGGCTCATCGCGGCATGGACGTTGACGCCGACCTGCCCCGAATCGATGCCTTTGGCGACGCGCAGCGCGGTCTGCACATCGCGGGTCCATACCGATCCCGACAGGCCGTAAGGCGTGCCGTTCACCGCGCTCAGCAGCTCTTCCTCGCCTGTGAATTTGAGCACCGCGAGGACCGGGCCGAACATCTCCTCCTGCTCGATCCGCATGCCCGGCGTCACCCCGGTGAACACGGTCGGGCCGATGAAATGGCCGGGGCCCGCGATCTCGGGCGTTTCCAGCAGTGGATGCGCGCCCTCGGCCTTGGCGATGGCGATATATTGCGCGATCCGCGCCTTGTGCCGCGCCGAGATCACCGGGCCCAGCACCGTATCGGGCGCCATGCCGTCACCGATCTTCAGCCCGGCGGCGCGCGCGGCGACGCCCTCGGCCACCCGGTCATGCACATCGGCGTGCACGAACAACCGCGATCCGGCCATGCATTGCTGCCCGGTCGACAGGAAGCAGGCCATCGCCGCCGCCGCGATCGCGGTGTCCAGATCGGCGTCGGGAAAGATCACGAAGGGCGATTTGCCGCCCAGCTCCAGCGCCACCCGCTTGAGATTGCCGGTGGCGGCGATCACGATCTTGCGGCCCACCTCGGTCGATCCGGTGAAAGCGATCTTGTCGATGCCGGGATGCGCCGCCATCGCCGCGCCAATATCCTCGCCGTGGCCGTGGATCAGGTTGAACACGCCGGCCGGCCCGCCCGCATCGATCCACGCCTGCGCGAACAATTCGCCGACCAGCGGCGCCAGCTCGGCGGTCTTGAGCACCATGGTACAGCCGGCGGCCAGCGCCGGCGCCATCTTCATCGCGATCATGCCCGGCGGCGCGTTCCACGGCACGATGGCGCCGACCACGCCAATCGGCTCACGCAGCGTGGTAACCATGAAATCATCGAGCGGCCGCGCCCCGATCGAGGGGGCAAAGCCCTCGCCGGCGATCTTGGTGGCCCAGCCGGCGTAATATCGGAACAGCGCCGCGCCCAGATGCCGCACCAACATCCGCGACGAGGTCAGCGGCGAGCCATTGTCCAGCGTCATCACTTCGGCGATCCGCTCCGCCCGCGCGTCGAGCAGATCGGCAAAGCGGTGCAGGATCAGCCCCCGAGCATCGCCGCTGGCCCGCCCCCATTCACCCGACAGCGCCAGCCGCGCCGCCGCCACCGCATCGTCCAGCTGACCGGCGGAGGCGGCGCGCAGCCGCGCTATCGGCTCCTCACGCGCCGGATTCTCAACGACGATGCTGCGCCCGGCGCCTGGCGTCCACTCCCCGCCGATCAGCAGCGGGTGGTCGCCCGCCAGAAAATCGCGGGTCCCGGCGGAGGGCTCGATGCGCAAAGACAGGTTGCGGTTGGTCATGCCCAAGACATGCCACGTTCCCTGCCAATCGCGAGGGTAAATCGCCGGTGAACCGAAATGTGGTGGTCGCCGCTCAGATCACCACTTGCGCTGCCTCGGCAACAAAGGCCAGCCGCTCGATCTCGCGCGCCATGGCCTGGAGCCGGGGGACGAATTCGCCGACCACCCGCTCGGTGCCGAGCCCCGCCGCCATGAACACCATCAGCAACACCGCGACGACGTGGCCATGCGCCATGATCGGCACCGACACGCTGCGCTCGCGCCCGTAATCCAGCCCGAAACTGTATCCCACCTCATGCGCCTGCCGAATCGCGAACATCACCCGCGCCTCGTCTTGGCCGATGATCTGCGCCGGATCCTCGCTGGCACGCAGGATTTCGAGCATGATCCGCTGCTGCTCGGGCTCCAGAAATGCCAGATGGGTGATCCCGCTGGAGGACACCGTCATCGCGATCTCCGAGCCGATATGCCGGCGGTGCAGCCGCAGCGAGGTCGCGGGGTCGGTGGTCACCCGCAGGCTCATGTAGGAGCCTACCGGCGTGGCGATGCACAGCGGCCAGCCGATCTCGCGCGTGGTTTCGAACAAAAGCGGCGTCGCGACATGCGCGATCCACCCCTCATCGCCGAATCCATGGCTCAGCGCGCGCACCCGGGCGGTCAGGAAATAGCGCTTGGTCTGGGGATCGCGGTCGACAAAGCCCTCCGACAACAGCGTCATCAGCACCCGTTCGGAAGTGGTCCGCGGCAGGTCGAGATGGCGGCTCAGCTCGGAAATGGTGATCGATCCGGCGCGGTTGATCAGGGTCATCGCCTTCAGCCCGCGTTTCAGCGATTTCAGTTCCTGGTCACTGTCCATTGCGATGTTCCCCGGCCTGTCCGGGCCGATGTGCCACCCAGCCGCCGCTTTGTCGACGCGACGAGGCTTACGCGCCGAAACCCAGCGAGCCCGGATTGACCAGATTGTGCGGATCGAGCAGCGCCTTGACCTGCTGTGCCAGCCGCAAAGTTGCGGGTGCGCGGGTTTCCAGCCACGGATAGGATTTGCCGATCTGAACATGCGCACAACCGGCCTCGCGGAACACCGCCTTGAACGCGGCGCGCACCGCAAAGGCCGCCTTGGTCGCCGGCGGGCGGTCGCTGAACCCCGCCAGCGCGACCAGGTCGGAGCGTTCCTCGACCCGGTCATGCGCGTAAAACTCGGGGTCGTCCCAATAGGGTATCGGCTCGCAGGCGACCGTCTGCTGGCCCACCGCGAAGTAGATCACGCCGCAATGCACGCCGAGTTCGGCAAGGTCGGCCTTGCGCTCGTCGATCACCGCACGGATGCGGCGGCTGACCACGGCGGCCTCGCTGTGGCAGGACAGGCCGTGGATCGGGACGCTGCGTTGCGGCCGGCGGCGTTCGGCGGTGTTGAAGTCGGTGAAGGGTGTGCCGCGCATCGCCATCGGAGCCGAAGCGGTGATCGGTTGGCCGCCCAGATCCACCGCGATGGCGCGCAATCCCTCCAGTCGGGCATCGGCACCGACGGCGGAATAATCGTCGATGGTGATATTGAGCACGAACACGTCGCCGCTGAACGAACTGCGCCCCGCCGCCGCCATCCGCGCCGCATTCTTGAGCCCGCGCACCAGCGAGCCGCCACCGCGCGCCACCCCGCTCAGAAACTTCAGATCATCGAGTAACCCGGCCGACGCCTGCGCCATGATCCGCACGAAATAAGGGTCCCACAAATAGCATTCGCCGGCCAGCCCGGTGCGGCCAATCGCCGACAAGGCGGCGAGCGCAGCCAGTTCGTCCTCAAAGGCAAAGCTGGCAAAGGCCTGCGCGGCGGGAAACGGGATCAGGCGCAGCGCGGCGCGGGTCTTGAAGCCGAATGCGCCGGTGTCAGACAGGAACAGCCCGGTCAGATCCGGGCCGTAATTGCGCAGGAAAGGCGGAGTCGCATGTGCCGACCCCCAGCTGCCGGTGCGGAGCAGCGTGCCATCAGCCAGCGCCACCTCCAGCCCCAGCACGCTATCCGCTGCCTGCCCGTATTGCGTCGAGCCCAGAAAGAACGAGCCTTGCGAAAGGGCGCCGCCCACCGTCGCGCCAAACCCCGACATCGGTCCGAAATAGGGGGTACGCAGGCCTTGGGCTTTCAGCGCCTCATACAGCTCGGCCCAGGTGACCCCGGCGCCGGCGATGACATACATATCCTCGGCATGGATATCGATCTGCTTGAGCCGGCGGGTATCGACCATCACGCTATGCGCGGCGACCGGCACGTAACCGCCCGTATAGGAAAAACCGCCGCCGCGCGGAATGACGGGACATCCGGCCTCGGTGCACAGCCGCACCGCATCTGCCAACGCGGCCTCGTCGGGCGGCGCGATCACCGCCAGTATGGTGGGGCCGCCGGCGGCGAGGTCGGTCGAAAAGAACGTCAGCTGGCTCGCGTCCTGGTGAACAGCATCAGCACCGAGTCGCGTCACCAGCGCTTCCAGCAGGGGTGCATCATCTTGGGGGAGGGCGGTCAGGGTTTTCATCGCGGCTGGCTCGCGCCTGGCCCCGGCCAACGCAAAGGGCGTCGGAGTTGGCGCCCGCTATTCGGGCGCGGTGGGATAGCACATATGATATGTGTAAACCGCATAGCTTGGCGCGGTTTGCGTGTGCACCGGAACGCGGCGACCGGATAGCGGTTGTCCCAGGGCTCAAGATTTGCCGCGAGCCGGGTTCGGGGTCGTATCTCGCCGCATACCGCCAAATGCGGATCGCCTTTCGCCAGCTTTGCCGGCGAGGCACTATCAAGGAGACGGGTTTTGCAGACGAGACACCTCTGGACGATTGCCGCTCCTGCCGCTCTGGCTACGCTTGCCGCCGCGCTGGCCGTGCCGCTCGCCGGGGCCAACGCCAAGTCAGCCGTGGCTCCTGATCGCTGCGCATCGGGCGACGTGCCGCTGGGCCGCGCGGTCGAGGTGGTCGAGGCGTGGCGCGCGTTCAAGGGTGCCGATGGGCTCAGCCATGTCGAGGCCATCAAAATCCCCGGCAAGACCGGTACCTATTATGGCGGCAAGGTCACCGTTACCCAATTCGATCTGGGCACGCCCAGCCATGCCTCGATCGTCTATGGCCAGCCCAACATGGAAATTCCGGTGCACCCCGCGCCTTACCGTGAGACGTTCATCCTCCTCAGCGGCTCGTCGCGGATCATCCTGTCCAACGGCGAGATCTATCCGCTGAAGCCGGGATCGATGTTCGTGGCCGAGGATCTGGGCACGCCCGGACGCGGCGGCAAATCGGGCCCTTGCGGCTATGTGGCGCTGTCGCTGGCCTACAAAGACGCCCCGCACTGACCGGGCGCCGCCCGGCGCGGCGGCACAGATAATCACGGACCGAGAATCGCACCTGCCCCTGGTTTCGGGCGGTAGGGGAAACGCGCGTCAGCGCATTGGCAAACAGGGGTAATAATATGAGAGCCTATCGTAATGTCTTGCTTGGCGGCGTGGCTGTTATCGGCCTGACGCTATCGGTTTCACCCGCTGCCTGTGCGCAGGCAGCCGCTCAGCCGGCGGCCGATGGCGCGCCCGCCAGCGTCATCTCCACCAGCGACATAATCGTCACCGCGCGCAACCGCGTGGAAAAGTTGCAGGACGTGCCGCTGGCGATCACCTCGATCTCTGCGGCCAGTCTGGAGCAGGCCAATGTCCGCAACCTGCGCGACGTCGCCTATCTGACGCCGGGCCTGACGGTCACCAGCGGCGGTTCGGAATACGGCGTCAACCCGGTGATCCGCGGCCAGACCAACCTCAACGGCGGTGCCGGCGACCCCAATGTCGCGGTATTCATCGACGGGGTGTATATCTCGAACAACACCGCGATCAACGTCGGCCTGATCGATATTGCCCGGATCGAAGTCGTCAAGGGCCCGGTCAGCGCGCTATATGGCCGCAACGCCTTCGCTGGCGCGATCAACTATGTCTCCAAGAAGCCGTCGCTGACCGACCTGTCCGGCAGCCTGACCGCTTTTGCCGGCAATGATCAGCAATATAGCGTGTCGGGCTCGGTCAACGTGCCGCTGATAAAGGACGTGCTGGCCGCCAAGATTGCCGCCGGGTACGAGCATTTCGGCGGCAGCTATAAGGACCAGGTCAACGGCAACCGCGCCGGTGGTTTCATCAAGCGCGACATTCAGGCGTCGGTGCTGTTCGTGCCAACGCCGAACCTCACCATCAGCGGCGCCTATTATTATGGCAATGACAAGTTCGGCGAATCCGCGATTGCCTATAATATCAACAATTGCGGCGCCAAGACCACCCCGGCGGCAGGGACCGATCCGGGCGGCTCGGGCTATGCGGCATTCTGCGGCCACTTCGACCCCGACGCGCATGCCGTCGAGGTTCCCAGCCAGCCGACCTTTGGCAAGGCCACCGGCAACACCCGCAAAGTCAACCTTGCCAGCTTCAACATGACCTATGATCTGGACGGCATGAAGCTGACCTCGCTGACCGGCTATACCAAGGTCGACCAGCAGCGCTTCACCGACTTTATCGGCCGGCGCAACGGTATCCCGTTCCTGGTCACCCCCAGCAACACCTATGTAAACCTGCTGGAGCAGTTCGGGTCGAACACCAATAACAAGGATTTTAGCGAGGAAATCCGCCTGCAATCGGACGCCAAGCAAAAATTCCGCTGGGAAGTCGGCGGCTTCTATTTCAGCGGCAAGACCTTCAGCACGACGATCATCGGTATCGATGGCTCGGCCATTCCGGCAGGGCAAACCATCACCGGCGGCTTTGGTCAGGCGATCGACTATACCACTGTCGACGGCAACATCAGCCAGACGCGCATTTCGCAGTCGCTGTCGCATGACAAGCAATATTCGGGATTTGTCGGCGCGGACTGGGACCTGGTTGCGGGCCTGACCGTGTCGGGTGAATATCGCTATACCCACCAGACGAAGGACCAGTTGATCATCCGGTCAACCGGTTGCCCCAATTATCTGGTCGCCAACACCGCCAGCTGCACCGGCCCCGCGCCCACTCCCTACCTCTATCCCAATGGCACCACCCCGGCGTTCGGCACGTTCAACTTCAGCAATTATCGCGGCTCGCTGAAGTATCAGGTTACCCCCGGCACCAATGTTTACGCCAGCATCGCCAATGGCAATAAAGCGGGCGGCTTCAACCAGCGCTCGGTCGCGGCGCCCGATGGGTCGCAGCCGGATCTCAAATTCGATCCCGAAACCAACGTCACTTATGAGATCGGCATGAAGAACAGCTTCATGGGCAATCGGGTGTTCCTGAATTTGGCCGCATTCCACATCAACACCAAGGGCATCCAGATTTCGGGCCCGTCCTCGGTCGCGACAAATCCCGGCCTCGTCACCAAGAATTTCGGCAGCGTCCACACCGACGGTTTCGAAGTCGAAGTGGCCGCCAAACTTGCCGAAGGCGTTCATATCCATAGCGGAATCGGCTATGCCGATCCGAAATTTGGCAAGGATGCGTTTGACTTCGGCGCGGCGGGTGCTTGTAATTTCATCGCGCAATGCGCTGGCCGGGTGACGGTGCTTGCGCCCAATTCGCAATATAATAACACCAATTTTGCGAAAACCGCGCTGTCGCTCGACGGGCTGCATCTGCCGCGCGAAGCCAACTTCCAGTTTACCGGCGGCGTTGACGTGGAGGGCGCTCTCGGCGATGGCTGGAAATGGACCGCGACCTACAATGCGCGCTATGAGACCAAGCAATATGCCTTCAACAACAACATCAGCTGGTACGGGCCGCGCACGATCATGAATGCGCGGATTGGCGTCAACAATGCGGGTTATTCCATAGCTGCTTATGTGAACAATCTGACCAACGACCACACCCCCGAAATCGTCTCGGTCAACGCGCGGCTGAGCGATTTTTCGGGCGATCTTGATGGGTACCTGCCGATCGGGCGTCAGTTTGGCGTGACCGCCACTGCCAGGTTCTGATGTCGAAAGCGGTTGCCGCCCCGGTGCCTGGGACCAAGAGACCGGGCGCGGCAACCGTTGGCGGTGATGCCCGCGGGCGGGTGCATCGGCATTTCATCGACGTGGCGGGCCGCGCGGTCCACGGGCGCAGCATGGGCAGCGGGCCGCCGGCGCTGTTTATTCATTCCTCACCAGCGAATTCATCTTTCCTGATCAACGATATGGCGGCGGTCGCCGACGCCTGGACCTGCTTTGCCTTTGACACGCCGGGCTTCGGGTTTTCGGACCCGCTGCCCGGCGATCCGCTGACCGTTGCCGAGGTGGCCGATGCGCTGGCCGATACGCTGGCGCAGATCGACATGCCGCCGTGCCCGGTGTTCGGGACGCATACCGGCGCGGCAATCGCGATAGAGCTGGCGGCGCGCCATCCGGCGCGGGTGACCGGCTTGTTCATCGACGGGCTGGCCTGTTTTACCGAGGCCGAATCGGTCGAATTGCTGGACGGGTACTTCCAGAAGGTCCCGCTCGACCCGCTTGGCGGGCATTATTCCGCAACATGGACGCGGATTCGCGACCAGGCGATATGGTTCCCGTGGTTTGCGCGCGACCCGCGTGCGTTGAACGAGAATGACATGATTTCGCCCGAATCCACCAACCGCTGGGTCACGATGTATTTCGACGCTGCCGAGACCTATGTCCCGGCTTATCGCGCCGCGATGACCTATCGCGCAGGGGCGGAGCAGGCGGCGCGTCTGCCGGTGCCGGCGGTGTTCACCGCCAGCGAAAGCGACATGCTCTATCCACATCTGGACCGGCTGGCGCTGCATCACCCCCGGCACCGGATCGCACAGATCGGCACGTCGCTGGACCGGCGCCGGGCGCTGATGCGCGAGGCGTTTGGCGGTTTCGGCAGCGTGGGGCGCGCGCCGGCCTTGCCTGCCACATTGGTTTCATCGGACCGGGTGCGGCGGGTGTTCGTAGAATGCGGCGGGCGCCAGATGATGCTGCGCACGCGGGGCGACCGATCGCACCCACCGCTGCTGGTTCTGCATGATGTTCCCGGCGCGGGCGGCGGGGTCGAGGCGCGGATGGTCGTTCTGGCCAAGCATCGCTTCGTGATCGCGCCCGACCTGCCCGGCTGCGGTGAGAGCGATGCGCTGAACCAACCGACGCTTGGCGATTTCGCCGATGTGGTGCTGGGTGCCTGCACGGCGCTGGGGCTCGACCGGATGGCACTGCTGGGGGTGGGCTGGGGCAGTGCGCTGGCTGCCGAAATCGCCATCGCCGCGCCGGAGCGGATCACCGCGCTGGCGTTGGAGGGGGTGCTGTGTGCCGACGCCGAGATGCGCGCCGGGCTGGCGGCGCGGTATGTTCCGGCCACCGAGATTGCGGCCGATGGATCGCATTGGTTCCGCACCTGGCAGATGCTGCGCGATGCCGAGGTGTGGTGGCCGTGGTACGCGTCCCGGCGCGCCAACCTGCGGCGGGTCGCGGGGGAGTTTGACGCGCTCGCGCTGCACCGGCGCACGCAGGAAACCCTGCGCCAGCCGGGCGGTTACGCCGCGCTGGTCCAGGCGGCGGTGGCGCAGGATACGACGGAGCGGCTGCGCATGGCGGGTACAGCGGTGACGCTGATTGCCGGCTCGGCCAACCCGCTTGCCACCGCCTGTGACGCGCAGGCCCGGCAGGCCTTGCCGGCGGCGCAGTGGGCCCCGCTGGCCGAATGGAGCGCAGCATGATCGCACCCAAGCCGCTTCCTATAAAGATCTGCGCCGGCTGGGGCATCGGCACGCTGGGCCCGGTGACGATCCTCACCGCGACCAATGTCGTGCTGCTGCGCTATATGACCGATTTTGTCGGGATCGCGGCGGGGGTAGGGGCCTCGCTGATCGCCTTCGCCCGCGTCTTCGACGCGTTCATCGACCCGATGATGGGCGCGATAAGCGACCGTACCCAAAGCCGCTGGGGCCGGCGGCGGCCGTGGCTGCTGCTGGGCGGGGTGATGCTGTCGCTGGCGGTGACCGGGCTGTTTTCGGTGCCCGATTTCCGCGCGGTGGGTTGGCGCGAGGTCTATGTTGGCGGGCTGCTGCTGTTTTACGCGGTCGCCTATACGGTGTTCAACATCCCCTATCTGTCGATGCCGGCGGAGATGACGCAGGATTATCACGAGCGCTCGCGCCTGATGAGCTGGCGGGTCTATGCGGTGGGCGCGTCCCAGATTATCGCCTCGGTGCTAGGGCCGATGCTGCTGGGCGCGCTGGGCGGGGGTGAGCGCGCCTACAGCTGGATGGCATTGGTGTTTGTGCCGATCATCCTGGGCTCGGCCTGGATCGCCTTTGCCGCAACGCGCCTTGCGCCGTTTACCAAGCGTGCGGTGCATTTGCACACGCCGTTTATTGAGCAGGCGCGATCGGTGGCGACCAACCGGCCGTTTCTGGTCCTGATGCTGGTCAAATTCCTGACGCTGTCGGCGTTGGGGGTGCAATCGGTGCTGGCTTTCTATTTCGCGCATGTGCTGCATCTGTCGGACGGGGCGCTGGGCGGGTATTTTCTGGTGTCGTCGCTCGGCATGATCCTGTCCCAGCCGGGCTGGCTGTGGCTGCTGCGCCGGCTGGGCGACAAACGGCTGATCTTTATGATCGCACTGGCGCTCTCGATCCCGCCGAACCTGGCTTGGCTAATCGCGCATCCGGGTGAGCCGATGGTGCTGATCTACCTGCGCGCCGTGGTGATCGGCATCGCGGGGGGCGGTGCCATTCTGATGGGTCAGTCGCTGCTGCCCGATACTATGGAATATGATTTCCGCCGCACCGGGCTGCGGCGTGAGGGGATTTTCGCGGGCTTCTATACCACTGTCGAAAAGCTGTCGGGCGCGCTGGGCGTGGCGGCGGTGGGGGCGATCCTCAGCGCGGCGGGCTATGTCGCGGCGCGCGGCGGCGGCGGGGCCCAGCCGCCGGCCGCGATCCATGCGATCTATCTGATCATGGGGCTGGTGCCCGCCGGGATCAGCCTGCTGGGGATCATCGGCCTGCTGTTTTACGACCTGTCCGAGGACAGACTCAAATCCACCGTGGCTCTGGCGCCGGACGCCGGACTGGCCTGACCGCGGTCAGCTATGCGCAGATGGTAAGACATCTTGCCGAACCGGGACTGGCCCTCATGGCGCGGGCGCGACAATAGGGCGATGCGCGATTTTGCGCCCATCAGAGGGATGGTGAAGGCCGGATGAAGATCGTCGCCGCTGTTCTCGACTCTACCAGCCATAGCCGTCCGTTCACGCAATCGGCGCCGCTGACCTTGCGCGCGCTGGAGCTGGACCCCCCGCGCCCCGGTGAGTTGCTGGTGCGGATCGAAGCGGCGGGGCTGTGCCATTCGGACCTCTCGGTGATCGACGGCAACCGCCCGCGCCCACTGCCGATGGCGCTGGGGCATGAGGCGGTGGCGACGGTGGTTGCGCCGGGCGATCCCGAGGACAGCCTGTTTGCGCCGGGCGACCGCATCGTGCTCAGCTTTCTGCCGGCCTGCGGCGAATGCGTGCGCTGTGTCTCCGGCGAGCCCTATCTGTGCGCGCGCGGCGCGGCGGCCAATGGCGCGGGCGAACTGCTGCGCGGCGGGCGGCGGCTGCATGGGGATGGTGGCGCGGTTCACCATCACCTCGGCGTCTCCGCCTTTGCCGATCACGCGGTGGTGGACCGGCGCTCGGCGGTGAAGATAGACAAAGACATCCCGGTCGAGATCGCGGCCTTGTTCGGCTGCGCGGTGCTGACCGGCGTCGGCGCGGTACTGAACAGCGCTGCGCTGCGCCCGGGCGAGAGTGTGGTGATATACGGGCTCGGCGGGGTCGGGCTGGCGGCGTTACTGGGCGCGGTGGCGGGGGGCGGCAATCCGGTGGTTGCGGTCGACCCGCTGGCCGCCAAGCGCGCGCTGGCGCTCGAACTCGGCGCTGCTGCCGCCTTTGCGCCCGAGGGGGCGGAAGCTGCCATCGCGGCCTTCCTTGGCGAAAAGCCCGATATCGTCATCGAAACCGTCGGCAAGGCCCGCGTGCTGGAGGCGGCCTATGGCCTGGTCCGGCGCGGCGGGCGGCTGGTGACGGTGGGCCTGCCCGGCCCGACCGACATGTTCGCGATGGCCCCCGTCGGTCTGGTCGGCGATCACAAAACCATCATCGGCAGCTATATGGGCGCCGCGGTGCCGGCGCGCGACATCCCGCGCTATATCGGCCTGTGGCGCGCGGGGCGCCTGCCGGTCGAACGTCTGCTGACATCGGTCAGCCCGCTGTCCGACATCAACCATTTGTTCGAGCAATTGGCGGGCGGAGACGCCATCCGCCAGATCGTCATCCCCCAGCATCAGGAGCTTTGAGTACCATGGCGACCGCCACAGACCTGTTTATTCCCGGGCCCGCCGGCCCGCTGAATGTGCGCACCAAGGGCCTAGAGACGCGCCCGGCCAAGGTCGTCATCCTGGTTCAGGGGGCCAATCTGTCGGGCCAGCTCGGCTATGATTTCGCCTTTGCCGGGCGCAGCGATTATTCCTTCATGGAGGCGCTGGTGGCGCGCGGGTATGGCGCGGTGACTTTTTCGATCCGGGGCTATCGCGGCTCGGCGCTCAGCGATCATCCCCACACGGTCCAGACCGAACAGGCAATGTCTGACACCAAGGCGGTGATCGATTGGGTCATCGCGCAGGGTTTTGTGGCGCCGCATCTGCTGGGCTGGTCATGGGGTGGGCGCATCGCCGGGCGGCTGGCGGAAAGCCATGGCGACCTGATCGACCGGCTGGTGATGCTGGACCCGGCCATCGGCGGCGGTAACACCGTGCCTTTCCTCGAAAAGACCGATTGGTGGTTCAATTCCGCCAGCTATTTCCGCGAGCGGCTGGAGCTGGAATTCATGGAAGCCGAGGCCCATGAACAGCTTGCGGTTCAGGCGGAGCGCGACGAACCGCATGCCCCCAACGGCATCCGCGTCGAGAATGAGATCGGCAGCATCGCCGTCGATCCTACGCGCGTGCCCAATCCCACACTGATGCTCTATGGCTTTGCGGCGGGGATGCAGAATTACATGCAGGGCGGATCGGGCCGCGCCACCTTCTTCGAGGCATTGCCCAGCCGGGACAAAGCGCTGGTGATCGTGGATGATGGAGGCGATTACGCGCATCTCCAGAATGCGCGGCACCGCATCTGGAAAACCGTCGCCGATTTTCTCGATGGCTGAGCGCGGCGCCGGGGCGCGCATCCGCAAATCCTATATCGCGGGACGTTACGGCCAGATCCATCTGCGCCGGGTGGGCGAGGATTCGGGGGTGCCGCCGCTGATCTGCCTCCACGCCACGGCCTATTCCTCGCGCAGCTTCGAACCGTTGATGCGCGCGCTTGCCCCGATGCGCGAGGTCATCGCGCTCGATCTGCCGGGCTATGGCGAATCCGATCCACCGCCCGCGCCGCTCTCCATCGCCGGTTATGCAGCGGCGCTGGGCGCAGCGATCGCACAGCTTGCCGGGGCGCGTCCCGTAGCGCTGTTCGGCTATCACACAGGCGCAGCGATCGCGGCGGAGATAGCGTTGCAGGGCGCGGCCCCCATCGAGCATCTGACCATGCTGGGCGTGCCGCATTTCGCGGTGCTCGATTTCGCGGCGTGGAAAGCGCGGTTGGCCAGCCCGCATGCGCTGACCGGTGACCTCGACCAATTTGCCGAGCGATGGCGGTTTCTGGTAAGCGAGCGGCCGGCAGGGCTGAGCCTGCGGCGCGGCTTCGCCAATTTCGTCGATGAGCTGAAGGCGTGGCCGCATGGCGCCTGGGCGCATCAGGCGCTGTTCGATTACGATCTGGCGGATCATTTGGCGCGGCTGACCTGTCCGGTCACGATCCTCAATCCGCAGGGGCATCTGGCCGAGCCTTCGCGCGCGGCGGCGGCACTTATCAAGGGCGCCCGGCTGATCGAACTGCCCGAACTCAGCGGCGCGGTGCTGGATGGCGCGGCCGAAGCGATTGCCGCGCTTATTCCCAGCGCGGCTGAATTTTCCCATCGCGGAAATATTGCGGGTACACCACCTGTAGATCGGCCCATCCGCGCGGGTTGAGCGGTCTGCCGGGCTGCGCCTTGACCATCAGCCCCTTGACCATAAAGCGCGCCCCCCCGGCGATCCCCTCCAGCCCCAACCATGCCGGCGCGGCCAGCTCCAGGCTGTACATGCCCGTCGCCGCCACCGACGGCGCGCCGCTGTCCAGCTCGGCGCGGTCGGTCAGCCATTGCAGCACGGTGTGGCTGCGCGATCCCTGTCCGGCGGCGAGATCGGGGATACCGTCCCGGCCGGGGAATGACCGCGTCTTGAGTTCGGTCTGGGTGATCATCACGCGGCCATGCGCCTCGGTGATGGCGATGTCACAGCTTTCCAGCGAGGCAAAGGCCTGCACCGCATCGAACATGGCGACGCCGCCCTGCCCATCCGCGCGGATGCTGAATCCCGATGGCCCTTCCTCGAAGCGGCGGGCCGCCTCGATCCGCGCGCCGGTGATCGGATTTTGCCATTCGCTGGCGATTTCGCCGGTGACGGGGTCGCGAAACACCCCGATCTCCCACCATGGCACGCGGTAACTGGTATCGTTGATGCTGCGCGCGCGATAGACCATCACCGTCTCGACCTGGCTGACGATCATTTCGGGATGGCCATCGACCTGGACGGTGCTGGTGCCCAGATACCACCATGTGCTGTCAACCTCCTCGGCTGAGGTCAGGGTGCGGCGATAGATATCGAGCGCGGTCAGGGTCATGCCAGTGCTTCCTCATTCGGGGGTTTGGCCGCCGCGCGGAATCGTTCGATCACCAGCGCGGCTTGGGGGGTCAGCAAGCCACCCTTGCGATAGAACAGCCCGACGCGGGTCTGTTCGACGGGGGTCTCGCAATCGAGCGCGACCACGGTTCCCGCCACGATATCGGCGTGAACCACATCCTCGGGCAGGACCGACAGCGTGTTGGACGCAATCACCATCTGGCGGACCAGCGAGATCGAGTTCGAGCGCATCACCTGTACCGGTACGGGCAGGCCGCGCGTCTCAAAGAACAGCCCGAAGCTGCGCTGTACGCCCTCGCCGCTCAGCATTGCCCAATCGGCTGCCGCCAGATCCTCACGGGTCAGCGCGCCGCGCTGGGCCAGCGGGTGCGAGGCGCTGGCCATCACGCGGGAGTGATGGCGGCGGATTGCCTCGATCTCCACCCCGTCGCTGCGCCGCACCTGGCCGATCAGGCCAAAGCCGAAATCGATCGCCTCCGCCTTGACCTGTTCGATCAGCTCGACAAAACCGTCGGTGATCACCGTAACCCGCAGGCCGGGCCGATCGCGATGCAGCGCGGCCAACAGCTGGGGCACCAGATAGGTCGCGTAATTGGGGGTGATCCCGAAGGTCACCTCGCCGACGCGCCCCTGCTCGATGGCACGTACCTCCTGCACCGCCTTGGCGACCTCGTTGAGAATGACCTCGGCGCGGCGCAGCACGCTGGTGCCATAGGCGGTCGGCTCCACCCCCTTGGGCCCCCGGATCAGTAGCTGTACGCCCAGTCTGTGCTCCAGGCTCTTGATGCTGCGGCTGAGCCCGGATTGGGAAATGAACGACTTCTCCGCCGCTTTCAGCAGATTGCCATGCTCCACCGCGGTCATCAAATGCCTCAATTGCTGGATTTCCATGTCTGTCCCCCGCACCAAACGCAATGCAACAGACGCATATATAACATTTACGCAACCCTATTGGCAACCATTGCGACAACGCGCCGATCCGATCACCCAAACTCCTGCCGCAAAGCCGCGCTATCGGCCCCCAGCGCGGGCACCGCGCCGCCGGTTGGGGGCATTCCGGCGATGACCGAGGCCGGCGCCGGCATCGCAACCTGACCCTGCGGCGCCTTGACCGCCCGCCGCCGCAACTGCGGATGGCGCGACAGGTCGGCGACCGCATTGACCGAGCCATAGGCGATCCCCGCCCGCTCCAGCCGCGCCGCCGCCTCGCCATGATCGAGCCCGGCCAGCGCCGCCGCGACAATCGCATCCAGCGCCGGGCGATGCGCCACCCGCGCTGCATTGCCGGCAAACCGGGCGTCCCCGGCCAGCGCCGGCATCGCCAGCACCAGACGGCACAGTCGCTCCCACTCCCGCTCATTCTGCACCGCCACCACGATGGCGCGGCCATCCCGGCAACCAAACGCGCCATAAGGCGCAATCGAGGGGTGGTTAAGCCCAACCCGCGCCGGTGCCTTGCCGCCGTAATCGTGGTGCAGCAGCGGCACCGTCATCCACTCGGCCAGCGAGTCGAACAGCGACACCGCGATATGCCGCCCCCGGCCGGTGATCCCGCGCGCGATCAGCGCCTCCAGGATCGCGGCATGCGCATTCATGCCGCAGGCGATGTCGGCCACTGACACGCCGACCCGCCCCGGCTCTGCCGCCGATCCGGTAATCGCGGCCAGCCCGGCCTCGCATTGGATCAGCAGGTCATAGGCCTTGCGCGCGCCATCCGGGCGGTCGGTGCCATAGCCCGAAATGTCGCAGCAGATCAGCCGGGGATGCCGCGCCTGCAAGTCCTCCGCCCCCAGCCCGGCACGGGCCGCAGCCCCCGGCGCCAGGTTCTGAACAAACACATCGGCCTGCGCCAGCATCCGGCTCAGCAACGCGGCATCCTCGGGCGCCTTGATATCGAGCACCAGCGATTGCTTGCCCTGATTGAGCCACACGAAATAGGCGCTGTCGCCGCCGACCACATGGTCATAGCCGCGCGCGAAATCGCCTTCGGCACGCTCGACCTTGATAACCCGCGCCCCCGCCTCGGCCAGCCGCGCGGTGGCCAGCGGGGCGGCTACTGCCTGCTCCACCGCGACCACCAGCAAGCCATCGAGCGCGCCCGGCATCAAAAGCTCTTGGGCAGGCCCAGCACATGGGTCGCAACATGGCTGAGGATCAGGTTGGTGGAGATCGGCGCGGTCTGGTACAATCGGGTCTCGCGGAATTTGCGCTCGATGTCATATTCCTCGGCAAAACCGAAACCGCCATGCGTTTGCAGGCATTGGTCCGCAGCGTACCAACTGGCCTCGGATGCCAGCAATTTTGCCATATTCGCCTCCGACCCGCAGGGCGCGCCCCGGTCGAACAGTGCGGCCGCGTTTGAGACCATCAGCGCCGCCGCCGTCACCTGAACATGCGCGCGGGCCAGCGGGAACTGCACGCCCTGATTGGTGCCGATCGCGCGGCCAAATACGCTGCGATCCCGCGCGTAGGCACAGCCCCGGTCGATGAAGAAGCGCCCGTCGCCGATGCATTCGCTGGCGATCAGGATACGCTCGGCGTTCATGCCCGAGAGGATATAGCGAAATCCCGCGCCCTCCACCCCGATCAGATTGGCGGCCGGCACGCGCATGTCATCGAAAAACAGCTCGGTCGTGGCGTGGTTGAGCATCGTGCGGATCGGGCGGATGGTCAGGCCGTTGCCCAGCGCCTCGCGCATGTCGACCAGCAGCACGCTCATCCCGTCCGACGGCTTGGCGCATTGCTCACGCGGGGTGGTGCGGACCAGCAGCACCATCAGGTCGGAATATTCGGCGCGGCTGATCCAGATCTTCTGGCCCGAGACGACATAATCATCGCCATCGCGGCGGGCAAAGGTGCGGATGCGGGTGGTGTCGGTGCCGCTGGTCGGCTCGGTGACGCCGAACGCCTGCAGGCGCAGCGCGCCGCTGGCGACCTCGGGCAGGTACTTGCGCTTCTGCGCTTCGCTGCCGTGTTTGAGCAGAGTGCCCATCACATACATCTGGGCATGGCAGGCGCCGCCGTTGCAGCCGGACCTGTGCACTTCCTCCAGGATCGCGGTCGCCGCGCCAAGTCCCAGACCGGAGCCGCCATATTCCTCCGGGATCAGGACCGACAGAAAGCCTTCGCGGGTCAGGGTCTGGACGAATTCCGCAGGATAGGCGCGGTCGCGGTCCTTGGCCTGCCAATAGGTGCCGGGAAATTGCTCACACAATCGCCGGACCGAATCGCGGATTTCGGGGAAGCTTTCGCCGTCGTCGCTGTTCTCGTCCATCGTGCTGCTCATAGCCGGCAATGCGTTGCATTAAAGCACGGCATCGGCAAGTTGGATTGCAAATAACGCATACCGCTTGCCCCGGCCCCGGCAAAGCCGGACACTGCGCCGCAGCATGGCACAGTATCCTCTCGCCACCGAAATGGCCGAAGCCGCAGCGCAGGCCGCGCAGCAGCACGACGCGCTGATGGCGCTGGCGGTGCCGCGCGATCAGGGGTTGGCGCCACGCCGGTTTGCGCATCGGCCAGTGGCGCCTGCCGCCCCTGAGAGCGCCGCCCCCGCCAGCGGCGATGCTGCGCCGCCCGAAGGCGACCCTTGCTGGTGGAGCGTGGCGCAGATCGCCGCCGGCTATCGTTTGGGCCGGATCACCCCGGAGCAGCTGGTCCAGGCGATGCTAAACCGGATTGCTACGCTCGATCCCGTGCTGCATGCCTATGTCCACCTCGATGCCGAGGGTGCGCTGGCGGCGGCGCGCGATCCGGCGTTGCCGCGCGGGGCCCTGTATGGTGTCCCAGTGGCGATCAAGGATATGATCGATGTCGCCGGGATGCCCACCACCTGCCATTCGGCGCTGCGGCTGGGCGCGGTGGCGGTGCGGGATGCCCCGGCGGTGGCGGCGCTGCGCGCGGCCGGCGCGATCATTCTGGGCAAGCTGGCGACGCATGAATTCGCCATCGGCGGGCCGTCGTTCGACCTGCCGTTCCCGCCGGCGCGCAATCCGTGGAATCCGGCGCATCATCCGGGCGGCTCGTCATCGGGTGCGGGGGCGGCGGTGGCAGCGGGGCTGGCTGTGCTGGCTTTGGGCACCGATACGGCGGGATCGGTACGCAATCCGGCCAGCGCCTGCGGTATCGTTGGGCTCAAGCCGACGCGGGGCCTGATCGATTGCGCCGGGGTGGTGCCACTCGCCTGGTCGCTCGACCACCTGGGCATTCTGGCGCGCAGTGTGGCCGATACGGGTGCGGGGTTACGGGTGCTGGCGCCGGTGGGCGGGGCGGGTGCGACGCCGCGTGTCGGCTATATCCGGCATTTCCATACAGTGGACATGCCGGCCACCGTCGGGATGGCCGCCGCGCTGGACCGGGCGGCACAGGCCTTGGGAGCCACCGAAGCGCAGCTGCCGCCGCTGGATGATTTCGCGCTGGTCAACCGCGTGATCCTGCAATGCGAGGGCGCCGCCTATCACGAGGCAGAGCTGCGCGCTGCGCCAGAGGTGTTCGCCCGCCGTACCCGCAGCGCGCTTCTTGCTGGCCTGTTTGCCAACGCCGGGGATTATCTGCTGGCGCGGCGGGCACAGGCTATGCTGAGCGATGCGGTCGAGGCGCTGTTCACCCGCTTCGATGTCCTGCTCTGCGCCAGTGGCATGTACCCCGCTTGCCGGATCGACGATGACGCCGCGATCGACACGACCTATATGGCGCAGGCGCGCGGCGTGTTCAATCTGACCGGCCATCCGGCGCTGGCGATGATGGCGGGGGTGTCGGCACAGGGCCTGCCGCTGGCGATCCAGCTTGCTGCGCGGCACGGCGAGGAAGGCACGTTGCTGGCCGTCGCCCAACGCTGGGAAAGCGAGATGGGCGGGCCGCAACGCCCGCCGGTGGCGCAATGGCTCAGCGCGCCATAAAGGCGGTAATCAGCTGCGTCGCCTGCTCGGGCTGTTCCAGCACCAGATAATGCCCGCAATCGGGAAGCACATGCAATTCGCTGTCGGGGATCACCTTGGCGATGGTCGAAAAGCCGCAGCCGCTGGGCGCCGGGTTGAACGGGGTCATATTGTCCTCTGCCCCCGCCAGCAGCAATGTGGGGGACCGGACACTGGCCAGCAGAGGCTCCAGATCGGTGCCCTCGATGATCTGGGTGCCGGCAACGAACGCCTCGGGCTTGGTGGCGGCAAAGGCGACATACATCTCGTCGAACTGCGCCTGCGCCTCGGCGCGTTCGTAGTAACCGCGCGCGAAGCCCGCCACCGAGGTGAGGTCGGTCACTGCCTCCATCCCGCTGTCCAGCGCGGCGCGTTTCCACGTCTTGCGCATCATCCGCGCCGCCAGATCGTACCGGGCCAGGAAACAGCTGAGCACCAGCCGGTCCACCGCCTCGGGATGCGCGGCGGCGAGACTGAGCCCGATCATCGCCCCGAACGACGTGCCATGCAGGTTCACCGGGCCCCGTCCGGTCGCCTGGAGGAATTCGAACACCATCTCGGCCAGACCGGCCATGCCGCCCGGCCGTGCCCCGGCGCCGATGCTTTCGCCGTAACCGGGCAGGTCGAAATCGATGACCTCGAAATGCTCGGCCATCAGCGGGGTCATCCGCGCGAAATTTTTGTGCCCGAAGGCGGAGCCGTGGATTTGGAGGAAGGGCGCGCCGCTGCCGGTGGTTTTGTACCAGATGGTCTCCCCGCCGGGCAGTTTGACTAGGCTCATGGGGCGGTCCTCAACAGGGCGACAAGCGCGGAAAGATCGGGGGCGGTGTCCAGCGACCATACCGCCTCGGCTATGGCGTCGGCGCGCCCTGCGGGCAGGAGCTCGCGCCCGGCCTCGGCCAGCATCGCCGCCAGCCGCGCATCGGGCACCCGCGCGCCGGGTGTGCCGAGGAAATTATCGACATTGTGATACGCGGTGCTGCCATCGGAGTAATGGACGGTCAGGGCGCAGCCCTCGAAAGTCGGCCGCGCCGCATCGGCCACCAGCTCGATCCGCGCCCGCAGCGCCAACACATCGGGGTCGGTGTAGCAAGCAGACGCCGTTTCCGCGACGGTGAAGCGCCCGCGCAGCCATGCCGCCGCCGCGCAATGCCGCAGGTCGAAACAGGCCTCGCTTTCGCTTGATGGATTGCCAAAGCGCTCGCGCCGCTCATCGGCGATGCGCTGGACCATGGCGTTGACGCTGAACACCATCCGCTCGGGCTGCCGGCCATGCGCCTGTGGCAGTAGTGCCAGCACACATTCCACCGGGCCGTGGGTGATCGTCTCGGTCGGCACAACCTTATACGTCTGGCCGAACAGCCGCCACGGACTGGCCATGCCCGCCAGCACGCCGGGGATCTTGGCCGGGTCCTCGTCGCTATGGGTCACGAACATGCCCTTGTCGCCCTCAAAGGCGGTGGCGGGCGCGGTCATGCCGATCTCGGCCAGTTCGAAGGCGGCGAGGCCCGAGCGCGCGGTGGCGCCAGTGATATAGGCCAAAGTGTTGCTGCCCACCGATTCGTAAAGCCCGAAAGCGGTACACATCGCGATGCTGAGCGCCGCCTGCGTCCTCTCCGGGTCGAGCCGGGCCAGCGCCGCGCAGGCCGCCGCCGCCCCGACCGAGCCGGTCAGCCCGGCCGGCACATAGCCCCGGTAATACCCCGTCGGCATCAGGCAGGTCGCCACCGCCAGTTCGGCCTCGATCCCCAGCGCCAGTGCGGTCAGGAAATCGGCCCCCGACGCGCCGCGCACCTCGGCCAGCGCAAAGACCGCAGGCAGTACGGCGGAGACCGCATGCATGAAGCAGGGGATATAGGTATCGTGGAAATCCAGCACTTCATACAATGCGCCATTGACGATGGCGGCGCCATGCGGCGTGGTGGCGGTGCCCAGCCAATGGACATGTGCCCGCCCGGTACCCTCCGCCTTTGTTGCCCATTGGTGGATGCGGGTGATTGCCGGATGGCTGACCGCGCCGACCGATGCCTTCAGCTGGTTGAGCACCAGCCGCTTGGCCTCATGCCGCACTGCCTCGGGCACGCCGCCGGCCATGCCCTCGCAGACGAACCGCGCCAGCTCGGCCGAGACGGTCACGCCGCGCCAACCCCGGCGGCAACCGGCCCGTACATCCATTCGAGCAGCGCCGGATGCGCCTGATTGGTCCCGCCCAGCGCGCGCATCGCCGCCAGTGCGGGATAGCCGCGCAGGCCCACGAAGGTCGGCTTGCCGGCCTGGTTCGAGGTGTAGACCGCGCGTACCGGATAGGCGTGGATGGTGCTTACCGCCGCGCTGATCGCGGCCCCCGATGCCGTGATCAACCGGGCCAGATCGGCCTCCGACACGGTAGTAAGGTCGATCCACGCCTGATATTGCCGCTCCTGCGGGTGGGTCTTGATCGGATACCCCGATTTGGCCTCGGCCTCCATATCGGGCGCCTCGAACAGCGCGAGCCGCAGGCGGATGACCGCGCTGTCCTGCGCCCATGTCTGCGCCAGCGAGGACAGCGCGGTGCGAAACGCGGCCTCCTCGCCGCGCTGGCGCAGGAACAAGGCCACCGTCGGTCGGGGCGGCTCACCCTGCGGCTGGGCGGTGTCGCTGCGATCGACATAGGTGTGGCCCAGCGTCTCGACCACGCGATAGGTGGTGCTCTGATCGACGATTAGCTCGATATCCGCCAAGAGATGCCCGCGCGTCACCGGATCGGGCTCGGCAGAAAAGGCGTCGAGCGCGGCCTGGCTGGCATAGCGGACGTCGGAGGTCCACATCAACTGGGCATCGGCGGGGCAATCGCGCTCCACCCCGGCCAGCGCCGGGATCAGATCGGGGCGCACCGGCGCAAACTGGAAATGGCGATATTCCCAGATGCCGGGTCGCCGCGCGATCGCCGGACTGTGGACGTCGCGCCAATAGCACAGCACGTCTTCCAGCGGCAGCTCGGGCTTCTTCCAGCCGCAGGTGACGCGTCCCAGCCATGCGCGGTTTTCGCAGGCGGCGAGGCTCGACATAATTTCTCCTGACGGTCTAAATCACCCTGATCGTAGCTCAAGGATGAGTTTGCGGCGCGCGGAACGCAACGAATTGCGGGTTGGTATGACTAAAACGCTGCGGCTCTGGCGCTTTAGTCGGCGAGGGTGCTTCTGCAACCGGATGGCGGTGATTTGCGCAATGCACCCAAATGGGCACCACGATTTTTGGCGTAACGTAATCGGAGCCCGGCAAAGCTGTTGCCGACGCGAAGCCGTTGCCGAAGTGATGGGCCGCGCGCATGAACCGGTAACACATCAGGGGATTCGCATGATTAAATCGGTTATCAGGCTGATTTGCGCCGCGCTGGCCTTCGCGACCGGCTTGATCGGGATGTCGGCTAGTGCCCAATCGGCCGGCCAGAGCGCCCATCAGGGCGTCCATATCGAGGTGATCCAGCTGATCGGCGATCCTCCCGGCAACATCCGCGAGGCCCCCGGCGGCGGGCGTATTCTGGTGCCGGCAGTGCTGTATACGCCGGCGGCGGGGGCCAACCCGCATGGTCCGGCGATCGTCATGCTCGATGGCGGGCCCGGCGCGCATACGCTGGACAGCGACCAGGTCACTCGCTTTGCCGCCGAATCGCTGGCGGCGCGTGGCTACACGGTGCTCAGCCTGTATGGCTATCAGGAGCGCAGCTTTCCGCTGATCCGCTTTGCCGACAATATCTGGCCGGTCGATTCGGCGCTCACCTGGCTGGAGAATGCCGGGTATGAGAAATTCGCCGTGGCGGCTCAGGGTTATGGCGCGCTGGTCGCTGCGCAATATCTCGCAAGCCGCCCCGACACCCTGCTCGACAATGGGGCAGAACGGCGGGTCAAGGCGCTGATACTGGTCAATCCGCTGGCCAATTTGCGCGCGTTTCCGCGGGCCGGGCTGGACGGCGCGGGCTATGCCGCCAAGGTTGCCGCGGCCAGGGCTTCGGTGGCGAGTGGCCGCGGCCTGATCCCCGACCATATCGAGCCGGGCGCGCATGGCTCCGCCGAGACCGATCCCTGGGTGGCGGCGGGCCCGTTCGTGGCCCCCGCCGAGGGCTTCCTCGATTATTGGGGGCCCGAGGCCGAGGCGCGCAATACCGCGCTGCTGGCCGGGATTGCGCTGCCGACGCTGACGTTGCTTGATCCGGCCGACGCCTCGACGCGCCGTTTCCAGAGCCGGGGGCCGATGGAATTCGGCACTGCGGGGCGCAGCCCGGGCGACCATGCCGCGATGGCCACCACCATCGCCGATTTCCTGGGCCGGCAGGGCCTTGCGCCCGCGCCGCGCGTGGAAACCAGCGTGCTCGATGTCGCAACCGGCGGCGGCAGGGTTCTGCCGGGGATGCTGTATACGCCCGCTGGCGGCCCGGTGGCCGGGCGGCCGGTGGTGATGCTATTGTTCGGGCGGTCGACCGATACGCTGCAATCCTCGACTCACTGGATGGGCTGGCGTCTGGCGCAGCTGGGCTACACCGTGATCTCGCCCGGCCTGCGTATCGGCGGGGCAGCGGGGTTTGAAAGCTCGTCGCTGGCCGAGACGGCGGAGGATATCGGTCACTGGGTCGACAAGGCGCAGGCGCTGGGGCTGGGGCCGGTGGTGCTGGGCGGGCATTCCAATGGCGGCATCTGGCTGTCCAATTATCTGTCGCTGACCCATGATCGCCGGGTGATCGGCACGATCTTCTATGCGCCGACCCGCGACAGTCCGGGCTATATCGCCAAGGAGCAAACCCCGCAGGCCTATGCCGCCGATGTGGCGCGGATGCGCGCGGCGGTACGCGAGGGGCGCGGTATGGAAGCCACCATCGGCCTTTTGACCGCGCATGCCTATATGGACAATAACGCCCCGGATGCCCGCACCATCCATACCCAGCGGGTGCGCGAATATAATCTGCCCGGCTTGATGATCACCGGCGGGCGCGACCCCCTTATGTCCACCGATTTCGTCGAGGAATTTGCCCATGCCTATCGCGGCCCGCTGACCCAGCAGCGCTATGACAATGGCACGCATGGGCTGCGCGAGAACAAGGATCGCGCGATGGCCGACACGGCGGCATGGCTGCGCGCCACCTTTGGCGGGTGGTGAGCATGGCGGGGCACCGAATAGCGGGAGGTGCGGCGATGCCGGTTTGTGTTCCGGCATCACAAGCCCAATCGGCCTGACTATGGACGACACGACGATGGACGACACAAAGCAAACCGGTTTCACCTCGCGCCGCCGCTGGGCCAAGGGTCCGGCGCGGCCCAAATACCTCCAGCCGGGCGACATCGATCAGCTGCTGCCGATGCTGGTCTCGCTGATGGCCGAGGTGTCGGTGCTGCGCGACCGGCTCGATACGCATGAGGCGCTGGCCGAAGCGGGAGCCGCGCCGACCGGGGCCGCGATCGAAAATTACGCGCTCACGCCCGAACGGCACCTGCGCCGCGAGGCCGAGCGTCAGGCGCTGCTGACGCGGGTATTCCGTGCGATCACCGCCGAAGTGGACGAGGCGGCAGCGGGGGGGCTCCCCGCGCCGGCCGATGGAGACGACGCATGACCATTGCACTGCCGATCGGACTGGCCGCCGCGCAGGCGATTGCCACCACCACCTTTGAACTTGCCGGGCAGCGCGGGTTGACCGTGCTATGTGTGGTGATCACCGATACCGGCGGGCATGTCCGCCTGGCGATGCGCAGCGACGCGCAGGGGATTTTCGGCTTCGACACCGCGCTGGGCAAGGCGCGGACCGCGCTGGGCTTCAATCGCAGCAGCCTTTTGCTGGCCAAGACCTTCGTCGATCCCTGCGGCGTCGCCGCGCTCAGCGGCGCGACGCATGGCGCCTTTGTTCCGCTGGGCGGCGGGGTGGTGGTGCAACAGGACGGGATCACCGTCGGCGCCGCCGCGATTTCGGGCGGCATGCCCGATGTCGACGATGCCATCATCCGCGCCGCGCTCGAAGCTCACGGCTTTACCGCGCTCGCCTGAACTCAACGAAAGGCCGAACATGTTCCAGGACGTCCACGCCATGCTCCCCTCCGCCACCCATGATGAGGGCGCGCGCGAGGATTTCTGTGCTTCGTTGCGCAAGCTGTTCACCACGCAGCTGTTTCCCGGCACGCGCACGCTGTACCGGGAAAAGCTGCTGCCCGAATTCGAACGCCGCCATGGCCGCGCCCCCGAAAGCCAGCGCGAAGCCTCCGATCTGCTGCAATCGAGCTTTTACTATCGCGGGGCGAATGCGGTGGGCCGGGCGGCGCAGGAGCTGGTTTGGGAGGTTGTGGGTGAGAGCATCGAGCGGCAATTGCCCGACCTGGCCGAGCGGGCAAAGCCCCGGACGGGCGCGCTGGGTACGCTCACCACCAATCCCGATTTCGTAGTGCCGCGTTATATCGATGCAGTCGACATCCATGTGATGCCGGGCAATTTCCACACCGAGCTGGGCCCCGATGATGTCTATGCCGGGGCGCTGTATGATCGCGGGGTGCATGTGTTTGCGTTCGGCGGGCTGGGCGACCGTAATGAACAGCTGGGCGTCGCACTGGCCGCCTGGCTGCGCGAACATCGCCCCGATTTCCATCCGCGACGGATTCTCGATATCGGCTGCGGCCCGGGCTTCACTACGGTGGCATGGAAGGAAGCCTACCCCGACGCCGAGGTGTTCGGCATCGATGTCGGCGCGCCGCAGGTCCGCTATGCGCATGGCCGCGCCGAATCGCTGGGCCAGGCGGTCCATTTCAGCCAGCAGGATGGCGCCGCCACCAATTTCCCGGACGGTTCGTTCGATCTGGTCACCTCGATGCTGGTAACCCATGAGATGCCCGCGCCGGTGATCCGCGCGATGTTCAAGGAAGCGCACCGGCTGCTCTCGCCCGGCGGCATCACGCTCCACGATGGCGGTGCCGATCCGCTGGGCGATCCGTTTGATGCGCTGATGACCAGCTGGTTCGGTCACAACGCCAATGAGCCGTTCTCGGCCGGGTTCAAGGCGCTCGATTTCAAGGCGGCATTGACCGGGGCGGGATTCCCGGAAGCCGGATTTTTCCGCGGCACGCGCGAGCAGGTCTATCTGAAGGGGCAATTGCCACCGATCAGCCTGGTCGGCGCGGTCCGCGCATAGGGGAGCATGCGTTTTGGCCTATCGCCTTGGTGTCGACGTTGGCGGCACATTCACCGACCTGTTGCTGTTCAACGATGAGACCGGCGATTTCTGGCGCCACAAGACCCCGTCGACCCCGCATGACAGTTCCGAAGGCATATTGAACGGGGTTGAGGCGGTGTGCGCGCTGGCGGGTGTCGGGCCGGGCGCGATCGATGTGTTCCTGCACGGCACCACGGTGGCGACCAATGCGGTGCTGGAGGGCAAGGGCGCGCGCGTCGGCCTTGTCACCACCCAGGGTTACCGCCAGGTGATGCAGATCGCGCGCAGTTTCGTGCCGGGGGGCCTTGCCGGCTGGATCGTGTGGCCCAAGCCCGAGCCGCTGGCCCGGCTGGAGGATACGGTCGAGATCATCGGCCGGATGGATGCCTTCGGGCAAGAGGTCCGCGCCATCGATGACGCCGATATCCGCGCCGCGTTGACCCGATTGAAAGACCGCGGGATCGAGGCGCTGACCGTCAGCCTGATCAACGCCTATCTCAATGGCGCGCACGAGCTGCGCGTCGCGGAGCTGGCAGCGCAGATCATGCCCGACATCCCGATCTCGCTCAGCCATGTCGTGCTGCCCGAGATGCAGGAGTATGAGCGGACGCTGACCACTGTGGCCAATGCAGCGGTGCGCCCGGTGGTGGGGCGGTACGTGCGCAGCTTGCGTGCCAAGCTGGAACAGGTGAAGATGACCGGGCGGCTGTCGCTGCTGCGTTCGGACGGCGGGCTGATGTCGTCGCAAAAGGCCGAGGAGCAGCCGGTGTCGCTGCTGATGTCGGGGCCGGCGGGCGGGGTCACCGGCGCTCTATGGGTGGCGAAGAATGCCGGGCTCAAGAACATCCTGACGCTTGATGTCGGCGGGACCAGCACCGATGTCGCGCTGATCGAGCATGGCGAGCCACGCCGGGTGCGCACCACCGAGGTCGGGCATCTGTCGGTTCGCGCCTCGTCGCTCGATGTGAAGACGGTGGGTGCCGGCGGCGGCTCGATTGCCTATGTGCCCGAACTGACCGGCGCGTTGCGGGTGGGGCCACAGTCTGCGGGCGCGGTGCCGGGGCCGGTCGCTTACGGCAAGGGTGGCACGCTGCCGACGGTGACCGATGCCAATGTGGTGCTCGGCTATCTGCCCGAGAACCTGCTGGGCGGCACGTTCAAGCTGGACCGCGACGGGGCCAAACGCGCGGTCCAGACCATTGCCGACGCGCTGGGCATCGAGCTGATGGCGGCGGCGCGCGGCATCATCGATATCGTCAATGAGAACATGTTCGGCGCGCTCAGGATGATCTCGGTCCAGCAAGGCTATGACCCGCGTGAGTTTGCGCTGATGGGGTTTGGCGGGGCGGGGCCGCTGCATGTCAATGCGGTGGCGCGGCTGATGGGCAGCTATCCCGCAGTGTCGCCGGTATCGCCGGGCGTGCTGTGCGCGCTGGGCGATGCGACGACGCGGATGCGCACCGAGAGCGCGCGCTCGCTATCCAAACGCCGCTCACAGACCAGCATCGCCGAGGTCGCGGGGCTGCTGCGCGAGATGGATGCCCAGGTCCGTGCCGAGCTGATCCGCGACGGCATTCCGGCAGGCGAGATCACCACCAGCTTCGAGGTCGATCTGCGTTACGTGGGTCAGGCTTTCGAGGTGCCGATGACGGTCGATCTGGCCACTATCGAGCGCGGCGGGCTGGGCCTCCTGGCCGAGCGCTTTGATGAGGAGCACCGCCGCCTGTTCACTTTCAACATGGAATCGGAGCACGAATTCGTCAATCTGCGCGCGGTGGCGCTGGGCCGCGCGCTGGAATTGCCCAGCAACGAGCTGGCGCGCGGCGACGGCAATCCGGCGGCGGCCAAGCTGCGCGATCACGAGTTGTGGATGGACGGCGCGGCGCAGGCAGCGGTGATCTATGACCGCGCGCTGCTGCGTCAGGGCGATGTGATCAAGGGCCCCGCCGTGATCACCGAGATGGATTCCACCACCCTGATCGAGACCAGGCACATCGGCACCGTCGATGCCTTTGGCAACATCATGATCACCCCGGCGTAAGGCGAACACCATGCCCGCAACTATCGTCCAGACTAACACTGCCCCCTTTGCCGAGGTCGCGATCGATCCGGTCACGCTCGACATCATCGAGAATGCGCTGCGCAACGCCCGTACCGAGATGGACACCACGCTGGTGCGCACCGCGATGTCGCCGGGCATTCGCGAGCAGGGCGATGCCTTCCCGCTGATCGCCGACCACAAGGGCCGGATGATCGTCGGCCAGTTTGGCAGCTATATCGGGCCATTTCTGGAAGGGTTCGCCGGCACCGTCGAGGAGGGCGACATGATCTTCCTCTCCGACCCCTATTCGGTGCAGGGCGCGATCAGCCACTCCAACGACTGGCTGGTGCTGCTGCCGGTGTTCAAGGATGGGCGGCTGATCGCCTATACGTCGATGTTCGGGCATCAGTCGGATATTGGCGGCAAGGTTGCCGGCTCGATGCCGATCGACGCGCATTCAATCTTTGAGGAGGGCGTGCGCATCCCGCCGGTCAAGATCTGGAACCGGGGCGTTTATAACGAGGATCTGATCAAGCTGGTCATGCACCAGACCCGCACCCCCGAATGGTGCAAGGCCGATCTCAACGCGCTGGTCGCTGCCTGCCGGGTCGCGGCGCGGCGCGTCGTCGAGATGTGCGAGCGGTTCGGCGACGATGAATTTGTCTCCGCCTGCGAAAACCTGCTGGCGCGCAACCACCGTGCGATGAAAAGCCTGATCGAGAATGCCATCGGGGTCGAGCCGGTCAGCTTTGAGGATTACATCTGCGACGATGGGCTGGGCTTTGGCCCCTACAAGATCAAATGCACGATGTGGCGTGAGGATGGGCGCGTCATCCTGGATTTTGCCGGCACCGATCCGCAATCGAGCGGCTCGATCAATTTCCTGCTCAATGAGAACATGATGCGGATGTTCTTTGGCATTTACATGATCATGGTGTTCGATCCGCAGATCCTGTTCAATGATGGCTATTACGATCTGATCGATGTGCGCATCCCCGATGGCTCGCTGCTGAAGCCGAAGTTCCCCGCCGCTTTGTCGGGGCGCACCCATGCGCTGGGGCGGTTGTTCGATATTCTGGGCGGGCTGCTGGGACAAAAGACGCCCGAGTTTCTGTGCGCCGCCGGATTTTCGTCGAGCCCGCATCTGTTCTATTCGGGGATGGACAAGACCGGTACGTGGTTTCAGCTGTTCCAGATCGGTTTTGGCGGCATCCCGGGGCGGCCGTTTGGCGATGGGCCAGACGGGCATTCGCTGTGGCCCAACTTCACCAATGTGCCCAATGAGTTCCTCGAACGCTATTTCCCGCTGCGGATCGAGCGTTATGAAACCGTGGCGGACAGCGGCGGCGCCGGCTTCTTTCGCGGCGGCAATGGTATCCTGATGACCTACAAATTCCTTGAGGATGGCGAGATCGCGATCCATGACGACCGCTGGTTCGTGCCGCCCTGGGGGGTTAATGGCGGCGCGCCTGGCGCGCGTGCCCGCAAGGTTCTGCGCCGGGTCGATGGCAGCGAGGCGGTGGTCGGCAACAAGCAGGAAGGCATCATGGTCAAGGCCGGCGATGAGCTGGACTTCATCACCTGGGGGGGGGCAGGCTGGGGCGATCCATTGACCCGCGAGCCGGCGCTGGTCGCCAAGGAGGTGCTGCAAGGGCTGGTAACCACGCCGGGCGCGCGCGAATATGGCGTGGTGCTGGACGGCGCCGGGGCGGTGGACGCGGGCGCTACCGAGGCCTTGCGGGCCGAACTGCGCGCCGCCCGGCCCGAGGTCCTGCCGACTTTCAACCACGGCGCCCCCATCGCCGATCTGCGCCGCGATGCCCTGCGCGATACCGGCCTGCCGGCGCCGCAGCAGCCGGTCTGGGCGCATTTGGCGCTGGCGGCGGGGTGAACGATCTCGACGCCGATTATGCCGCAGCCGGGTTCGGCGGCAGCCTGCCGTTCGGACAGCATCCCGCGTTGTTGATGGTCGATGTCTGCAACGCCTATCTCGATCCCGCTTCGCCGCTCTATGCCGGGGTGGAAGCAGCGCTGGCGTCCAATATCCGGCTGCTGGCGGCGGCGCGCCGGGCCGGGGTGCCGGCGGTGTTTACCCGCGTGCTCTATGGCGCGGGCGGGGTCGATGGCGGGCTGTTCTATCGCAAGGTGCCGGCGTTACAGGCCTATCTGCCCGGCAATCCATTGGGCGATTTCCCCGAGGGTTACGGGCCGCTGCCGGGCGAGGTGGTGGTGACCAAGCAATATGCCTCGGCGTTCTTCGGCACCTCGCTGGCCGCGACCCTCAATGCGATGCGCGTCGATTGCCTGCTGATCACCGGCTTTTCGACCAGCGGCTGCGTGCGGGCCACCGCGCTCGATGCGCTCCAGCATGGCTTTGCGCCTTTCGTCGTGCGCGACGCTTGCGGCGACCGCGCGCCGGGTCCGCATGAGGCCAATCTTTTCGATATTCAGGCCAAATATGGCGAGGTTATCGCCGAGGCGCGCGCGCTTGAACTGATCGCGGGGCGCCGCCAACAAGCCTAGGCGGCGCGCGTCAAACCCGCCGCGACCACCGTGTCGAACTCCGCAATCGTCACCGGCCTGCCGATGGTCCAGCCTTGCCCGACATCGCATTGCATCGCGCCCAGCAGGCCCAGGCAGGCGGGGGCCTCGATCCCCTCAGCCACCACCGGCAAGCCCAGATCATGCGCCAGCGCGATCGTGGAGCGCACCAGAATCCGGTCGCTCTGTCCTGCGTCTGATTGGTGATGAAGCTTTGTCGATCTTGATCTCATGGATCGGAAACCGCCTGAGATAGGACAGAGTCGATTGCCGTCCCGTAATCATCGATCGAAATACGCAGGCCGACGTCGCGCAACAGCTGCATCGCCGGGATCGCGGTCACCGGCTTGGCCAGCGCCGTCGATTCGGTGATTTCAAAGGTCAGCCTGCCGGGATCGACCGGCGCGGCGCGGACCAGCGCGATGATATCGGTGATGAACTTGCGGTCGCCCAGTAGCGGCGCCGAGACATTGACCGCGATGGCCATATCCTGGCCCGTTGCTGCCCATTGCGCCAGCTGAGCCAGCGCGGTCTTGACCACATAATACCAACCTGCGGTGAGGGTGACTCACGAGAGGGATTCCCAAAGCCGCAAAAGTCTGAATCAATGGCGCCCTGCATTTGGAGGGCGTGTCTATGGGATCGGCGATTGGCTTGCGGGGTGATTTTGACGGAGCGGCAT
>JANXUK010000006.1 GCA_025356275.1 Sphingomonadales bacterium | reverse complement strand
TGATTCTAGTGGATTTTACGATTTTGACATTTGCAGACCCATCCCAACCGCCAAGGGATGCAAATGTCAAAATCAATCCACTAGGCGTTCGGCCTAAACGGTAAAACTCTCGCCGCAGCCGCAGCTACCCTTGGCGTTGGGGTTGGCGAAAGTGAAGCCGGCGGCGAAATCATCCTCGGTCCAATCCATCGTGCTGCCCACCAGATAGAGCACGCTGGCACCGTCTATGACGAACAGCCCGCCGGGGGTCTCGATACGTTCATCCATCGGGTCGGCGGCGGTGATGTAGTCGACCGAATAGGCCAAGCCCGAGCAGCCCCGGCGCGGGGTGGACAGGCGCACGCCGATCGCCCCCTCGGGCGCGCGCGCCATCAACGCGGCGATCCGTGCCTCGGCCGAAGGGGTGAGGATGACGGCGGCGGGGCGCGGTTTGCGGATTGGCCGGGTTTCCGGGGCGGTCATCACAACATCCCCAGTTCGAGGCGGGCCTCGTCGCTCATCTTGGCGGGATCCCATGGCGGGTGCCACACCAGATTGACCTCGGCCTCGCGGATGCCGGGGACGGCACTGACGCGCAGCTCGACCTCGCCGGGCATCGATTCGGCAACCGGGCAGTGGGGCGTGGTAAGGGTCATGGCGACGCTGGCCGCGCCCTCGGCGGTGATCTCGACGCCATAGATCAGGCCGAGGTCATAGATGTTGACCGGGATTTCAGGGTCGAAAATCTCACGCAACGCGCTGATCACCGCCTCGTAGAGCGCGCCGCCGGGTTCGCCGGGGGCGGTGCCTTCGGGGCGCTGCGACAGAAAGCCTTCGAGGTAATCCTTCTTGCGGGCCAGAGTTTCTGTAGGGCTTTCTGGCGGCGTTGGCGCGTCTTCGACACGGGCACGCGGGGGCGCGGTGGCCGCCGCCACCTCCTCGACCGCGAAGCTGCGGGGCTCGTCACTCATGCGAAAATCCTCCTGGTGCGGTCGATGCCGCGCAGCAGCGCCGCGATGTCCTCCGCATTGTTATACAGCCCGAAACTGGCGCGCGCGGTGGCCGCCACCCCCAGATGGTCCATCAACGGCTGGGCGCAATGGTGGCCGGCGCGGATCGCGACATTTTCCTCGTCGCAGATGGTGCCCAGATCATGCGGGTGGACGCCCGCCAGCGCGAAGCTGACGATACCGGCGCTGTCCTCGGGACCGTAGAGCGTAATGCTGTTGGTGTTGCGCAATTCGGCGCACAGGGTTTGGACCAGCGCGGCCTCATGCGCGGCGATGGCGGGCAGGCCCAGCGCGGTGACATAATCGACGGCAGCGCCCAGCCCGATCGCCTCGGTGATGGCGGGGGTGCCGGCCTCGAAGCGTTGCGGCGGGGGGGCGTAGGTGGTTTTCGCAAACCTGACCCGGTCGATCATCGCGCCGCCGCCCTGCCATGGCGGCATGCTTTCGAGGATCTCGGCGCGAGCCCATAAGGCACCGATGCCGGTCGGGCCGTAGAGCTTATGTGCTGAAAACACGTAGAAATCGCATCGCAGGCTCGCGACATCGACCGCCATCCGGGGCACCGCCTGGCAACCGTCGATCAGCAGCTTTGCCCCCACGCCATGCGCCAGAGCGGCGGCACGCGTGACGTCAAGCAGGCTGCCCAGCACGTTGGACACATGCGCCAGGCTGACCAATTTGTGCGCCGGGGTCAGCATTGCCTCTGCCGCATCGAGGTCGATCCGGCCGTCGAGGGTCAGCGGGCAGACGTCTATTTCAATGCCGATCCGCCCCGCCAGCAACTGCCACGGCACGATGTTCGAATGATGCTCCAGCATGGACAGCAGCACCCGGTCGCCGGCTTTGAGATGCGCCGCGCCCCAGCTTTGCGCGACCAGGTTGATCGCCTCGGTCGCGCCGCGGGTGAACACCAGTTCGTTCGCGGCGCCGCCGATGAAAGCCGCAACCTTGGCGCGGGCGGCTTCATAGGCCAGCGTCATCTCGGCCGAGCGGGCATAGACCCCCCGGTGGACGGTGGCGTAATCCTCACCCATGGCGCGCGCGACGGCATCGATCACCGCGCGGGGCTTTTGCGCGGTGGCGCCGGTGTCGAGGTAATGCCACGGCGCGCCTTCCCGCGTGACGAGTCCGGGGAAATCGGCGCGGGCATGGCTGAGCGGCGCGTTCATGCCGCGCGCTCCAGCGCGGCGAGCGCGAGGTTCATCAGATGCGCCTGATCATCGGCGCCTGCGAAGGCTTCGGCGATGAAGGCTTGCAGCATCAGGCGCCGGGCCGCAGCCGGATCGAGGCCGCGCGATTGCAGGTAGAACAGCGCGGCAGCATCCAATTGCCCCACGGCGCAGCCATGCGCGCATTTGACGTCATCGGCGAAGATTTCCAGCTCCGGCCTGGCATTGGCAGTGGCGGTGGGCGACAGTAGCATCGCGCGGACCGATTGCGCGGCATCGGTGCCATTGGCGCCGCGCGCGACCGCGATCTGGCCAAGGAAGCTGCCGATGGCATGGCCCGCCAGCACCGAGCGCACCGTCTGGCGGCTGATCGCGCCCGTGCCCTCGTGGTGGATGCGGGTGACGATCTCACGGTTTTGCGCGTCGCCGCCGATCTGGACGCCGCCGAGGGTGAAATTGGCAGATGCGTGGAGAGTGACGTCAAGTTCCACACGGCTGTATTCGGCGGTGCCGGCGCTGAGGATGTGGATCGCGGCTTTGGCATCCGGTGCCAATTCGACGCTGAGGCGGGTGATGCCGCCGTCGGCAATGATGTTGCGGGTGAAGGCCTCGCCCGCCGGGACCGCGATGCGCTCGGCAGCGGGCAGCGGCCACTGTTTGGCCGTAGCGGTGAGGTCGGCATAGCGCCAGTCCTCGGCTTTGCGGGTGGGGAGCGGGAGAGTCACAGCGCGGGCTCGTAGCCATGCTCTTCGAGTTCGAGCGCGAGGTCGGCGCCGCCTGAGCGGATGATCTTGCCGCCCGCCAGCACATGAACGAAATCGGGCTTCACGTAATCGAGCAGGCGTTGGTAATGCGTGATGAGCAGCACCGCCTTGTCAGGCTTGCGCATGATGGCGTTGATGCCCTCGCCGCAGATGCGCAGGGCGTCGATGTCGAGCCCGCTGTCGGTCTCGTCCAGGATGGCCAGGCGCGGGTCGAGGATGCCCATCTGGACCATCTCGGCACGCTTTTTCTCGCCGCCGCTGAACCCGACATTGACCGGGCGTTTGAGCATTTCCATGTCGAGCCTGAGCAGCGCGGCCTGTTCGCGTGCGAGTTTGAGGAAGGCACCGCCGGAGAGCGGTTCCTCGCCCCGGGCGCGCCGCTGGGCGTTGAGCGATTCGCGCAGGAATTGCACGAAGGATACGCCGGGGATCTCGACCGGGTACTGAAACCCGAGGAACAGGCCGGCGGCGGCGCGTTCGTGCGGGGCGAGGGCGAGGAGGTCCTGGCCGTTGAAGGCGACGCTGCCGCCCGTCACCTCGTAGCCGGGGCGACCGCCGAGGACATAGCCCAGCGTCGATTTGCCCGCGCCGTTGGGGCCCATGATCGCGTGGATTTCGCCCGCGTTGATGGTGAGGGTCAGGTCGTTGAGGATCGGCTTGTCCGCTACGGCGGCGGAGAGGTTATGGATTTGGAGCATGGTTCGGCTTGGTCCAGTTCATTCCGTTCTCGTCTTGCCAAAGATCAACCTTCGCTAAGACCACATTGATTTTCCGAATATCCCCACGAGCTTGCGCGAGGTCGTACTCATCTATCATCCCCGCCGCGAAAAGCCGCTCATTGACCGTCATTGCGTCAAATTTAGCCAACTGAACCCTCCAGACTGATCCCCAGCAGCTTCTGCGCCTCCACCGCGAACTCCATCGGCAACTGTTGCAGCACTTCCTTCGCGAAGCCGTTGACGATCAGCGCCACTGCCTCCTCCATGCCAAGCCCGCGTGCTTGCGCGTAGAACATCTGGTCGTCGCTGATTTTTGACGTCGTGGCTTCGTGTTCGATCTGAGCGCTGGGGTTGCGGACCTCGATATAGGGCACGGTATGCGCGCCGCAGTCCGCGCCCAGCAGCAGCGAATCGCATTGCGTGAAATTGCGCGATCCCTCCGCCGCCGCGCCGATGCGCACCAGGCCGCGGTAGGTGTTGTTGGAGTGGCCGGCGCTGATCCCCTTGGAGATGATCGTGCTGCGCGTGCCGCGCGCGTTGTGGATCATCTTGGTGCCGGTGTCGGCCTGCTGGTGGTTGTTGGTCACGGCGACCGAGTAGAATTCGCCGACCGAATCTTCACCGTTCAGCACGCAGGACGGGTATTTCCAGGTGATCGCGCTGCCGGTTTCGACCTGGGTCCAGCTGACTTTGGAGCGTTTGCCCTGACACAAAGCGCGCTTGGTGACGAAATTGTAGATGCCGCCCTTGCCCTCGGCGTCGCCGGGATACCAGTTCTGAACAGTCGAGTACTTGATCTCGGCATCGTCCATCGCGACCAGTTCGACGACGGCGGCGTGGAGCTGGTTTTCGTCGCGCATCGGGGCGGTGCAGCCTTCGAGGTAGCTGACATAGCTGCCCTTGTCGGCGACGATCAGCGTGCGTTCGAACTGGCCGGTGTTCTCGGCATTGATGCGGAAATAGGTACTAAGCTCCATCGGGCAGCGCACGCCCTCGGGGATATAGACGAAAGTGCCGTCGGAAAAGACCGCGCAATTGAGGGCGCTGAAGTAATTGTCGGCCATCGGCACGACCTTGCCCAGCCATTTGCGCACCTGATCGGGGTATTCGCGGATCGCCTCCGATATGCTGCGGAAGATGACGCCGGCCGCCTCCAGCTCCTTGCGGAAGGTGGTGGCGACGCTGACCGAATCGAACACCGCGTCGACCGCGATTTTCCGCGCGCCTTCCACTCCGGCGAGCACCTTTTGCTCCTCCAGCGGGATGCCGAGCTTGGCGTAGACGCGCAGGATTTCGGGATCGACCTCATCGAGGCTGCCCAGTTTGGGCTTGGTCTTGGGTGCGGCCCAGTAATAGGCGGCCTGATAGTCGATCGGTGGGATGTTCAGCTTGGCCCAATCGGGGGTCGGCATGGTGAGCCAATGCCGATAGGCCTTCAGCCGCCAGTCGAGCATCCATTCGGGCTCGTCCTTCTTGGCGGAGATGTAGCGCACGGTATCCTCGGACAGGCCCTTGGGACCATATTCCTGCTCAATGTCGGAGGACCAGCCATGCTCGTAATCGGCGGCGCGGGCGGCGGCATCGCGCGCGGCCTGATCCTTGATGGGGGCAATGTCGTTCACAGCACAGGCTCCGCCAGATGGGTCAGGCTGACCCCGGCCAGCGCACCGCGCAGCGCGGCATTGACGACCGGCCAATGCGGGCGGATCGCGCAGGCGGCCTCCAGCGTGCAATCGTGGCGCCCGCCCTCGCTACAGGTGGTCATCGCGATCGGGCCTTCCACCGCCTCGACAATGTCGGCCAGGCTGATCGCCGCGGCCGGGCGCGCCAGCCGGAAGCCGCCGCCTGCGCCGCGTGAGGCGCGCAGCAGCCCCGCCGCGCTCAGCCGGCTGACCAGTTTCTGCACCGTAGGCGCAGGCAGGCCGGTTTCCATGGCCAGTTGCGCCGCGTTGACCTGCGCCGCGCCGCAATGTCGTGCAGCGGCCGCCATGGTGACGACCGCGTAATCAGCCATGCTGGACAAGCGCATAGGTGGGAATCGCCAAATCGGAGTAAATCGCTCTGATTATCTAGCGGCGGTGCGGCACATTTGCAACCGGGCGCAAAAAAGAGCGGCCCCACCTTTCGGAAGGGCCGCTACAAGGTGCGAGAGCCACCGGCCACGGGCCGCTTGCTCATCGGGTCGCAAGGATCATCTAGCCGGGCCAAGCGTCCGATGCTTGTAGAAAGCCGCCAAACCGCTGTGCTTGCCCCCGCAACTTTGCCGGCCTAAACCGGGAGCGGGACAGGAGAAGCGCGCGTGGAGCTTGCCGATTTCGATACCAGCACCAGCCTCGTCGCGCTGTTCCTGACGCGCGCCGGACAGCTGGGCGACAAGCCGTTCCTGTGGGCGAAGCACGACGGCGTGTGGGCCGCGATCAGCTGGGCCGAGGCGGCACAGCGCGTGTGCCTGATCGCCGAGAATCTGCGCGCGCTGGGTATTGCAACCGGCGACCGGGTTATGCTGGTCTCCGAAAACCGGCCCGAATGGTGCCTGGCCGATCTGGCAATCATGGCCGCCGGCGCGGTAACGGTGCCCGCCTATACCACCAACACCGAGCGCGATCACCTGCATGTGCTGGAGAATTCGGGCGCCCGCGCCGCGATCGTGTCCTCGGTCCGGCTGGCCAAGCCACTGTTGCCAGCGGTTCTACGCTCGGGCCATGTCAGCGAGATCATCAGCATCGAACCGCTGAAGGCGATGCAGACCGAGAGCATTACCTTCCACCGCTGGGACGACCTGCTGACCGGCGATGCCGATGCCGCGACCAAGGCGGTGCGCGCGCGGGTGGCGGGGTTCAAGCGCACCGATCTTGCCTGCATCATCTATACCAGCGGCACCGGCGGATCGCCGCGCGGGGTGATGCAGCATCACGGCGCGATCCTGCGCAATGGCGACGGCGCGGCGCGGATCATCGTCGAGGATTTCGGTTGGGGGGACGAGATTTTCCTGTCGTTCCTGCCGCTCAGCCACGCTTATGAGCATAGCGGCGGGCAATTCCTGCCGATCGGGCTGGGCGCGCAGATCTATTACGCCGAGGGGCTGGAGAAACTGGCCAGCACCATCGCGGAGGTGCGGCCCACGATCATGGTGGTGGTGCCGCGCCTGTTCGAGGTGCTCCGCGCCCGCATCCTCAAGCAGATCGAGGGGCAGGGACGGATCGCCGGCTTCCTGCTGGAACGCGCCCTCAGCTTTGGCGAGCGGCGCGCCAGCGGGCGGCGGCGGCTGATCGATGGCGTGCTCGATATGCTGCTGGAGGCGACGATCCGCCCGAAAATCCGTGCGCGGTTCGGGGGGCGGATCAAGGCGCTGGTCTCTGGGGGGGCGCCGCTCAACCCCGATGTCGGGCTGTTTTTTCAGAGCATCGGGCTGACCCTGCTGCAAGGCTATGGCCAAACCGAGGCGGGACCGGTGGTCAGCTGTAACCGTCCGGCGGCGGGCATCGCGATGGATACGGTCGGGCCGCCGTTGCGCGGCGTGACGATCAAAATCGCCGAGGATGGCGAAATCCTGATCGCGGGCGAAATGGTGATGCAAGGCTATTGGCGCAGCGAGGCCGCCACCGCGCGTGCGATCCACGACGGCTGGCTGCACAGCGGCGATATCGGGCATATCGACGCACGCGGGCGGATCGTCATTACCGATCGCAAGAAGGACATGATCGTCAGCGACAAGGGCGACAATGTCTCGCCCCAGCGCCTCGAAAGCATGCTGACCCTGCAGGAGGAAATCGCGCAGGCCATGGTGGTAGGCGACCGGCGGCCCTATGTGGTGGCGCTGATCGTGCCCGATGCGGAATGGACACAGGGCTGGGCGCTGGCCAATCGCGTGAAGTTCAATGTTGCCGCGTTGCAGACGCTGCCCGCGTTCCGCAGCGCGGTGCGCGCCGCGATCGACCGGGTGAACCGCGATGCCTCCAGCATCGAGAAAATCCGCCAATTCGCCTTTGCCGATGAACCGTTCAGCATCGACAATGAGGAAATGACGCCCTCGATGAAGATCCGCCGGCACCGGTTGAAGGAGCGTTATGGCGCGCGGCTGGATGAGTTGTACAAGGGGTGAAGGGTAAGGTGCAAGGGGGTTACCCCCTCGCGCTCCCTGATTTGGGTGGCGTTGGTGCGTAATATCGGCCTTGTGCGGTTTGGCTGAGCGGATTTGATGCCGCTTCGCGGGGAGGTTCATCCATTTCCCTCACGCCCTGTTTCGCGTTAAGGCGCTGGCATGACCCAGCCTTCCTATCCCGCGCTGCGCCTGCGCCGCACCCGTGCCGCCGCGTGGAGCCGCGCGCTTCACCGTGAAAATGTGCTGACCCCGGCCGATCTGATCTGGCCGCTGTTCGTCACCGATAGTGATGAGGAGGAGCCGATTGCCGCGCTGCCGGGCGTATCGCGCTGGCCTGTGGCAGGGATTGCGGCGCGCGCGCGCGAGGCGGCGGCGCTGGGCATCCCTTGCATCGCGCTGTTCCCCAACACGCAAGCTGAGCGGCGCAGCGCCGGCGGCGAGGAGGCGCTGAACCCCGACAATCTGATGTGCCGCGCGATCCGGGCGATCCGCGATGCCTGCGGGGACGGCATCGGCATCCTGACGGACGTCGCGCTCGACCCCTATACCAGCCATGGGCAGGACGGGCTGATTGACGATGCCGGATACGTGCTGAATGACGCCACGGTGTCCGTGCTGGTGGCGCAGAGCCTCAATCAGGCGGCAGCGGGGGCGGACATCATCGCGCCCTCGGACATGATGGATGGGCGCATCGGCGTGATCCGCGAGGCGCTGGAGCGCGAAGGGCATCACAATGTCCAGATCATGGCCTATGCCGCCAAATATGCCTCGGCTTTCTATGGCCCGTTCCGCGATGCGGTAGGATCGCGCGGGCTGCTGAAGGGCGACAAGAAAACCTATCAGATGGACCCCGCCAATGGCGAGGAAGCGCTGCGCGAGGTCGCGCTCGACCTGGCCGAGGGCGCGGATAGCGTGATGGTCAAGCCGGGCCTGCCCTATCTGGATATCGTGGCGCGGGTGAAGGCGCGCTTCGAGGTGCCGGTGTTCGCCTATCAGGTCAGCGGCGAATACGCGATGATCGAGGCGGCAGTGGCGGCCGGCGCGGGGGAGCGCGATGCGCTGGTGCTGGAAACGCTGATGGCGTTCAAGCGCGCGGGGGCGTCGGGCGTGCTGACCTATCATGCGGCGCAAGCGGCGCGGTTGCTGAATGGCTGATTTCCAGATTGATACCGGGCGACTTGTGCTGCGTGCATGGCGGGAAAGTGATCGCGAACCGTCCTGGGTGATGTCGCAGAATGCCGAAGTCACCGAATTCCTGCCCGTCCGCACCCGCGAGGAGGCGGATGACGCGGTGGACCGGATGATGGCCTGTCAGGAGGCTTATGGGCACTGTTTCTGGGCGGTGGAGCGCAAGGCGGATGGCGCGTTCATCGGCACCTGCGGCATCGTGCCGCCGCGCGATCCATTCACCGAGTACGAGATCGGGTGGCGGCTGGGCCGCAGCGTGTGGGGGCAAGGTTATGCGCGCGAGGGGGCGGAGGCGACGCTGGCCTGGGCATGGTCGCATGTGCCTGCGGATACGATCATCGCGGTGACGGTGCCGGGCAATACGCGCAGCTGGGGCCTGATGGAGCGGCTGGGGATGACCCGGCACGCCGATGAAGATTTCGACCACCCCGACCTTGATGAGGACGACCCGCTGCGGCCGCATATCTTCTATCGGATAAGGCGCCCGGCGCCGGCGCCAAGGAATCCGCTATGAATGCCATCACGCCCCCTGACATCACAATCGCCCCCTTCAACGGCATATCGCCGCGCATCCACTCCTCGGCGTTTATCGCGCCGGGGTGCCGGATCATCGGCGATGTCGAGATCGGCGCCGATGTCAGCATCTGGTACAATTGCGTGATCCGCGGTGACGCCAACCGCATCCGCATCGGCGCGCGCAGCAACATTCAGGACGGCAGCGTCGTTCATTGCGACAGCCCCAAGCCGCGCCGGCCCGACGGCTTTGCCACGATCATTGGCGAGGATGTGCTGATCGGGCATATGGCGATGGTGCATGGCTGTGTGCTGGAGGACCGGGCGTTTGTCGGGCTGGGCGCGATCGTGATGGATGGTTGTCGGATCGCCAGCGAGGGCATGCTGGCCGCTGGCGCGATGCTGACCCCCGGCAAGGTGATCGGGCGGCGCCAGATGTGGCTGGGGCGCCCCGCAGTGTTCGCCCGCGACCTGACAGAGACGGCGCTGGCCGAGATGGCCGCGGGGGTGGCGGCCTATGTCGAGAACGGGCGGAGGCATAAGGCCAGCCTTGGTATGGGCGAAAGCTGAGTTGCGCGGCGCAACTTTCTGGATCGCAGCGCTTGGGTTGGCTGCGCCGGCCTGTGCAGCGCCGCGAGCCCTGCCGGTCGGGCATTGCATCAACCTCGGCAACCAGCTGGAAGCCAGCGACAGCGCCGCCGATGGCAAGCGGCTCGACCCCGACGATCTGGGCATCATCCGCGCCGCCGGCTTCGACACGGTGCGCATTCCGGTGAACTGGCAGGCACACAGCGACCGCGCCGCGCCGCATAGCATCGACCCGGCGTGGCTGGCGCGGGTGAGCGAGGTGGTGGACGCGGCGTTGGGGCGCGGGCTGAATGTCATCCTCGACAACCATGGCTTCGACGCGCTGCACGCCGATCCCGCCGCCAATGCCCCATGGCTGACTGCGCTATGGTATCAGATCGCGCAGCATTTCGCGGACCGCCCGGCGCATCGCCTGTGGTTCGAGATCGACAATGAGCCCCATGGCGTCCTGACTAACGCCAATCTGCTGCGCACGCTGGGCCCCGCGCTGATCGCGATCCGCCTGAGCAACCCCGATCGCCCGGTGATCATCGGCGGCGAGCATTGGAGCGGGGTGGAGGCTCTGGCGACTTTGCCCTTGCCTGCCGACCGGCAGGTTTACCCGACATTTCACTACTACCAGCCGATGGGTTTCACGCATCAGGGCGCGACATGGGTCACGCCGTATCATCCGGCTGGCGCGGTGTGGGGGTCGGCGCAGGACCGCGCGGCGCTCGCCGCCGATGTCGCCAAAGTGCACGCCTATGCCGAGCGGACGGGCAAGATGCCGATACTGGGCGAGACCGGGGTGTTCACCACTGCCGCCCCGACCCAACGGGTCGCCTATACGCGGGCGATCACCAGGGCGTTTGCACCGCTTGGTGGCGGGATATGCGTCTGGGCCTATACCAACACCTTTCCGTTTTACGACCATCATGCGCGGCGCTGGCTGCCGGGGATGCTGACTGCGGTGGGATTGAAGGAGCGTTAGGGGTTAGGAGCCTGCGCCATCCCGACTTCCCACAGTGTGTACTCTGGATGGGAGGTCGGGCGGGGGCGCGGGATGGCACAGGCTGCGGGCCGTCAGGTCGCCAATCCTAAGATGCTGGCTTGACCAGCAGCAACGCCGCCAGCTTCGCCTTGAACACCGCCGCATCTTTGGGGTCGAGCGTCGCCGCCGCGCCGAAATGCAGCGTCATCGGATCGACCGTGCGCCCGCCCTGATAGACTTCGTAATGCAGGTGCGGCCCGGTGGCGAGGCCGCTCATCCCGACATAGCCGATGACCTGCCCCGCGCTGACCATTTGCCCCGGCACCACCGCGATGCGGCTCATATGCGCATAGCCGCTGCCCAGCGATCCGCCATGCTCCAGCCGGACGTAATTGCCGTGCCCGCCATGCATCCCGGCATAGGATACCGTACCTGCCGCCACCGCATAGATTGGTGAGCCATAGGGCGCAGCCAGGTCCACGCCGGCATGCATGCGGGTATAGCCGAGGATCGGGTGGAAACGCATGCCATAGGACGATGTGATATGCCCCGCGACTGGCATGATGAAGCCTGTGGAGGCCGGCGGCTGGCCCGCCGTGGAGCCTTGAAGGGTGGAGGCTTCGAGGAATTGCCCGGCCGTGCCCCAGCGCATCAGCGCGGCGCGGGGGTGGCCGCCGGTCTCAAGCCCGGCATAGAGCAGATCGCCCGGTTCGCTGGCGCCGCCGCGCGCGCGCTTGTTGGCGGCGATGAGGTCGAAGGTGTCGCCCGGGTGGATGTCATCAAGGCTGAGATGTGCGTCGATGGTCTGGAGGAATTGCGCGATGGCCTTGCCCGGCGCGCCGGCGGCCAGCGCGGCGAGATAAACGCTGCTGCCCGCGCCGACGACACCGCGAATGCGCAGCGGAGTGGCATCGACCGCGAGCGGCTGGCGGGTGAGCGACAGCGCGCCGTCGCGCCGGTCTATGGCCAGCGCGAGGTCGAAACGGGCGCGCAGGCTCAGGCGTTCCAGCATGCGCGGCTGACCGGGCGCGGCGCGGGGGCCGAGCGTGATGGCCAGGCTGGTGCCGGGGGCGATGTCGGATGGCGTCACGGAGGCGGCGATCAGATCGGCGGCACGGGCGGCATCGCTGGCGCCGACGCCGGCCCGGCCCAAGGCGGCGGCGAGGGTGGAGCCGGCGCTGAGCGTGGTGGTGAGGTCTATGCGCGGGCGCTCGGGTGCGAAGGCGAGGAAGCTGACGGCAGGGCCGGGCGAAATGCGGGGGGCGGCACCGGCAAAGGCACGGGGCATGATCCGGGCCTCGACGAAACGCGCGCGCGCGGCTGTATCCAGCCGCATCGCAGTCGCAGCCCCAAGCGGTGACAGGCCGGGCCACAGGCCCAGCGCCAGCGCGATCAGCGCCAGCATGACGCCGAATCCGCGCCACCACGCGGTGCTGCCGCAATCCTCGGCGAGGTCGGTGACGAAAGTGGGGGCAAACGCCCGGTCCTGGGGCGCACGCCGGACAATCGGCATCGCCCGGCGCGTCCGCCCGCGCGAAATTGCGATATCGCTGTGAAACTCGCCCGAATGGTACAAGCTCTGGCCCTTTGCGGCGCGTGACGCTCTGCCGATCCCTGCACCAGCAAGGTTAATTGTCTGATAAGATGTTGGCCGGCGCCCGGTTGCTCTTGCCGGGCGGAACCGCCGCTGCCACATTACGGAGGCGATGACGCCATCCCGCCCCGCTCGCTCTTCTACTGCCGCCCGGGCTTCCGCCGGCCGGGCTTCGGATTCGCGGGTGAAGGCGGTGCTTGGGCCCACCACTACCGGCAAGACCCATCTCGCGATCGAGCGGTTATGCGCGCATTCATCGGGGATGATCGGCTTTCCGCTGCGGCTGCTGGCGCGTGAGGTGTATGATCGGGTCTGCGCGATCAAGGGCGCGCATCAGGTCGCGCTGATTACTGGCGAGGAGCGGATTGAGCCGGCGAACGCCCGCTGGCTGCTGTGTACGGCAGAGGCGATGCCGGTCTCGGCGGATCTGGCGTTTGTGGCCATCGACGAGGCGCAGATCGGCGCCGACCGCGAGCGCGGGCATGTGTTCACCGACCGGCTGCTCCACGCCCGAGGCCGCGAGGAGACGATGATCCTGGGCGCCGCTACGCTGGCGCCGCTGGTCCGCGCGCTGGTACCGGAGGCGGAGATCGTCAGCCGGCCGCGCTTTTCCACGCTGAGCCACACGGGCCCGCGCAAGCTGTCCCGCATACCGCCGCGCAGTGCCATCGTCGCCTTCTCCGCCGAGCAGGTCTATGCGGTGGCCGAGATGCTGCGCCGGTTTCGGGGCGGGGCGGCGGTGGTGATGGGGGCGATGTCGCCGCATACGCGCAACGCGCAGGTCGCGCTGTATCAGTCGGGCGAGGTTGATTACCTCGTCGCCACGGACGCAATCGGCATGGGGCTGAACCTTGACGTCGGTCATGTCGCGTTCGCCGGCCTGTCCAAGTTCGATGGCATGCGCCAGCGGCGGCTGACCCCGGCGGAAATGGCGCAGATCGCGGGGCGCGCCGGGCGGCATCAGCGGGACGGGACGTTCGGTGCGCTGGCCGGAATGGGGCATGACGTCAGCTTCGCCGATGACGAGGTCTATGGAATCGAGGAGCATCGCTTTGCCCCGCTCAGCCGGCTGTTCTGGCGCGAGGCGGAGCCGCGTTTCGATGATCTGACCACGCTGATCGCCGATCTGGCCGCGCCGCCGGAGCGTCCTGAGCTGGCTGCGGCGCCCGAGGCGATCGATCTGGCGGTGCTGCGGCGGTTGGGCGAGGAGGCCGGGATTGAGGAAGGCTTGCGGCGCCCGGCGCAGGTGAAGCGGTTCTGGGAGGTCTGCTCGCTGCCCGATTTTCGCTCGCTGGGCGTGGAGCATCATGCGCGCTTCGTGGCGCGGCTGTGGGAAGATCTTCGGTATGGCGCGCTGCGCCCCGATCATGCGCCGGGGGCGATCGCGCAGCTGGATAATGCCAGCGGCGATATCGACACGCTCCAGATGCGAATCGCCGCGATCCGCAGCTGGGCCTATATCGCGCAACGCCCCGACTGGCTGCCCGCGCGTGAGGAGATGGCGGCGCGCGCCCGCGCGGTCGAGGCGCGATTGTCCGATGCGTTGCACGCCCGGCTGACCGAGCGGTTCGTCAACCGGCGCACGGCGGTGCTGATGCGCGCATTGGGGAGTGATGCGGCGCTGCTGCCGGTGGCGCTGGCGGGTGATGACGTGCTGGTCGATGGCGAGGCGATCGGCAGCTTGGTGGGGTTCGTGTTTCGGGTGACGGCGGGGGTCGGGCATGCCGATCACCGGCTGTTGCTGGCGACGGCAGAGCGGCATTTGCCAGCCTTGCGCGCGGCGCGATGCGCCGGGTTGCTTGCGGAGATTGCGGCAGGGACGGCAGCGCTGACCTTGGCGGGCGGCGCGGTGTGTTGGCATGGCGAGGTTTTGGCGCGGGCGGCGCGGCGTGGGAGTTTACTTGCTCCGGGGTTGGAGGCGGCACCGGGGCTCAGGCTGGAGGCGGCGGCGCGCACGGCGTTGCTGGCGGCACTGGGCGCTTGGCTGGCGCGACACCTCCGCCCGCTGGCGCCGCTGGCACGGATTGTCGAGGCCAGCACCGCCGGTGCCGCCGGGCCGGAGTTGCGCGCGTTGCTGATCCGGCTGCACGATGCCGGCGGGATGATGGCGCGCTCGGCCTCGGGCGTCGAGCGGCTGGACCGGGCGCAGCGCGATGCCTTGCGCCGGCTGGGGGTGCGGGTGGGCGCGCTCGATATCTTCCACCCCGCGATGATGAAGCGCCGGGCGCTGGCTTTGTGGCGCGAGATGGCGGGGGCTGAGATAGCAGGCTCGGGGCGACCGCTGGCCGATTGCATGACCCCGGTATTGGGTGAGGGCGCTGCGCTGGCATTGCCGCTGGCCTATCGCCTTGTGGGGCGGCAGGCTCTGCGGCTCGACGTTGCCGAGACCCTGCTGGCCGAGGCGCATCAGCGGCGTGGGGCTGCCGGCGGGCGCGGGTTTCGGCTCGATCCGGGGCCGGCGCAGCGGCTGGGGCTCACCACCGCAAGCTATGCCGCGCTGCTCCGGCTGGGCGGGTTTCGCAGCCTGCCGATCCGCGCCCTGACGCCAGAGCGGCATGGCCCGCCGGCACCGCTGCTGTGGAAATGGCAACCGCCGGGGCGGCCTGCGCCGATAGTCGCCCCCGCCAACCCCGATGGCGCCTTCGCCGCGCTGGCGCAGCTGGTGGCATGATGCGGCTGGACCTGCTGCTGTGGTATCTGCGGCTGGCGCCGACCCGCAATCTGGCGCAGGCGCGCATTGCCGAGGGGCATATCCGGATCAGCGGCCGACGCGCCGAACGCTGCGCCACTCTGGTGCGGGTCGGAGATATTATTGTGATGCCGCAAGGGCAAAACGTGCTGCTGATCGAAATTATCGCCCTGCCCCAGCGGCGCGGGCCGGCGCCCGAGGCGCAAACCCATTATCGCGTGCTTGACGGGGCGGGCAATATTCCCATAGCAGCAACTGGTACGCTCGCTGCCATCAAAGGGGTTCCGCAGCCATGACCTATGTCGTCACCGACGCCTGCATCCGTTGCAAATACATGGATTGCGTCGAAGTATGCCCGGTGGATTGCTTCTATGAGGGCGAGAATATGCTGGTGATCAACCCCAACGAATGCATCGATTGCGGCGTGTGTGAGCCCGAATGCCCCGCCGAGGCGATCCTGCCCGACACCGAAAGCGGGTTGGAGCAGTGGCTGGAGCTGAACACCAAATTCTCCGCCGAATGGCCCAATATCACCACCAAGAAGGATTCGCCGGCCGACGCCGACACCTTCAAGGGCCAGGATGGCAAGTTCGAGAAGCTGTTCTCGGCCAAGCCGGGCGAGGGTGACTGATCCGGGCGCTGACGCCCGCCATTCGCGTCTGTCTCACCTAGGGAAAACCCGGTGATTCTGCGCACTGGCAATTTTGTTGTAAAGGTGTTATATAATAACTGGCCGGGGGCATTCCTGGGCCGGGCGCGTCTGTGCGCCCTGCCCCGTACACGCCGCTGACACACCAGAAGAGAGGCAGGATCGCAAGCGTTCGGTTGGTGAAAGCGTCCTCCCGCCCCGCCGGGAACAGCCCTTGCCCGCCGCCGCCGCCCCCCGCACCAAAAGCGGGCTTCCTGCCAGTGAAAGGACGATGAATGACCATTCGGGCGCACCCCTTTGATGTTGGCGATTACGTTGTTTACCCCAAGCACGGCGTTGGCCGGGTGATCGAACTGCAAGAGCAGGAAATCGCCGGCATGCAGCTGGAACTCTATGTGCTGCGTTTCGAGAAAGAGCGGATGACGCTGCGCGTTCCAATCGGCAAGGTCGAGGCGATCGGCATGCGTAAACTGTCCTCGGACAAGACGCTGCGCGAGGCGCTCGATACGCTCAAGGGCAAGCCCCGGGTCAAGCGCACGATGTGGTCGCGCCGCGCGCAGGAATATGAGGCGAAGATCAATTCGGGCGATCTGGTATCGATCGCCGAAGTGACGCGCGACCTGTTCCGCGCCGACGATCAGCCGGAGCAATCCTATTCGGAGCGTCAGATTTTCGAGGCGGCGTCCTCGCGGCTGGCCCGCGAACTGGCGGCGATGGAAAAGACCGACGAGCCGACTGCGCTGAAGAAGATCCTGGCGATCCTCAACGAGCATGCGCCGAAATATTACGAGGTCGCCGCCACGGCCTGATCAGACTGGGTTGGTAATGCGAAAATGGGGTCGGACCGCGAGGTTCGGCCCTTTTTCGTTGTGCACGGGTTGGGGCTTGCCGCTGCCACGCACAAGGTGTATTAGTTAAACAACACACAGCGGGAGGGCTCTATGAAGCATCGGGGGATTTCGGGTTTACTGGTTGCCGCCGCCGCAATCGGCCTGCTGGCCGGCTGCCATCACGGCACGGTCACCATCGATGACACGGACGGCGTGCCGCTGGCCCAGCTCGACATGAAAGGCGCTGCGCCGCACGGGTTGACGCTGGCCGGGCCGGACAACGTGCAGATCACCACCGGCGACACGCTCGCCATCACCGTCGATGGCGACGCGGATCAGGCGGCGCAATTGCGCTTCGTGCTCAAGGGCGATTCGCTGGGCATCGGGCGGCGCGGCGAAATGGCCGCGAATACCACCCCGCTGACCATCCATGTCACCATGCCGCCCGCCAGCGCGTTGACGCTGGCCGGATCGGGCAAGATCACCGCGCCGGCGCTGGCTTCCAACGTGGCAATAACCGTGGCCGGATCGGGCAAGGTCACGACGCCGGCGGTCGCGGCCAAGGATCTCACCGCGACGGTCGCCGGCTCGGGCAGCTATAGCGCGGCGGGACACGTCGATACGCTGACGCTGAGCATTGCGGGCAGCGGCGATGCCCCGATGGCCGGGCTGACGGTAGGCAAGGCGGTGGTGACGGTCGCCGGTTCGGGCAGTGGGGCCTTCACCTCGGACGGCACGGTCGACGGCAATATCGTCGGCTCGGGCGAGGTTACCGTGCATGGCAAGGCCAAATGCACAGTCAATGCGATAGGGTCGGGCAAGCTGGTGTGTCAGCCCTAGTGGATTGATTTTGACATTTGCATCCCCTGGCGGTTGGGATGGGTCTGCAAATGTCAAAATCGTAAAATCCACTAGAATCAAAATCTTCTAGTGGTCCGAAAAGATTCGGACATTCGAGCGCGACTTGGCCTCAAGCG
>JANXUK010000141.1 GCA_025356275.1 Sphingomonadales bacterium | reverse complement strand
CTAAGCCGGGTAAGCGCGGTCCATACCGCAAAGTCAGCGCTACCGTTTAGGAGGGTCGAGCCTCGCTAGCATGTCATTGACTTGCTCTTCGGCTTTCGGGGGCAAACCGCACGATTTAAGTCCGTGCAGGAATGCAACAAGATTGCTGCCCTTTGCCCTGGCGTCATGCCACTGCCAACCCGCGATCAAGCATCCAATGACGATTCCCGCAATCCCAATTGCCCATCCTATCCAATCCATGCCACCGCTCCACATCAAAGCCGCACTTGTAGGATGCCGCTACCAGAATTTCAAATTGACCCACTACCGAAATGCCAGTCGAGTAGGCCAGCTCGCCGTCAAACCGACTCCACTGCCCAATCGATCTGGCGCAGCACCTCTGCGATCACCCTGGGGTCATGCGCAAAGCCGAGGTGGTTGCAGCGCACCGCCACCGCGCGGTCGCGCTCGCCCGGCCAGCCGCAGGTCGAGCGCGGGTCGACAATGCCATCGCGCGGGCTCCATAGTGCCACTGTCGGCGCGGCCGGCTTGATCGCGAAATCGCCGGGGATCGGCGGCGCGTCGACCGGATGCCCGGTGACCAGCTGATAGGCGCGCCACGCGTTGTTGGCGCGGCGGTCGCCCGAAAACGGCGTGCCCATGGTGATCACCGCCGCCACCGAGCCGGGCCGCTGCTTGGCGATCTCCCGCGCGAAAAGCCCGCCCAAACTCCACCCGACCAACACCAGAGGCGCACCTTCCTCGCGCGCCAGGTCCGCCACGCGGCCCAGCAGGAACGCAAAATTGGCCGGGGTTGGCCCGAAGTTGAAACCCAGCCCCCATTCATGCGTCCTGTGCCCTGCCTCACCCAGTGCGCGCAGCAAGGGCCGCATCCGCTTGGGATGCGCGCCAAAGCCAGGCAGCAGCATCACCGGCTGGGGATGGCGCGCGGGCGGGTAGGTGCACTCCGCCTTGCGCCGGGCGCCCAGCGCCATCACCTCGGACAGCAGCAGCGCCAGACGCGGGCGGCGGATGCCGGCGGGCGAAGCCTCGCTGGCCAGCCGCGCGCGCCGCTCTATCCCGTCGCGCAGGTCCGAGAAGGGGCGCGGCGCCTGTTCGTTCAAGGCGGGTTCGGTCAAGGCTGAATTCCGGGCATGGCGGCGGGCCTATCCAAACGCTCCCTCCGGCACAATCCCTATCACCGCGCCTGCTCGCCATTGCGGAACGGGACGCGAACAGCCATATTCGGCTTCTATGGCCGAATTGATCATCCGCCGCGGGTTGGAGGAGCCGGAAACCACCGGCGACTTCGTGCCGCACCGCCCTGCCCGCCCACCCAAGATCGATGGCGGACGCCCGTTTCGCGTGGTCTCCGAATACCAGCCGGCGGGCGACCAACCCACCGCCATTGCCGAGCTGGTGTCTACCGCGCTGACCGGAGAGCCGGTGCAGGTGCTGCTGGGCGTGACCGGCAGCGGCAAGACCTTCACCATGGCTAAGGTGATCGAGGCGCTGCAACGCCCGGCGCTGATCCTGGCGCCCAACAAGATCCTCGCGGCGCAGCTTTATGGAGAATTCCGCAGTTTTTTCCCCGACAATGCAGTCGAATATTTTGTGTCCTACTACGATTACTATCAGCCCGAAGCCTATGTCGCCCGGTCCGATACCTATATCGAGAAGGAATCCTCGGTAAATGAAGCCATAGATCGCATGCGCCATTCGGCCACGCGGTCTCTGCTGGAGCGGGATGATGTGATTATCGTCGCCTCGGTCTCGTGCCTCTATGGCATCGGTTCGGTCGAGACCTATTCGGCGATGATCTTCGACCTGAAAGCGGGCGAGGCCGCCGACCGCAGCGAAGTGATACGCAAGCTGGTCGCTCTCCAATACAAGCGCAACGATGTGGCATTTGCGCGTGGCAATTTCCGGGCACGCGGTGACAATCTGGAGATTTTCCCGTCGCACTATGAGGATATGGCCTGGCGGATCAGCTTTTTCGGCGATGAGATCGAGGCAATTTCCGAATTCGATCCGCTGACCGGCAAAGCGGGCGCACGGCTGGACAAGGTGCGGGTCTATGCCAATTCGCATTACGTCACCCCCGGCCCGACGATGAAGCAGGCCGCCGACGCCATCCGCTTCGAACTGACCGAGCGGCTCAAGGAGCTGGTCGCGGAGGGCAAATTGCTGGAGGCGCAGCGGCTGGAGCAGCGCACCAATTTCGACCTTGAGATGATCGCCGCCACCGGCAGCTGCGCCGGCATCGAGAATTATTCACGGTTCCTGACGGGCCGCCTGCCCGGCGAACCGCCGCCGACCCTGTTCGAATATCTGCCCGACAATGCGCTGCTGTTCGTCGATGAAAGCCACCAGACCGTGCCCCAGATCGGCGCAATGTCCAAGGGCGATCACCGGCGCAAGATCACGCTGGCCGAATATGGCTTTCGCCTGCCGTCCTGCATCGACAACCGGCCGCTGCGCTTCAACGAATGGGACGCGATGCGGCCCCAGACGGTGGCGGTGTCGGCCACGCCGGGCGGCTGGGAAATGGAGCAGGCCGGCGGAGTCTTTGCCGAACAGGTGATCCGGCCAACCGGATTGATCGATCCACCGGTGCTGATCCGCCCCGTCGAGGATCAGGTGCAGGATTGCATCGAGGAATGCCGCAAGGTGGCTTTGGTGGGCTATCGCACGCTGGTGACTACGCTCACCAAACGGATGGCCGAGGACCTCACCGAATTCATGCATGAGGCCGGCCTGCGCGTGCGGTACATGCATTCGGATGTCGAGACGCTGGAGCGGATCGAGCTGATCCGCGATCTCAGGCTCGGGGTTTATGACGTGCTGGTCGGGATCAACCTTCTGCGCGAGGGGCTGGATATCCCGGAATGCGGGCTGGTCTGCATTCTGGACGCCGACAAGGAAGGCTTCCTGCGCAGCGAGACATCGCTGATCCAGACCATCGGACGCGCGGCGCGCAATATCGACGGGCGGGTGATCCTGTATGCCGACCGCATCACCGGCAGCATGGAGCGCGCGATGGCCGAAACCGACCGGCGCCGCGAGAAACAGCACGCCTATAATATCGAGCACGGCATCACGCCCGCGAGCATCAAGCGCGGCATCGCCGACATCATCTCTGACACGGCGAGCCGGGATAGTGTGCTGGTGGAGATCGACGATGGCGGGGTGAACAACCTCGTCGGACACAATCTGCGCGGCTATATCGCCGACCTCGAAAAGCGTATGCGCGACGCGGCAGCCGACCTGAATTTCGAGGAGGCCGGGCGGATGCGCGATGAGATCCGCCGGTTGGAGGCGACCGAGCTTGGCCTGCCCGAAGATGAGCGCGGCGCGCCGGTAGTGGGGCGGAGCAACGAGGGCAAGCCGGGAACGCGCAAGACCCGCTACGGCAAGTCGCAAAAGAAGTGGGGCGGCAAGTAGCGTTATAACTTGCCGAATTTCGCCTCATAGCCGGCGATGTCGCCGCTGGCCAGAAAGGCTGCCTGCGCGGTCCATTGATCGCGTTCGGCGCGGCCCGCGAAAGTACCAAGCTGGGCGTCGATTGCCGCGATGTCCGCCGCGCTCCACGCCGCGATCTGCGCAAAGCCGGTGACGCCCAATTCGCCGAGCCGAGCCGAGAGTTTGGGACCGATGCCCTTGATGCGGGTGAGGTCATCGCGCGCGTCGGCGGCCTCATGGGTGGCGGCGTAGGCAAAGATTTCCCCGATGCCGCCAAAGATGTCGGGCCCGGTGCTGGCCAGCGGGGCGGCGACGCGGGCGGCGGCCAATTGCGCGGCGTCATGCACGCTGGCAGCGGGCGCTGCGTCGATCAGCGACTGATTGCGCTGTGCGGGCGTGGCGCCTTCGTCAAGCGCATCGGGGGTGCGTGCGCGTGCGCGCGTGTCCGGCCCGGCGCGGCCCCACAGCCACCACGCGACCAACAGGCCCAGCACCAGCACCACCGCAAAGCCCGGCCAATTGGCCTCGATCAGCGTCAACATCGCCTTATTCCCCCGCATTTCCGCGCCGACCCCACACCAGCCAGCCCAACCCCAGACCCGCGCCATAGGTCAGCAGCAACAGCGCCTCGATTTCAAGCCAAAACGGCATAGCATGCAATCCTGTTTCGCCTGTTTGTCATCCCGGCCCCGGCGTATCAACGGCGGTCGGCGCAACACTGGCAGGCGCAATCACGGTGAATTCGATGCGGCGGTTGGCGGGATCGGCGGCGGTCAGGCCCTCAACCGGTTGCTGCGCGCCGACACCCTTGGCGCGCAGACCCGCCAGATCGATGCCCCGCGCGCCCAATGCGTCGCGCACCGCCAGCGCGCGCTGGCGCGACAGGGTGAGGTTGGCGGCATCGTCGCCGCTGGCATCGGTATGGCCGATGATCGCGATCACGCTGCCCGCACAGGGGCGCAGCGCGGCGGCGACCTCGTTCAGCAATTCGCCGCTCGCGGGGTCGATCGCGGCGCGGTTCTCGGCAAAGCGGATGGTGCGCGAGGCGAGGATCGCCGCCACCGATTGCTGACACTGGGTGGCCGCGACATCCGTTACGGCGGTGCGGCGGGTGCCGGGGCGCGGGCTCCAGAACACTGCGCCGACGCCGGGGATCGCCGCCACCGCCGCCGCCGCGCGGGCGCGGCTGGCATCGCCGAGCGCATCACCGCCGCTGAGCGTCGGGTGCCGCGTCTGCCAGCCGGCACCATCGGTGAAGCGCGCCTTCACCCCCGCCGCGCCGGCGCCTGCCAGCGCGGTTTGCGCCGCGCCGCTGAACCCGGCGATCATCCGCGCGCCGCTACCGAAATCGGCGCCTAGTCCGACCAGCAGGCTCGCCGCCGCGCCGGCCAGTATCAGCCCATGGCGACGGGGCGCGGCCATCTCAGGCGCGCCCCGCCGACCTGGCCGCCAGTTCGGGCGCGCCGCCCTCGCCAATCTGCTTGCCGAACAGCACGCGGTCGTCGGGGCCGAAGCCCTTGTGCCAGATGATCCAGCAATAGACCCCCAGGATCGCCGGGATACCCACCGCCAGCTCGGCCCATTCGGGGAGGAAATTCACCGCTGCCCAGCCAACCACCGCCGCCGCCGCCGCCGCCCATAGCAACGGCCAGCGAAAATTGCTGACCGGCAGGCCGAGATAGCGCGACAGCAGCCGCGTCTTGACCACCGAGGCGATGCACAGCGTCACCATCAACGCCCCCGCCGCCGAGGATGCGCGGTCCAGCTGATCGAAACGAAAACCAGTCGCCACCCCCATGCCTGCCAGCGTCAGCACCGCCTGCAAGGTGATTGTCGCCAGCGATATCGCCAGATTGCGCAAGGGGGCGATATAGATCAACGCCGCCTCGCTGACCACCGCTGCCGCCGCGCCGACTTCGGCCGCCAGCAGGAAACCCAGCGCGCCCGAGCCGCCGGTAAATTTCGGCCCGACCAGCCCCAGCACCGCATGCCCCGGAATGCCCAGTGCCAGCGCGATCCCCGCCTGCGCCGCGGTGATCCAGAAGCCGACCTGGCTGACCTGACGCGCGATCGCGGGGTAATTGCGCTCGCGCACCTTGCGGGTGATCACCGGGCCGAGGATCGGCTCGAAACTGGTCTTCAGCTTTTGCGGCAGTGACGCGATCTGCTGCGCCGCCCAATAGACGCCCACCGCCGTCGGGGTGGCAAACTGGCTGAGGATCGCGAGGTCGAGCTTGCGGGTCCCCCACTCCACCGTGTCGGCCACCGCCAGCGGCAGCGTATGGCGGATCAGCCGTACTACCCGGCGCGGATGCGGCCGCCAATGCGCCAGGCCATAAGCGCGCAGCAGCGGCATCACCGCGACCAGCGCGGAGGCATAGATCGAGGCGATGAACGCCACTGACAGCCCGCTGGCCGGCGCCACGAACCACAGCGTGCCGGCCACGATCGACAGCGTCCACGGCTCCACCACCGAGCGCGCGCGGACCGTGGTGCTGACATCGAAGCGGAACGCCAGCGCGGCCAGCGCGATGTCGGTCAGCGTGGCCGGCGCGATGGCCAGCGGCAACAGCCGGTCGATGGCTGTGAACTTGCCGCTGGGGAACATCGGCGTCGGCCACAGATACAGCGCGACGCTGGCCAAAATCGCGATAGCCAGGCTGAGCGTCATGGCATCGGCGATGGTCGCGGCGGCGTGGAGCTTGCCGCGCGCCAGACGTTGCGCCAGCCCGCGCTTTTGCCCCAGCGTGCACAGCTGTCCCGCCAGATCGATGACCAGCGTGGCCGAGGCGAAGCGCCCCACCGCCTCCACCCCGTACAATCGCCCGGCGATAATGAAAAACGGCAGCCGCGCCGCCAGCCGCAGCAAAAAGCCGAGGACATTGGTGCGCCCGCCCTTGGCCAGCGTGGCAATGTCCTGTTGGGTGCCCGTATCCTGCGGGTTCGCGGCGTCGCTCATGTGTCGGGCGTTTCGGCGCGCAGAGTTTCCGCACCGAGCGGCCGCCCGAGCAGCTGGCTGACCACCGCGCTGGCGGGCGCCGTGCCGCTGAGCAGGGTGCAGACCGCATCGACGATGGGCATCGCAATGCCCCCGGCGCGCGCCAGCCCGGCCAGCACCGGGGCGGTGGCGGCGCCCTCGGCGATGCTGGTCTTGCCGGCCAGCGCCTGCGCCGCCGTCTGGCCAGCGCCCAGCGCCATGCCCAGCGTGTAATTGCGGCTGGCGGTGCTGGCGCAGGTCAGCACCAGATCGCCCAGCCCGCAGAGCCCCGACAGCGTTTCGGCCCGGGCGCCTTTGAAAGCGCCAAAGCGCAGCATCTCGGCAAAACCACGCGCGATCAACGCGGCGCGGGCATTCTCGCCCAAGCCCAGCCCGTCCACCACGCCGCAGGCAATAGCCAGCACGTTCTTGACCGCGCCGCCGATCTCGGCACCGATGATGTCATCCGAATAATAGGGCCGGAACGCAGGCCGGGCGATGGCCGGCGACAGCCGCGCCCATTGCGCGTCCCCCCCGCCACAAGCCAACGTGATCGCGGTGGGCAGGCCGAGCGCCACTTCGCGGGCAAAGGTCGGCCCCGACAGGACGGCAAGTTCGGTGCGATGCCCGCTGGCGGCAATCGTATCGCGCGCGACCTCGGCCATCAGCCGGCCGCTGCCCGCCTCGATGCCCTTGGCGCAAAGCACCAGATCGCGGCACGCCCCATTGGCGGAAATCTGCGCCAGCACGCCCGCCAGAAACTGCGCCGGCACCACCACCAGCAACGCGTCACACTCAGCCATATCCCCGAGGCAGGCGGTAGCGGTGATATGCGACGACAGATCGATGTCGGGCAGGAACGGCGTGTTGCGGCGCTCCGCATTGATCTGGCCGACCAGATCGCTCTCACGCGCCCACAGCATCACCGGCGTGTCGGCCCCGGCCAGCATCTGGGCCAGCGCGGTGCCCCAGGCCCCGGCTCCGATAACTCCGATCATGCCCACGGTCATGCCTTGACCCCAGCCCCGCGCACCGGCGCGGCATCGGGATCCAGCGGCCAGCGCGGGCGCGCCGCAACCGACAGCGTATCGGTCCGCCCCAGCGCCAGCCGCTCGACCCCGGCCCAGCCGATCATCGCGGCATTATCGGTACACAGCGCGGGCGGCGGCGCGGTAAAGCGCAGGTTCTCGCGCGCCGCCAGCGCCTCCAGCGCGCCCCGCAGCGCCATATTCGCGGCAACCCCGCCGGCAACCACCAGCGCGGTAATCTCGCCGCGAACCATCGCCAGCGCACGCGCAGTTCGGTCGATTACGCAATCGATCGCCGCCTGCTGGAACGCCGCCGCGATGTCGGCATCGGCGTGGATGCCGGCCTGATGCGCGCGCAACACCGCGCTTTTCAGCCCGGCGAAGGAGAAATGCGGCTCGGGCGTACCCAGCAACGGGCGGGGCAGTTTCACCGCCCCGGCATCGCCCGTCGCCGCCAGACGCTCCACCGCCGGCCCGCCCGGATAACCGAGGCCGAGGATCTTGGCGGTCTTGTCGAACGCCTCGCCCAGCGCATCGTCGATGGTGGTGCCCAGCCGGCGGTAATCACCGACCCCGCGCACCAGCAGCAGCTGGCAATGCCCGCCCGACGCCAGCAACAGGAGGTACGGATAGTTCAGCGAAGCATCGGCCAGACGCGGCGACAGCGCATGCCCCTCCAGATGGTTGACCGCGATAAGCGGCTTGTCGGAGGCCATCGCCAGCGCCTTGGCCGTCACCAGCCCCACCATCACCCCGCCGATCAGCCCCGGCCCGGCGGTCGCCGCCACCGCGTCCACCTGATCCAGCCGCATCCCCGCATCATCCAGTGTCGCGGCGATCAGCGGCGCCAGCAGCGCGACATGCGCGCGCGCCGCAATCTCGGGCACCACGCCGCCATAGGGCCGGTGCGCTGCATCCTGCGAGGCAATCCGCTGGGCCAGAATCACCCGGTCGCCGGCGACCAGCGCCGCCGCCGTCTCGTCACACGAGGATTCAATGCCCAGAACTACGACCATTCGATCCCCAGCTTCACGGGCTTCCGCGTCTCGGGCTTCCCCTTAACGCCATTGCCCGTTAGCACAAGCCACGATGCCCCCGCCTTATCCCATAAGCCCTGCCCGTACATACCGCCTTGGCACCCGCCAGTCGCCGCTGGCGCTCGCGCAGGCGGAGGAGGCGCGTGGGCGTTTGCTGGCAGCGCACCCCGACCTCGCGGTCGATCTGCGGCCCGTCGTGGCCAGCGGCGACCGGGTTCAGGACCGCCCGCTGGCGCAGATCGGCGGCAAGGCGCTGTGGACCAAGGAGCTGGACGGCTGGCTGCTGGCGGGCGACATCGACTTTGCGGTGCATTCGGCCAAGGATGTCGAGACGCTGCGCCCGGCCGGGCTGGTCATCGCCGCCGTGCTCCCGCGCGCCGATGTGCGCGATTGCCTGATCGGGGCGGCGTCGCTGGCCGATCTGCCGCGGGGGGCCCGGGTGGGGACCAGCGCGCCGCGCCGCGCGGCGCAGGTGCTGCACGCGCGGCCCGATTGCGTGATCGTTCCGTTTCGCGGCAATGTGGCGACGCGGCTGGCGCGGCTGGAACGCGGCGAGGCGGAGGCGACCTTGCTGGCGATGGCCGGGCTGGAGCGGCTGGGGCAGAGCGCGGGAGTGCCGCTCGACGCTGCCGGTTGGCTGCCTGCGCCAGGGCAGGGCGCGATTGCCATCGAATGCCGCGCCGATGATGCACCGACGCGCGCCATGTTGGCTGCCATCGATGACGCGCCGAGCCGTGCCAGCCTGATGGCGGAGCGCGGGTTGCTCGCGACGCTGGGCGGCAATTGCCACAGTGCAATCGGCGTGTTTACCCGCGCCGAGGGCGATCACCTGCACCTGACGGTCAGCCTGTTCAGCCCCGATGGCGCAGCGCGGGTCGATGGCACGGCGCGGTTCGCGGCCGGCGACACGGACGCCCCGGCGCGGCTGGCCGCCGACCTGCTGGCGCGCGCAGGCCCCGCGATCACCGCGCATTTCCGGGGCTGAGATGGCACCGCTGGTCATCATCCTCCGGCCGGAGCCCGGATGCGCCGCCACCGTCGCCGCCGCGCACGCGATGGGTCTGGAGGCGCAGGGCTTCCCGCTGTTCGTCGCCGCACCGTTGGCGTGGGAGGCGCCCGATCCTGCCAGTTTCGACGCGTTGCTGATCGGCAGCGCCAATGCCCCACGCCATGCCGGCGCCGCGCTGACGGGCTTTGCAGACAAGCCCGCCTATGCGGTGGGCGCGGCGACGGCGGCGGCATGTGTGGACGCGGGGCTGGCGGTGGCGGGCGTGGCCGATGGGGGTCTGCAAGCGGCGCTGAGCATGCTGCACCCCGGACATCGCCGGCTACTGCGGTTGGCCGGGCAGGAGCGGGTGGAGTTGACCCCACCTGCCGGGGTGACGATCATCGAGCGCGTGGTTTACGCCAGCAATCCGCTGGCCCTGCCGGGCCCGCTGGCGCTGTTGGTCACCGCGCGGGCCTTGCCCGAAATCGTGGTGGTGCTCCATTCGGCGGCGGCGGCGCGGCATTTTGCGGCTGAGTTCGACCGCCTCGCCCTGCCGCGCGCCCGCATCAAAATCGCCGCGCTGGCGCCGCGCATTGCCGAGGCAGCCGGCCCCGGCTGGGCCGAGGTCCGCACCGCCGGGGAGGTCAGCGATGCGGCGTTGCTGGCCCTTGCCGCCGCAATGTGCCAAGCCCAGGCAACCAAGGAATCCTCGCTGCCGATGCCCGACCAACCGCCGACCGACGAATTGCACGCCGACCCCGATGCCGCCAGCGCGCGCCCGTGGATGCTGCGGCTGACCGTGGCGCTGGTGCTGCTGGCGCTGATTGCCGGCGGCGGCTGGGCGGCGTGGCAGCGGCGCACGGCGTGGCTGCCGGCCCCCGGAGCCCTGACCGCGATCGGCGACCCAGCTGCTGCCGCGCGCATCTCATCGCTGGAGGCACGGCTGTCGCGGATAGACCAGCAGGCCAGCGCGGCGGAGGGCAATGCCGCCCGCGCCGAGGCCTTGCTGGTGGCCTTTGCGGCGCGGCGCGCGGTCGACCGGGGCGTGCCACTGGGTTATCTGGAGGGGCAGTTGCGGTTGCGGTTTGGTGTCGCGTTGCCCGGCGCGGTGGCGCTGGTGACCGCGGCAAGCCAAGCGCCGATCACCCGCGATCAACTGGACGCTCAGCTTCAGGCGATGGGCCCCCGCCTGATCGCGGCGCCGCCGAACGAGAGCAGCTGGCAGAGGCTGGGCCGCGCGTTTTCCGGCCTGTTCGTGATCCGCCGCGACAGCAGCCCCGGCCCGGCGCCCGAAGCGCGGTTGAGCAATGCGCTGCTGTGCCTCCACGAAGGCCGGATCGACGCTGCGGTGGCCGACATGCAGCGCCTGCCGCCATCGCCCGAGCTGAACCACTGGATCGTGGCGGCGCGACATTACAGCGATGTGCAGCGCGCGCTGGACCTGCTGGAGACGACCGCGCTGCTGGAGCCGCGGATGCTGCGCGATGCCGGCGGGCGGGCGGTGACGCCGCCCCCGCCGACCAGCCCGTCAAACAGCCTGTAGCAATGCCGGCATTTTGCCACTGGTCCCCCGCGCCTCGTCTATGAAAAAGCCCTTGAGCGCGGGCAGCCGCTGCACCGCCCCCATCCCCAGCCGCCGCACCGCCGAGGGCAGGCGCCCCGGCACCCCGAACAGCCGGACGATCCCGTCCATTACGCTCATCACCGACAGCACGTCGAGCGCGCGCCAGTTCTCATACCGGCGCAGCATCTGCGCATCGCCGGGGTCGAGCCCCAGCCGCATCCCCTCGCCCAGCACCTCGACCAACGCGCCCACATCGCGCAGCCCGAGGTTGAGCCCCTGCCCCGCGATCGGATGCATGCCATGCGCTGCATCGCCGACCAGCGCCAGCCGATCGCCCACGATACGCACCGCGTTCTGATAGGTCAGCGGATAGGCCATGCGCGGCGCGATCAGCCTGATTTCGCCGTAAAGCTCAGCCATCGCGGCACTGGCCTCAGCCAGGAAATCGGCCTCGTCCAGCGCCAGCATGCCCTTCGCCCGCGTCGTCGGCAGGGTCCAGACCAGCGCGCTGCGGTGGCGGCCTTGTTCGTCGTCCAGCAACGGCAACAGCGCAAACGGCCCCTGCGGATAGAAAATCTCCCACGCGGTGTTGCCGTGCGGAATTTCATGCGTCAGCCCCGCGACGATGGCGGTGTGATGGTAATCCCACGCCACCAGCCCGATGCCATCCTCGGTGCGGGTGGGCGAGGCGCGGCCCTCGGCGCCCACCAGCAGCTTGCCGGTAAGCACCTGACCATCTGCCAGCGCCACTTCCACGCCATGCAACCCTCGCGTGCGCCGCTCCACCGTGGCGCCGGTATGCCAGGCGATGCCCGGCTCGTCCTTGGCGGCGGCGAACAAGGCGAGGCGCAGATCGCGGTTGGCAAACATCCGCCCCAGCGCGCCATCGCCTTCACCGGGGCGGAAGTCGACCCGGCCGGGCTTCATCCCGTCGGTCACCGCGATGGCGTCAATCGGGCAACCCAACGGCGCCAGCGCTTCTGCCAGCCCGATATTGACGAACAGGTTCCAGCTCGCGGTAGAGATCGCGGTGGCGCGGCCATCGGCGCCCTCGGCAGTCAGCGCACCGGGGTACGACCGCTCCACCACATGCGCGCTGATCCCGGCGCGCGCGGCGGCCAGCGCCAGCGTCATGCCGACCATGCCGCCGCCGAGGATTACCAGGTCTTTATGCGTGTCCATGCCCGTGTTGATGGCACTGATGGCCCGGCGGTGCAAATGCTCTGGAGCATCGTGCCAAAAAGTGGGCACCGGTTTTTGGCTTTGAGCGATACGACTAACCCTAACGCGCTGCGCAACTATCCGCCGGGCCGCCATCGATGTCGAGGCACACCCCGTCGAATGCCCCCGCCGGCACGCTCAGCCCGATCAGCGAGGCCAGCGTCGGCGCGATGTCCACGGTGTCGACCGGCGCCGGCTGCTCGAAACCGGCGAGCCCGCGCCGCCAGAACAGCAGCGGCACCCGGCGGTCATAATCCCACGGGCTGCCATGCGTTGCGGTATAGCCGGCGCGGGCCACCGGGATCGGCACCACCGCGCGTTTCAGCACCGAAAACACATCGCCCGACCGCTCCGTGTCGAAGGAGGCGCGGACGCGCTGTTCGATGCTCCAGTCCTGCGGTGAGCCCGTGGGCATCGGCACTTTGGCCAGCTCATCCTTGGTGAACACCGCCGCGACCTGCGGATGCGCGCGCAGCATCCCGGTCAGCATGGCGATAACCCGCGCGCGCGTCTCGGGCGGCAGATTTGGCGTGACCCAATAATCGCCAAACGGCGCATCGGCAGCCACCAGCGCAGGTACCGGCGATGGCGCCCACGCCGGCGTGCCGGCGGGGATGACAAAGCCGGTCAGGCCCAGCTTCTTGGCGATCACCTGGCCCAACGCGGCCCCGGTCAGGGCGCCATCGGCCCGCGTCGCCTCCGGCAACCCCTGTTGGTCGAGCCGCTCGGGCGTATCCAGCCCGCCGTGATCCGCCGTCAGCACCACCGCGTAATCGATCCCCATCGCATCGAGTCGCGCAAAAAAAACGCCAAGTGACTTGTCCAGCTCGGCCATCTGGATGCACATTTCCTCACCTTGGTGGCCAAAGGCATGGCCGACGTAATCGGTGACCGACAGGCCGACCGAAAGCATGTCGGGCGCAGGCCCCTTGCCCAGCTTCATGTCCTGGACCAGCCGTGCCGCCAGGTCGAGCGTTGCGGCGTCGAGGCGGGGGGAGACGCGGTATTGCTCGGACTGATCCACCTCCACCGCAAAGCGGCCGGTGCCGATCAGCTCGCTCCCGGCGCGGACGTCATGGGCGCGGGGCGCGCACCACGCAGGGGCCGCCATGGCCGGCGCGCCGCTGCGCAAAGTGGCGAGGATGCCGATGTTTTCCTGCTGCGCCGCCTCGGCCAGTGTGCGGCCATTGAGGCTGCCGAACCCGCGCGAGCCCCACCAATAGGCTTCGTCGATGTCATGCCCGCCCATCATCATCACCGCGCGGTCCTTGCCCGATACCGCGACGTTGCGGCTGGCCGGCCACCGCGCCTTCATCCGCTCGCCCAGCGTCGGCACGCGCAGGTGGATGGCGGAAACCTCGGGCGTGGCGGAGGCGCTGTTGGGGTCTTTCTCATTCTCGGCGCAATAGATCTTCTTGTCGTCGCGGGCGATCGAAAGGTCGTACCAAGTGTTGGCGATAATGCCGCTGCGCGCCGGGTGGACGCCGGTCAGGATAGTGGAATGGCCGGGGCACGTCTCGGTCGCAGCATGCGCCTGATAGGCCGAGGGGTACACTGCGCCTGTCATCAGCCGGGCCATGCCGCCGGTGTAACGCGCGCGATATTGCGCGAACAGGTCCGCCGCGAACTGATCGACCACGATCGCCACCAACAGCCTGGGCGGCGGCGGCGGCGCGAGATCTGCCGGTTCGGCATGGCCCTCCAGCGGCGACAGCGTCAGCAGCAGCGCGGCGGCCCAGATTAGGCGGGGGCTCAGGCGGGGGCTCACGCAGTAGGTCAAGCGGGCGGGCATCGGCGATTCCTTGCAATTTGACGAGTGTCGCGGCACAGGCCGGGGGGCAGCCGGGCAGCGGCGCTGGAGATGCGGTAATGCGACGCTATCGCGGCACTATTGCGGTATTATGGCGGTGGCTGGCAAGAGGGCTCTCCGGCGGGCTGGCGTTGCTGGCGCTGGCCGGCACGCCCGCGCATGCTGACGCACCCAACCACCTCGCCACCGAGCTGATCGCCGAAGGACCGGCGGCGCCGGGCGGCGTGGTGACGCTGGCGGTGCATATGATCCCACAGCCGGGCTGGCACGGCTATTGGCGCAATCCCGGCGATGCCGGGTTCGCGATGCGGCTGGTGTGGACCCTGCCGCCGGGGGCAAAAGTGGGGGAGCCGCTGTATCCGGTACCGCGCCCGCTGCTGATCGCCGGGTTGATGAACCATGTTTATGAGAGCGAATATGCGGTGCTCGTGCGGCTGACCCTGCCCGAGGGCGCGCAGGTGGGCGCGGTATTGCCGGTGCGGCTGGCGGCGGATTGGCTGGTGTGCAGCGCCACGATCTGTGTGCCCGAGAAGGCGGCTTTGACCACCAATGTGCGCGTGGGTGCGGGGCCGGGCGATCCGCGCTTCGACCTGTGGCGCCAGCGCCTGCCCGCGCCATTGGGGGCGCCGGCGCGCTTTGTGATCACCGGCGGCGCGCTGCGGCTGGCGCTGCCCTTGCCCGCATCGGTGAAGCTGGCCGAGCCGCATGTGTTCCTCAGCGACGATGGTGTGGCTGATTATGCGGGCGCGCAAGCTTTTGCGCGCGACGGCGATACGCTGGTGATCACCCTGCCGCGCGCCAAATTTGCGGCAAAGAGCCCGGCGGCGTTGGCGGGGGTGCTGGCGCTGGGAGACGGTAACGGCTTGGAATTTGCGGCGGCGCCCGGCGCGGTGCCGGCTGACGGAACGCCGCTGGCGGGCAATGCCGCGCCCGATCTGGCCGCGCTGCCGCTGTTGCTGCTGGCGGCGCTGGCGGGGGGATTGCTGCTCAATGTGATGCCCTGCGTGTTCCCGATTCTCAGCCTCAAGGCGCTGAGTCTGGCGCGCGCCGGGGGCAGCGCGGCGGAGGCACGGGCCGAGGGCTTCGCCTATAGCGCCGGGGTGGTGGTGGCCTGCGCCGGGCTTGGCGCGGCGTTGCTGGCGTTGCGCGGGGCGGGGCATGAGGTGGGCTGGGCGTTCCAGTTGCAGGAGCCGGGCGTAGTCGCCGTGCTGCTGGTGCTGGCCTGCGCGATTACCGCCAATTTTGCCGGGCTGTACGAGCTGGCGGTGCCGGGCTTTGTGCAAAACGGGGCTGGCGCGGCGCGGGGGGCATTTGCCACCGGCCTGCTTGCGGCGTTTGTCGCCACGCCCTGCACCGGGCCGTTCATGGCCAGCGCGATGGGGGCGGCGCTGCTGCTGCCGGTGCCCGCCGCGATGGCTTTGTTCGTGGCGCTGGGCGTCGGGCTGGCGCTGCCGTTTCTGGTGATCGCGCTGGTGCCGGCGGCGCGCGCGATGCTGCCCCGGCCGGGCGCATGGATGAACTGGCTACGGCGCGCGTTGGCGGTGCCGATGGCGCTGACCGCGCTGGCGCTGGTGTGGCTGGCGAGCCGGCTGGGCGGGTGGCATTTTGCCGGGCTGGCGGGCATCTTTGCCGCGATCGTGGTCGTGCTGCTGGCCAATGTTGGCGCGGCACAGCGGCGCGGGCTGCCGGCGGCGCGGCGGTTTGTCACGCTGTCGCTGGTGCTGGCGGTGACCGCGCTGGTCATCCTGCCGCGCAGTATCCGGCCGCCCAGCGCCGAGGTCGATGTCCTGCCCGATCAGCCGTTCAGCGAGCCGGGTCTGGCGCAGGCACGGGCCAGCGGACATCCGATCTTCGCGTTTTTCACCGCCGACTGGTGCCTGACCTGCAAGGTCAACGAACGCGCCTCGATCGAGCGTGCGGATACGAAGGAAGCCTTTGCCCGCGCCGGGGTGGTGGTGCTGAAGGGCGACTGGACGCGGCGCGACCCGGCGATCACGCGCTTCCTGACGGCGCAGGGCGCGGCGGGGGTGCCGCTGTATCTGTGGTACGCGCCCGGCCAGCCGGCGCGCGTTCTGCCGCAGATCCTGACCCCGGCGGCGCTGACGGATCTGGCGAAAGCGCGTTAAAGCACTTCTACCTCATCCGCCAGAACCGCGCGCAGCCGGTCCAGCGCCTGCGCCTTGATCTGGTGGACGCGCGGGATCGAGACGCTGATGACCTCGGCGATTTCGGCGAGGTTCAGTTCCTCGACGAAATAGAGCTGGATCACCATCTGCTGGCGTTCTGGCAAGGCGCCGATGGCGGCGGCGATGCTGCCGCGCAATTCTTCGTCCTGGAGCAGCGCCAGACTGTCCGGCCCGGCATCGGCAAAGGCCATGTTGCTGTCCGAATAGCTGTCGTCCAGCGGCTCGAACCGTAGCGGCTCGCACCCGGCCCGCAAACTATGCAGTTCGGCCCCGCTCAGCCCCATTTCGGCGGCGAGTTCGCCCTCCCCCGGTTCCCGCCCCAGCCGCGTGACCAGCCGCGCCTGCGCCTCGCGCAGATGCCGCCGGCGTTCGGTGGCCCCGCGTGACAGCGGCACGTGGCGCCGGATCAGATCGTACATCGCGCCGCGCACGCGCATTTTGGCATAGGCGGCAAAGCCGTCCTCGCCCGGCCCGCTGTGTTTTTGCGCGCACTCGGTGAGGGCGACGAGCCCGGCCTGCATCAGATCCTCGACCTCGATATCGCTGCGCCCTGGCGAATGCAGTTGCCACGCCAGCCGGCGCACCATCGGCATAAACCGCTGCACCCGCGTCGCGGGATCGCCGCCATAGGCACGGATCACGGAGCGGCGCGGGCCGGCGAATTGTTTGTGATCCTGGATCATGCGGCGATGCTTTCGTACGGGGATTGGGCGGATGGCGAGACCAGCGATGGCGCCAGCGATGGCGCCGGCGGGGGATCGCCCCCGATCACCGCGATAACTTCGACCGGCTGGCTCTCGGGCAGTTCGGCGATCGACATCACCGCGCAGGCCGGTGCGCGCACGCGGAGCAATGCCGCCAGCGGCCGGCGCAGGCGCGGTTGAACGATCAGCGCGATGCCGGGCGCGCCGGCACCCAGCCGCGCCTCCCGCTCGTCGCTGACGGCGGTGATGCGCGTCGCGATCGAGCGCGCCAGATCGGGTTCGAGCACGGGTTGCCCATTGGCAGGATCCACCAGGCCGCCGGCGATCAGCGCCTCCAGCCCGGCCTCCAACGTCACCACCGGCAGGCGATCGCTCGGCCCGCACAGCCGCGCGGTGATCAGCGCGCCCAGATCGATGCGCAGCTGTTCCACCAGCGCGGCGTGGTCCTGCGTCTGGGGCAGCGCCAGCGCGAGGCTGGCGAGGATCGGCAAAGGATGCGCGATGGGGATGCCATCCTCGAGCAGCGCGCGCAGCAGCCGCGTCACCGCCGCCAGCGACAGCGGCGCGGGATACACCGCCTCGACCAGCCCGGCGGCGCGGACCTTCACCCCGTCGAGCAGCGCGCGCACTTCGTCGGGGCCGAGCAACGCCGGCCCGCGGGTCGAGAGGAGGTGGTTGAGATGCGTCGCGATCACTGTGCTGGCGTCGACGGTCAGGAAACCCTCAGCGATGGCGATGTCGCGCTGGGCCGGGTTGATCCACAGGGCCGGGCAGCCGAAGCTGGGGTCGGTGGTGGTCTCGCCCGTCAAGGGATGGCGCGGATTGGCCTCGCCGGCATCGATCGCCAGCACCAGATCGGTGCGCACCGACGCCCCGCCCAACGCTACTCCGCCCAGCAGCACGCGGTAATCATGCGGCGGAAGATCGAGGCAATCGCGCACGCGAAACTGCGGCAGGACGAAGCCGAAACCCTGGCTGAGCTGCTTGCGCACGCCCGTGACCCGGCCGACGAGAGGCGCACCGCGTTTCTCATCGACCAATTGCACCAGCGCATAGCCCAGCTCGACCGTGACAAGCGTATGATCGCTGACCTCGTCCAGCTCGATGCGCGCCGGATCAGCGGGAGCCACCGGGGCCGGCAAGGCAGCTTGCGTCGCGGCGGCGCTCTGCCGCCTGCGCAGCGTGTGCCACAGCCAGAACGCCAGGCCGGCAGCGGGCATGAACACCCGCTGCGGCATGGCGGGGATGCAGGCGATGGCCGAGAGGATCAGCGCCACCGGCAGGAAGACGCGCGGGTCGGAGAATTGCCCGCCGATCTGGCCGGCAAGGTCGCGGCTGTCCGACACCCGCGTCACGATAACGGCGGCGGCGATGGAGAGCAGCAGCGAGGGAACCTGCGCCACCAGCGCGTCACCGATGGCCAGACTGACATAACGCTGGGCGGCATCGCCTGCGGACAGGCCATGTGTGATCATGCCGAGGCAAAAGCCGGCGAGGATATTGACGCCGAGGATCAGCAGCGCGGCGACCGCGTCGCCCTTCACGAATTTGCTGGCGCCATCCATCGAGCCGTAGAAATCGGCCTCGGTGGCCACTTCGCTGCGGCGTGCCTTGGCCTCATCGGCGGTGACCAGGCCGGCGGCGAGGTCGGCATCGATCGCCATCTGCTTGCCTGGCAAGGCATCGAGGGTGAAGCGCGCGGAAACCTCCGAAACGCGGCCCGCGCCCTTGGTGATCACCACCAGATTGATGATCATCAGGATCATAAACACGAACAGCCCGACGACGAAATTGCCGCCGATCAGGAACGCGCCGGAAGCCTCGATCACATGGCCAGCCGCGCTGGTCCCCTCATGCCCATGCACCAGCACGACGCGGGTGGACGCCACGTTAAGCGCGAGCCGCAGCAACGTGGCGAACAGCAGAACGGTGGGAAAGGACGAGAAATCGAGCGGCTTGCGTGCATTCATCGCCGCCATCAGCACCGCGACCGACAGCGCGATGTTGAGCACGAAAAACACGTCGAGCAGGAAGGCGGGGATCGGCACCACCATCAGCACGATCAGCATCAAGATGCCCGACGGCATCGCCAGCGTGCCCGGCTGGATAGCGCGGATAAGCGCGTTCAAAGCCCGAGCGCCTGGATCTGGGTATAGGCGGCGCGCACGAATTGCGGCGCGCCATTTGCCTCGGCGGTCAGGCCAAACGCGCCCCGCAACGTGTCGGCCATCGAGGGCGCAGCGGCGAATTGTGCGGCGGCGAATTCCTGGGCGATGGGGCCGGCGGCGGTTGATCCGGCGGGCGTGGCGGTCATCGCGATGTCGGCCGGCGGGGGGGTGTCGTTCATAGCAGAGGCAAGGCGCGTGTGGATCAGCGTGTTCACCGCGCCGACCGAACGCGGTGCGCCGGCGGGGTCAAAGAATATCGCGCGGTTGGCGGCGGCCGCCCTGGGCAGCAGCGCGGAGGCCGATTGCGCCGGATCGGCGACCAGCGCACCCAGGAATCTGGTCGCGCCATCCGCGCCGAGGAAATGCGCGAGATAGAGCTCGGCGGGTTCGGGTGCGCGGCCCAGCGCTTCGGTCAGCGCCGTCTGATTGTCCCCCGCCAGCGCCGCCGCCATGGTCGCCGAGGCATCGGGATCGCTGCGCAGCGCCAGCAATTGCGCCCGCTGGGCCGGGTCGGCCAGCGCCGCCGCCATCCCGCCGGCATCGATCCCCAGCGCATTGCCGTGGCGCGCGAGGGTCTGTTTCCACGTCGCATTGGTGAACTGATACAGGCCCGAGGCCGAGGAAGTGGCCGCGTGCGCCCGGGGGTTGAGCCCCGATTCGAGCCGCGCCTGACCCAGCAGATAGGTGAAATCGACGCCGCTGGCCTGCGCTGCCCGCGCGATGGCGGCACGCACGTCGGTCGGCGCGGTCGCGCCAGTGCTGGCGCCAGTGCTGGCGATGATGCCGGCGGGGTCGGTGGAACTCACTTGCTGCTCCCGAAACGGTGCGTTCCGGGATGATCAGCAAACTCTGTGCCAGTTGGCGGTTCTAGCTTCGCCCGCCGGTATAGGCATAGGCGGCCGGGGTGCGAGAGCCAGGGCGATAGGCCGGCGCGCCGCCAGTGATCGCGTCCAGCCGCGCCGAGACATTGGCGGCAATCAGGTTGCGCAGCTGGCGGTTGACCTCGTTGATATGCCGCGCCGCCTCCAGCAGCCCCCGGCATTCGGCGTCGATGTCGCCGACACCGCTGCTGCTGAGCGTGCCGCACAGCGCGTGCTTGTCATAGGCCGCGCCGGTGATGCCTTCCAGGTCGAGCCCGGCAAGCGCCTGCCGCTCTCCCTGCAACACGGCAACCATCTGCCGCAGCGTCTCGGCCAGCGGTGTGGGGGGCGAAACCTCGATCATTTGGCGATCCTCAGCAGCATGCCGGCGGCGATCATGGCGTCGCCGATCCTGGCGGGAACGAGCGGATATTGCCCCCGCTCGATGGCGCGGCTGATCGAGGACACGCGCGCGGCATCGACCGGCTGCGCACCCGCCGCAAGCGCAGTGGTGGCAACCAGCGCGGGCAGCGCGGGCAGCGCCTGGGTTGCGGTGCTGACCGGCTGGGCCGGCACGGTGGTTGACGCAGGCGGCGGGGAGGCCCGCGCCGCTGCGACTTCATAGGGAACCCCTGAAACGCCGCCGGGGCCGGATGCGATGTTCGACATGGCTTAGCTCCATGGTCGTGCCGGAACCCTGAGCGGGCATGGCAGCCAATTGGGCAGGTCGGCATCCTTGGATAACAACCTGCTGCAGCCGAGAACGGGAGCCGCGCGGAGAATTTAAGCGGGACGGCAAGATTGTGCCGGCAAGCGGCAAGGTTTGACTGACGGGGTGAGTGAGTGATTGCGCGAAAAGCGCGGAAGGGCGCTTTCCGGTTCAGGAAGCCGCAAGGCGGTCAGCCAAGCTAAGGCAATGGCACTTCCACGGCGCCGGGGCGGATGATGCGGGCGCGCATCGCTTCGCCGCGCGCGGTGCCGCCGCTGACGACGCGGACGCGGATCCAGTCGCCCACCGCGCCGGCCTCTACCGCCTCGCCCGGTTGCGAGACCGAAAAGCCGTCGCCGGTGACCGCGATATTGACCGCTTCGCCGCGCTCGATCGCCGCCGCACCGCCGGCTTCTGCGGCACGGATAGGGACATACAGGTGCCAGCCGCCGGCGTCGGGGCATTGCACCTGCACCGCGTCGCGCCGGATGCCGTGCCATGACAGTGCCAGCGCGCTGGTGCAGGGGGCGAGGCGCAGGCGGCGGTCTACCGGTTGCAAGGCCCCGCCCGGTAGGCCGGTGGCATTGCCGGTGAAGCCCGCGATCTCGGCATCGATAGCGGCGAGGTCGGCAAAGCCGGAGGTCTGGGCATAGATCGGGACTGGCAGCGCCAGCGATACAGCGAGCAGGATGGCAAATCTGGGCAGGTGCATGGCTGGTCCTTCGCAGCGGGTCGGCTCCGTTAACGCAAGCCCTGTGCCAGATGCGGCGCCACGCCCTTGTCGGCCGAGGCATCGTCGCCGTCGAAGCCCAGCGTCGCGGTCAGCTCGGTTACCGGTGCGCCCGGGGCCGCCGGGGTGATGGCGATGCGCGCGGTCTGCGCCATCGGGCCTGCCTGTGCGGTCAGAGCCGATGCTTGCGCCGTAGCCGCCTCCACCCCGCCGCCGGTATAGCGCGCGGTGATGGTCAGGCGCTCACGCGGATCGGGCGATTGCGCCGCCAGCCATGCGGCCAGCGGCGGCGCGCCCGGCCCCGCGCGCCAGATCGCCAGCGCGGCGGGGGCGTTTGCGGGCTGAGCGGTGGGCGGTTGGGCGTTGGCCGGGGCGGACTTGATCGGCGCGGTATCGCCAATCCCCGCCGCCGTCACCAAAAACAGGATCAGCGCCAGATCGGCCAGCAGCGTCTGCCAGCTCATCGTGCCCATGCCGGCGGGGGCGAGGCTTTTGCGCGTGGGCAGCGCCATCATGCTGCGCTGCGCCGGGGCGGTAGATTGCGTTGCTCGGCAGGTATAGTCTCGAACAGTACCGCCTGCCCCGCCAGCCAGTCCACCGCCGCCTGCCTCGCCTCCGCCTCGGCCAGCGCCTTGCGTTCCACCAACCGCGCCAGCGGGATAAGCAGCAGATGCGCCGCGATCAAACCATACAGCGTCGCATGCACCGCCAGCCCGATCGCGGCCATATAATTGCCATGCCCCGCCCCCTCCGCCGGCACCTGGGCCAGTGACAACAATGTTCCGGCCAGCCCGAACACCGGCGCCAGATCGGCGGCCTGACCCAGCGTAGCGACCGCGGCGCTGGCCGCATCCAGCCGCCGCGCGGCATGCCCCTGCTGCGCCGCGATCAGCGCGGGCAGCGAGCGGCGGGTGATGAGCAGATCGGTGGTCTCGTCGAACTCGGCGTCACCGGTCCGGTGGGGCGAGGATCGCAGCAGTCCCTCGCGCAGAATCTGTTGCACTTGCCGCGCCAGCTGTTTGCGCACCGCATCGGCGTCGAACGGATTGCGCCCGATGCCGCCCAGCGCGCGCAGCGTGATCGCGCAATCGCGCCACCCGCTGCGCATGATCGTAGCGAGCAGCGTGCCGCCCAACACAATCACGGCGGCAGTGGCATCGGGGAATGTGAAGGTCGGCATCGGCAGGCTCCTGTCGCTTCATAGAACGGCGGCGGGGCAGCGCTTTTCGCCCCCGGCGGACATTTGCCGCTTGCCGGCAGGGCTTTGCCGCTCGCCGCAGCGATAATCCCGCCACACCCCGGCAATCTGGGCTTTGGCGGGGCTTGGGCGGGGCTTTGGCCGATTTGGCACGGGCTTTGCGTTGATTGACCGGCAACCCCCGTGGAGCCTGCATGATGAGCGATCCCGCCCTTAACCAGTCGCTGTTCGGCATCGATGGTGCCGCGCTGGAGCTGCGCTCGGCACGGATGGGCCTGCTCACCTCCAACATCGCCAACGCCGCCACCCCCGGATATAAGGCGCGCGACATCGATTTTGCCGCCGCGCTCGGCGCCGAGCTGCACGGCACCGCCGCCGACAAGGCGATGGCGGGTGCGACCAGATACCGCGTGCCGGTGATGCCCTCGCTCGACGGCAACACCGTCGATATGGGCAGCGAGCAGGTCGCGTTCAGCGAGAATGCGGTCGGATACGCGACCACGCTATCGTTCCTGACCGCGCGGATCGACACCATCACCCGCGCGATCCGGGGCGAGTAGGCCGATGCCCGCCGCGCCCATGACCCTGTTCGATCTGGCCCAGCGGGCGCTGTCTGCGCAAAGCGTGCGGATGAACGCCGCCGCCTCCAACCTCGCCAATGCCGGCGCGGTGGCGGGCAGCGCGGAGGCCGCCTATCGCCCGCTGCGCCCGGTGTTCGCCGCGAGGCTCGATGCCGCCAGCGGGCTCTCATCCGTAGCGGTGCAAGGTGTCTATCAAAGCTCCGCCGCGCCGATCCGCCAGCACGATCCGGGCAATCCCCAGGCCGATGCGAATGGCGATGTCTGGGCCGCCCCCGTCGATGAAAACGCCGAGATGGTCGAGATGATGGACGCCTCGCGCCAGTACCAGAACCTTGTCGAAGCCCTGTCCACCGCCAAGCAATTGATGCTCGAAACCGTGAGGATGAAATGACCGTAACCGCAACCCAATCCGCCTCCGCCGCCAGCAGCGCGATCGGCGGCAACAGTGCCTATTCGTCGCTGAACATGACCAGCTTTGTCCAGCTGATGGCCACCGAAATGAAAAATCAGGACCCGACCCAGCCGGTCGATGAAACCCAGATGATCGGTCAGATGGCGCAATTTTCGCAGCTGGCCGGGGTCAATGATACCAACAGCACGCTGAAAACCATGGCCACCACGCTCAATTCGATCCTGGCGGCACAGCAGGCGGCGGCCAGCCCCAAAACCTCGGCCGCATAAGTCACCAAGGAAAGGAGCCTTCCCATGTCATTCTACACATCGCTCAACGGCCTCGCCAATGCGCAGACCGAGCTTAGCGTGGTTTCCAACAACCTCGCCAATGCCAACACCACCGGCTTCAAGGGTAGCCGGGTCAATTTCGCCGATATCGTCGCGGGATCGGCCTATACCAATCCCAAGCTGCTGGAAGGCATCGGCAGCCGGGTCGAATCGATCGACCAGAACTTCTCCTCGGGCTCGATCGGGCAGACCGGAAACGCCACCGATCTGGCGGTCAATGGCGCGGGTTTCTTTACCATCAGGAACCCGGCGTCGGGTCAGGTCGCCTACACCCGCAACGGCAATTTCTCGATCGACGCGAGCGGCTATATCAATGACAGCAATGGCAGCCGGGTTCAGCTGCTGCCCGTGAATGCCAGCGGCGTCGTTACGTCGACTACACCGCAGGATGGGCAGATACCGCCCACCGATGCCGGCGGCGGCAGCTTTGTCGGGGTCACCGTGGGGCAGGATGGCACGGTGTCGGCATCCTATTCCGATGGCACGATCAATGCGGTTGGCAAGGTGGCGCTGGCCAGCTTTATCTCGCCAACCGGCCTGCTCCAGACCGGCACGCAGGATTGGCAGGCGACTGGCCTGTCGGGCGCGGCGAGTTATGGCGCGCCGGGCACCATCGGTCATGGCGTGATCCTGTCGGGCTCGCTGGAGCAATCCAACGTCGACATCTCCACCGAACTGGTCAGCCTGATCAGCGCGCAGCAATATTTCCAGGCAAACTCAAAGGCGATCAGCACCACGAGCCAGACCATCACCGAGATCATGCAGGCCGTTCAGGGCTGATAACCGGTGGACCGCCTGATCTTCACCGCCGTGTCCGGCCTCAGCGACTCGATGAACCGTCAGCGGATCATCGCCAGCAACATGGCCAACGCGCAAACCGTCGGCTTCCGCGAGGAGATGGTCGCGGCAACCCCGGTGACGATCACCGGCGGCGGGCTGGACGCGCGGGTGATGACCCAGAGCAGCGCGGCGGGTGCCAATATGACCCCCGGCAGCATCAACCAGACCGGCCAGCCGCTCGATCTGGCGATGACCGGCGACGCGATGATCGCGGTGCAGGGCGCCGATGGCAGCGAGGCATACACGCGGCGCGGCGATCTGTCGGTCGCCCCCGGCGGCGTGCTGCAAAATGGTGACGGGCGGCCCGTGATAGGCGGCTCGGGGCCGATCACCGTACCGCCGGGCGCCGCGATCAGCATCGCGCCCGACGGCAGCGTGCTGGCCGCCAGCCCCGACAATCCCGGCCAGCCGCCGCAAGTGGTGGACCGCATCAAGCTGGCCAGCCCCGCCGGCACCGCGATTTCCAAAGGGCTGGATGGGCTGTTTCGGGTGGGTGGCGGCGGCGTGCTGCCCACCGATGACGCCGCCAAGGTGCAATCGGGCGCGCTGGAGGCCTCCAACGTCGATGCCAGCGAAGTACTGGTCCAGATGCTGAGCGCCCAGCGCCTGTTCGAGATCCGCACCAAGCTGGTCTCTACTGCCAAGGATATCGACGAGAGCGGCACCAGCCTGCTGCGGCTCGGCAACTCGTAACAAGGAATAGACAATGTCCGCTTCCGCACTGCAAGTCGCCCGCACCGGGCTCGAGGCTCAGGACACCCGCATGCGGGTGATCGCCAACAACCTCGCCAACGCCAACACCACCGCCTTCAAGGCCGAGCGCGCCAATTTCGCCACGCTGGCCTATCAGGACGCGCGCGTTGCCGGGCAACAATCGTCGTCCGAGACCGCCTATGCCACCGGGCTCAATCTGGGCACCGGGGTCGCGGTGCAATCGACGACATCCAAGCTAACCCAGGGCGAGATGAACAGCACCGGCGGCGCCTTCGATCTGGCGATCCAGGGCGACGGCTATTTTCAGGTCCAGCTGCCGGGCGGCCAGACCGGCTATACCCGCGCCGGCAATTTCTCGCTATCGGCCGAGGGTCAGCTGGTGACGGCGCAGGGCTATGCGGTGCTGCCGCCGGTGACCGTTCCGGCGGGCTCGGCATCGGTGACGGTGGGCGCGGATGGCACGGTATCGGCGCTGGCCGCAGGGTCGGGCGCGTCGGTACAGTTGGGGCAGATCACGCTGGCCAGCTTTACCAATCCGGCCGGGCTGCAAGCCACCGGCAACAACTTCCTGACCGAGACCGGCGCCAGCGGCCCGGCCCAGATCGGTGCCGCCGGGGCCAATGGGCGCGGTTCGCTGGCGCAGGGCATGCTCGAATCCTCCAACGTCGACGTGACCCAGCAACTGGTCGACATGATCGAATGCCAGCGGGCATATGAGATCAATTCCAAAATGATCTCGGCGGTCGATGATATGCTGAAGAACGCGAACCAGACGCTGTGATGCGCCCCGCCGCCCTCATTGCCGCCGCCGCTATGGCATGCGCCCCGGCGCCCCTATGTGCCAAGCCGCCGCCCCCCGGCTTCACCGCCACGTTGCCCGCTGTGGTCGCGCCGGTGCGCCCCGCCGATGGCAGCATCTTCAACATCGCGGCCGCCTATGCCCCGCTGATCGAGGGCACCCGCGCGCATGGCGTTGGCGACACGCTGACCGTGATCCTGGCCGAGAGCACCTCCACCGCCAAGACCGCCAACACCAAAACCCAGCGCAGCGGCAGCGCCTCGATCACGCCGCCCACCGCCGGTCCGTTCGCAATCAACCCCAGCGCGCTTAATGCCGCGTCGCAATCGTCGTTCAATGGGGCGGGCAACACCGGCCAGACCAGCACGCTGGGCGGCACGGTGTCGGTGACCATCGCCGAGGCCCGCGCGAATGGCACCGTGCTGGTGCGGGGGGAAAAGCGGATGTTGCTGAGCCAGGGGCAGGAATGGATCCAGATCTCGGGCATCGTGCGCCTGGCGGATATCAACCCCGAGACCGACAGCGTGCTGTCCACCCAGATCGCCGACGCCCGCATCGAATATTCGGGCAATGGCTCGATCCAGCGGTCCGCGCGTGAAGGCTGGCTGTCGCATTTGTTCAACCTTGTCAGCCCGTTCTGAGGGAGTTCGCCATGTTTCGCCTGATCCTGTCCTGCCTCGCGCTGATCGGCGCCATCTTGCCCGGCGCGGCCCAGGCCGACCGCGTGCGCGATCTCGGCGTGTTCCAGGGCGTGCGCGCCAACCAGCTGACCGGATATGGCGTGGTCGTGGGCCTCGCCGGCAGCGGCGACGATGATCTGCAATATCTGGCGCAGGCGATGCGCGGAGTATCAGGCCGGATGGGCATCAACCTGCCCGCCGGGGTCTCCCCCAGCCTGAAGAACGCCGCCGCCGTCATCATAACCGCAGACCTTCCTGCCTTTGCCAAGCCGGGCCAGGCCATCGACATCACCGTATCGACGCTGGGCAAGGCCAAGAGTTTGCGCGGCGGCACCCTGATCATGACGCCGCTGTACGGCGCCGATGGCCAGATTTACGCGATGGCGCAGGGCAATCTGGCGGTGGGCGGATTGGGCATTACCGCCAAGGACGGCTCGCAGCTGACCGTCAATATCCCGACCGTCGGCCGCATCGCCGATGGCGCCACGGTGGAGCGCGCGGTGGCAACCGGCTTCGATACATCGCCGGTGCTGCGCTACAATCTGCACGAGGCCGATTTCCTGACGGCCGGGCGCGTGCGTGATGCGGTCAACCGCCAATATCCGGGTATCGCCTCGGTCGAGGACGGGGTGACGATCGCGCTGCACCTGCCGCCGGGTGCCGATGCGCGCGCCACGATGCTGGCCTCGATCGAGATGATCGACGTTGCGCCGGGCGAGACCGCCGCGCGGATCATCGTCAACAGCCGCACCGGCACCGTGGTGATCAACAGCGCGGTGCGCCTGTCCCCCGCCGCGATCAGCCATGGCAAGCTGACCGTGCGCATCGAGGAAAAGGCCCGGGTCAGCCAGCCGAATGGCTTCAGCAACGGCAAGACCGTGGTCACGTCCGACAGCAAGATCACCGCCGACGAAGAACCGGCGCATGTCGCGCTGATGCGGGGCGGAGCGTCGCTGGCCCGGATCGTCGATGCGCTGAACCTGCTGGGGGTGACGCCGTCCGATCTGGTGGCGATCCTTGAGGGCTTGAAACAGGCGGGCGCACTGCGTGCCGAGATGGTGGTGATATGAGCATCGTTGCGAAATTGGCGAATGCCGCGATGGCGGCTGTGCTGCCGGTGCCGGTCAGTTTGGCCGGCGCGGGGGCAAGCAGGACTGGCGCGAAAACCGGCACCATAGACCCCAAGCTGGCGGCCGCCGCGACGAAGTTCGAGGCGATCTTCATCCGCCAGATGCTGGCCGAGGGGCGCAAGGCCGCGCCGGGCAACGATCTGTTTTCCGATGGCGGCAGCGGCACCAGCCCGGCGCAGGGCCTCGATACTTTCCGCGACATGCAGGACGCGCGCTTTGCCGATACGGCGGCGGCGCGAGACATGCTGGGCATCGCGCATATGCTGGAGGCGCGGCTGGGCAAGGCTGCTGGCAGCCCGACCGGTATAGCCGGCCCAACCGGGATCAGCACGCCATGACCGGCAACCTCATCACCATCGGCGGCAGCGGGCTGGCGGCGGCGCGCGCTGGGCTGGACGTCACATCGCAGAACATCGCCAATGCCGCGACCGCTGGCTATGTCCGCCAGTCGATCACCCAGACCGACCTCACTGCCGACGATGCGTTGGGCGGTCAGGCCGCGCAATCGGGCGTATTGGTGACCGGTATCGCCCGCAACGCCGATGCCGCGATGCAGGCCGACGTGCGCCGCACCGCCAGCGATGCCGCGCGCGCCGATGCGCTCGTCACCGGGCTTAACGGCGTGGAAAGCGCGGTCGAGCAATCGGGCGCCTATCCGGCGATTACCCAGTTTCAGGCTTCGCTGGGCACGCTGGCCAGCGACCCGACCAGCCCCGCGCTACGCGCCGCAACCTTAGGCGCGGCGCAAGCCATGACGCAAAGCTTCAACCTCGCCAGCGACTCGCTGAACGCGGCCATCGCTGGCTTCCAGAGCGATGCGGCGGGCGGCGTCGCGACGGTCAACAGCATCGCCGCCGGGCTGGCCCAGATCAATTCGCGGATCGCCAGCAGCGGCAGTGCGGTCTCTCCCGACCTGTTCAGCCAACGCGATGCGATGCTGAGCCAGTTGAGCCAGATGGCCAATATCACCACCAGCATCGCCGCCAATGGCACCGCCACTGTTCAGATGGGCGGGACCAGCGGGCCGCAACTGGTCGCGGGCAACACCGCAACGCTGCTGGCATCCAGCACCGCCGCCGATGGCACGCTATCCTTCACGCTTGGCGGCGCGGCGATTGCCGTCACCGGCGGAACGCTGGCGGCGGATCAGCGGGCCCTTGTGGCCGGGGCCGGCGCGCTCACCAGCCTCAACAGCATCGCTGCCGGGCTGATCGGCGCGGGCAACGCCGCGCAGGCCAGCGGCGTCGATGCCAATGGCGCGCCCGGCCAGCCGCTATTCTCGGGCAGCAGCGCCGCTGACATCGGCGTGGCGCTGACCTCGGGCAGCCAGCTCGCCACCGCCGCCGCCGGACAGAGCGCGGGTAGTCAGGACACCACCAACCTCACCGCCTTGCAGGGCAGCCTCGCCAGCGCAGGCACCGCGAGCCAGACCAACGCGCTGCTGCTCAATCTCTCGGCCCAGACCGCCTCGGCCACCACCGGCAAGACCGCGCTGGATGCCATCGCCAGCGGGGCGGCCAACCAATTGTCGACCACCGCCGGGGTCAGCCTCGACACCGAGGCTGCCAATCTGCTGCGCTATCAACAGGCGTTCGCCGCATCGGGCAAGGTGATCCAGATCGCGGCGACCTTGCTCGACCAATTGCTCCAGATCGCGTGAGGGCGCCATGACCAACACCATCAGCACCGCCGCGTTCTATGATGGCGCGCGCGCCAATCTGGCCAGCCTGCAAAATCAGGCCACCGCGTTGCAGACGTCGATCAGCACCGGCAACAAATACGCCTCCGCGTCGGAAAACCCGGCGGCGGCGGCGCAATTGCGCGTGCTACAGGCCGCCGACACGCTGTCTGCCGCAGATACCGCCAACGCCCAGGCCGCCAAGACCAACCTGACCCAGACCGACGATACGCTGTCGCAGGTGACGGCAGTGGTGACCCAGATCCAGACGCTGGCCACCCAGGCCGCCAGCGGCACGCTGAACGATACCCAGCGCGCGGATATTGGCGCGCAAGTGTCGGTGTTGCACGATCAGCTGGTGGCGCTGGCCAATACGACGAACGCCGGGGGCCATGCGCTGTTCGGCGGGCAAACAGGGGCCGGCGCGGCCTATGCGGTCGATGCCAGCGGCAACGCCAGCTACGTGGGCAGCGCGGCGTCGGGATTGGTGTCGCTGGGACCGGGGCTTTCGGTGACCACCGGGATCGTTGGGCCGGATTTCCTTAATTTCAAAGCGGGCGGCGTCTCGACCGATCTGCTCGCCGCCACCAAGGCGCTGGCAGATGGCTTGCAGGGCAAGACCGCCGGGGTGACCGCGCAGGCCGCCGCCGCTGGCGCGCTCGACACGCTGACCAGCGGCCTCAGCGCCGTCACCGCAGCGCAGACCGTGGTGGGCGCGCGGCTGGCCTGGGTGACGACCTCGACCAATATCCAGACCCAGCTGGCCCAGCAACGCACCACCAGCGAGGCCGACATCGGCGGCACCGACATCGCCAGCGCCGTCTCCCGGCTGCAACAGACGATGACCGCATTGCAAGCCAGCCAGGCCAGCTTTGTCAAATTGTCGGGCCTCTCGCTGTTCACCTATATCCAATAGCTGGCACATGACGCTGAATTTCAAAGGGTTATCCTATGTACGCCGGTATCGGTATTGTTGTCCTGATTGTGATGGTGTTCGGCGGCTTCGCGATTACCGGCGGCGCGCTTGGCCCGGTGATGGAGGCGATCCCGCATGAGTTGCTGATCATTCTGGGCGCTGCGATCGGCGCCACGATTACCGGCAATTCGCTGCACGGGATAAAGGCCATCGGCGGCGGCTTTGGCCGCGTGTTCAAGGGGCCGAAGCACACCAAGCAGGACCATATCGACGCCATCGCGCTGACCACGCGGCTGATGAAGCTGCTCCGCTCCGAAGGGCCGGTGGCGATGGAGAGCCATGTCACCGACCCCGCCGCCTCGCCGATCTTCAGCGAATACCCGCGCTTGTTGGCCAACAAGCCATTGACCGGGCTGATCTGTGACACACTGACGCTGATCGTGGTGTCGTCGGGTACGTTGGAGGTGCATGCGGTCGAGGATGTGATGGACAATGCGATGAAGTCGCATTTCCACGAATTGCACGAGCCGCAGCATGCGCTGCAAACGCTGGCCGATGCGCTGCCCGCGCTGGGTATTGTCGCGGCCGTGCTGGGCATCGTGAAGACCATGGGTTCCATCGACAAGCCGCCGAGCATTCTGGGTGCGATGATCGGATCGGCACTGGTCGGCACGTTCATGGGCGTGCTGCTGGCCTATGGTGTTGTGGCGCCGATGGCCGGGCGGCTGCAACAGGTCAATGATGCCGATGAGCAGATTTTTCAGGCGGTGAAGCAGGTGATCATCGCCTCGCTGCACGGCTGGCCGCAGCCGCTGGTGGTGGAGAGCGCGCGGTCGGGGCTGGGGCATGATTTCCGGCCCGGCCTGTCCGAATTGCTCGACGCGCTGCGCGGCAAGTAAGCGGACATGCCGCCCCCCAGGAAAGCCGGCGCGATCGAGCCGCCGCGGCCGATCATCGTCAAGAAAATCACCATCGTCGCGGGTGGCCATCATGGCGGCGCGTGGAAGGTGGCCTATGCCGATTTCGTGACCGCGATGATGGCGTTTTTCCTGCTGCTCTGGCTGCTGGGCGCCACCACCGAAAAGCAGCGCAAGGGCATCGCCGATTACTTCACCCCGACGCTGGTGAAGATGCGGGAGGGGAGCGCCGGGTCCAACGGCCTGCTCGGCGGATCGTCGATCACCGACGCCGATCATTACGCGCACCGCGCCGGGCAGACCGGCACCAAGACGCTGACCGTGCCGCGCGACACGGTAGGCGGACCCAAGGAGGGCGGTAGCCGGATCAAGCGCGTCGCCCATATGGAGGCGATGCTGAAGGTGCGGCTGGACGCCAGTGCGCGGCTCAAGAAACTGGCGAAGATCGTCAAGATTGCGGCCACACCCGAGGGTATCCGGCTCGATCTGATGGACAATTCCGACTTCTCGATGTTCTTGCTGGGCACCACCATCCTGACCCCCGATGCGGTCGATCTGCTGCATGCCATCGGCGGCACCTTGCGCGACGAGTCCGGCGCGCTGGCGGTGCGCGGGCACACCGACTCGCTGGCATGGCACAGGGGCGATGCGGCCAACAACTGGTCGCTCTCTGCAGGACGTGCCGAGGCGACGCGGCAGCAATTGTTGCGCGATGGGTTGGCCGAGGGCCGCTTCGCCCGCATCGAGGGCGTGGCCGACCGCGAGCCGCTGATCACTGACAACCCCGCCGATCCGCGCAACCGGCGGATGTCGATATTGCTGATGGATTGAGGCGGGAGGCCGGCTTCGTCAGTCCATCCCTGCCGCCGCCGCCCACAGCGCCGCCAGCATATCCACCGCACCGCCGCGCAATCCCTCGGGCAGGCGCGCGGTCAGCTCGGTCTCGAAACGTTCGATCTCGCCCAGGGCCGCCTGGCGCAAATCCTCACCCGCTGCCGACAGGTGCAAGCCTTGCGAGCGCCCATCGGTGCGCGCGCGGCTCAGCAATCCCCGCGCTTCCAGCCTGGCGACGATCGGCACCATATTAGCGCGCTGAATTTCCAGCATGCGTCCGATCTCGCTTTGCGTCAGCCCGGGGCGCGCGCCGATGACCATCAGCAGGCTCGCCTCGACATAGCGCAGGCCCAGCGCGCCGAGCCGGCGGCCGAGCACACCAAGCGCCGACGCCGACGCACGGCGCAGCAAATAGCCCGGATAGTGGGCGAGCGGATCATCCTCTGGCATCGGCGCCACCCCTATCGAACCGGCATCAAAAGGGCAAAGGCACAAAAAACCCCGCCGGCTCACACCGGTGGGGTTTTTCGTTTGCTCCGGATCAGGCCTTACTCGGCGGTCTGGTCCTCGGCGCTGCCGTCGATCAGGTAATCGCCAGCGTCCGCGTCGGTGCCATGCGTCTCACCCTCGACCGCGGCCAGCGGATCGACGATGCCCGCCGCCTCCGGCCCCTGCGCCAGTTCGGCGGCATGCTCTTCCGCCGCCGAATTGGGAGCGATCAGCACCTCCTGCAGCTTGCGATATTGCGCCCGCAGCGCCGCATCGCGCGACGATGCCGCAACGCGCAGCCGGTTCATGCCCGCACCCGTGCCCGCCGGAATCAGACGCCCGACGATGACGTTTTCCTTAAGCCCGATCAGCGAGTCCTTCTTCCCCTCAACCGCCGCCTGCGTCAGCACGCGGGTGGTTTCCTGGAACGAGGCCGCAGAGATGAACGAACGCGTTTGCAGCGACGCCTTGGTGATGCCGAGCAGCACCGGCTTGCCCACCGCCGGCCTTTGATTGGCAGTCAGCTTGGCGTTGTATTCGTTCATTTCCTCGTAATCGAGCTGTTCACCGGCCAGCAAGGTCGTGTCGCCACCATCGGTGATTTCCACCTTCTGGAGCATCTGGCGCACGATCACCTCGATGTGCTTGTCGTTGATCTTCACGCCCTGGAGCCGGTAGACTTCCTGAATTTCGGCAACGAGATATTCGGCCAAAGCCTCAACCCCCATCACCTCAAGGATGTCATGCGGGTTGGGTGAGCCCGAGATCAGATTGTCGCCCTTCTTGACCCAATCGCCTTCCTGAACGTCGATCACCTTGGACTTGGGGATCAGATACTCGACCGGATCGCCCTCCGCCGGGACAATCGCGATCTTGCGCTTCGCCTTGTAATCGCGAACAAATTCGATGCGTCCAGCGATCTTGGCGATGATCGAATTGTCCTTGGGGATGCGCGCCTCGAACAGCTCGGCCACCCGCGGCAAACCGCCGGTGATGTCGCGCGTCTTGGCGGCTTCGCGGCTGGCACGCGCCAACACGTCACCCGCCTCGACCCGTTGGCCATCCTCGACCGACAGCGTGGTACCCGGCGCCATCATATAGCGCGCAGCCTCACCCGACTGGTCATCAAGCAGGGTCAGGCGCGGACGCAGATCCTCCTTCTTGTTACGCGCGGTGGAGCGGTTTTCGGTGACGACGCGGCTGGTCATGCCGGTCGCCTCGTCGGTCAGCTCGGTCAGCGTGCGGGCGTCGATCAGGTCCTGATACTTCACGATGCCGGGCTTTTCGGTGATCACCGGCAGGGTGAACGGATCCCATTCGGCCAGCCGCTGCCCCAGCACCACCGATGCGCCATCCTCCAGCAGCAGATGCGTGCCGTAGGGGACACGGTGGATCGCGCGCTCACGCCCCTCATTGTCCAGCACGACCAGCTCACCGCCGCGCGCCAGGCTGAGCCGCCGGTTGCGCTTGTCGATGATGGTCGGGATGTCGCGATAGGTCACGGTGCCATCGCACATCGCCTCAAGGTTCGACTGCTCGTTGACCTGTGCAGCACCGCCGATGTGGAAGGTGCGCATGGTCAGCTGGGTGCCCGGCTCACCGATCGATTGCGCGGCGATAACGCCGACAGCTTCACCGATGTTGACCGGCGTACCGCGCGCCAGATCGCGGCCATAGCACTTGCCGCAAACGCCCATCTGCGCCTCGCAGACCAGCGGTGAGCGGATGCGCGCCGACTGAATACCGGTCGCCTCGATGCGCGCCACCATCGGTTCATCCAGCAGCGTGCCGCTGGTGACGATGATGGTGCCGTCCTTGGTGACGATATCCTCGGCCATGGTACGGCCCAGAATACGCTCACCCAGCGAGGCGATGGTGCTGCCGCCCTGAACGATCGCGCGCATTTCCAGCGCGCGTTCGGTGCCGCAATCCTCGACCACAACGACGCAATCCTGCGACACATCGACCAGGCGGCGGGTCAGGTAGCCCGAGTTGGCGGTCTTCAACGCGGTGTCGGCCAGACCCTTGCGGGCGCCGTGGGTCGAGTTGAAGTATTCAAGGACGGTCAGCCCCTCCTTGAAGTTCGAGATGATCGGGGTCTCGATGATCTCGCCCGAAGGCTTGGCCATCAGCCCGCGCATCCCCGCCAGCTGCTTCATCTGCGTCGGCGAACCGCGCGCGCCCGAATGGCTCATCATGTAGATCGAGTTGATCGGCTTCTCACGGCCCGCGTCGTCGATCGGCCGCGCCGAAATCTCGCGCATCATCGCGTCGGCCACCTTGTCGCCGCAGCGTGCCCACGCATCGACGACCTTGTTATACTTCTCGCCCTGCGTGATCAGACCGTCCTGATATTGCTGCTCGAAGTCCTTTACCATGCCGCGCGTGTCGTTGACCATCTTGGTCTTTTCCGGCGGGATGACCATGTCGTCCTTGCCGAAGCTGATCCCGGCCTTGAACGCATTCTCGAAGCCCAGGCGCATGATCGCGTCGGCGAACAGCACGGTCTCCTTCTGACCGCAGTGGCGATAGACGATATCGATAACGTCGGCGA
>JANXUK010000122.1 GCA_025356275.1 Sphingomonadales bacterium | reverse complement strand
CCCGCACCCCCTCCCGACCTCCCATCCAGAGTGTATCCTGTTGGAGGTCGGGAGGGGGCGCGGGATGGCACAGGCTTGCCCGCCAGCAGGCGGCAAACAGATGTCGCTAAATCCGCTCAGACATCCGTATCGCCAGCCGGCAGCCCAGCCGGATCGCGCCGGCCATCAGCGGATAGGCCGGCGCGGTCTCGGCCCCGGCGGCCAGCGCGGTGGCGTGATGCTCGCGCTCGTCCTCGCGCGAAGCGGTTATCAGGCTGGCCAGTTCGGGATCGGCATCGCCCACTTCGTCGAGCTGCGCCGAATAATGCGCGTCGATCTCGGTCTCGATCGCGGCGGTGCAGGCCATCGCTGCCTCGGGCGAGATCAGCGCGGTCGCCGCGCCCAAAGCAAAGCCCGCGATATGCCACAGCGGTTGGAGCAGGGTCGGCCGGGCCCCCCGCGCGGACAGCAGCGCGCCGAAATCGCGCGCGTGAGCGGCCTCCTGCGCGGCCATCGCCCGCACCTTGTCGCCATGTTTGGCGCGGGCGCCCATCACGGCCATCTGCCCGGCATAGATCCGCACCGCGCCATATTCGCCGGCCTGATCGACGCGGAGCATGCGCTCTATGTTCGGCCCGCTCATGCCCGGCGTGCCAGCAGCGCGAACACAGCCGCCGCGCCCAGCCCCGAGAACAGGAAATTGAACCCCGCCAGCGATACGCCCAGCAGCGTCCATTGCGCTTCGTCACAGCGCACATTGGGCGCCGCCATGATCGCCGCCAGCGCGTCCTGACCGGCGGTGAAATGCACCGTGCTGGTGCAGGCGGTGTGGCCTTCCCACCATTTGTACTCCACCCCGGCGTGGTAAAAGCCGATGGCCGCCGACACTGCAATCGCCGCCCCGGCCAGCGCGACCAGCTCACGCCGGGTCGGCGCTGCAAAGCTCAGCACCGCCACAGCCAGCGCCGTCATATGCGCGTAGCGCTGCCACCAGCACATCTCGCAAGGGTAGAGCCCGCCGAGATATTGCGAGCCATACGCGCCCGCCAGCGCCACAAATGGCACCAGCAGCGCGATCAGGCGCGCACGGGCCAAGGCGCGGGTGGGGGGGCTTGTCGGCATCACCGGCTCAGCGCTTCATCGGCGCGGATGGCTTCGGCACGGGCGGCTTCAGCACGGGCGGCATCAACGTCCCGCCGGCCCGGTTCAGCGTCTGCTCGGCATACCACAGCTGGAAGTCCTTGATACCCTTGGTGTCCAGCTCGGCGGCGGTCATTTTGAAGCGCGGATCGGGGGTCTTGTCCGCCTCCAGGGCCTTGTCGTCCAGCCCGGCCTCATTGACCAGATGCCGCTTGAGGTCCGATTCGCGCAAAGCCATCTCATCGCGCTTGCGGGCGTCGGGATCGGTCAGCTGGGGCACGCGGATATCTGGCGCGATGCCGCCCTCCTGCACCGAGCGGCCGCTGGGCGTGTAATAGCGCGCGGTGGTGATCTTGACGGCGTGGGTCGCGTCGAGCCGGATCATGCTCTGCACGCTGCCCTTGCCGAAGCTGCGCTGGCCCATGATCAGCGCGCGGTGCTGGTCTTGCAGCGCGCCTGCCACGATCTCGGAGGCAGAGGCGGTGCCGGCGTCGATCAGCACGATGATCGGCATCCCCCTGGCGGCATCGCCGATGAACACCGATTCAGCGCGGTAGACCGCATTTTCCGAAGGGAGGCGGCCCCGCTGTGACACGATAGTGCCCGAATCCAGGAACAGATCGGACAGCGCCACCGCCTCGTCCAGCTCGCCGCCCGGATTCTCGCGCAGGTCGAGCACCAGCCCGGTCAAATGCCCGCCGGCCTGCTTGCGCATCGCCTCCAAGCCATTGAACACGTCGCGGCCGACATTGTGCGAGAATTCATTGACGCTGATCACCGCCAGCGTCCCGTCCAGCTTGGAGGTCACTGGCTCCAGCGAGACCACGCCGCGCGTGACGGTCACATCAAACGGGGCGTCTCGGCCCGGGCGAAAAATGGTCAGGCGGATCGATGTGCCGGCCTCGCCGCGCATCTTGGCCACCGCGTCATCCAGATCGCCGCCATAGACCAGCTTGCCATCCAGATGGGTGATGAAATCGCCAGCCTTGACCCCGGCCTTGTCGGCCGGGCTGCCGCGCATCGGCGAGATCACCTTGACTGCGCCATCCTCCATGCCGACCGAAAGCCCCAGCCCGGCATAGCTGCCATCCATCATCGTGGTCAGCCGCTCCAGACTGGCGCCCTCAAGATAGGCTGAATGCGGATCGAGGCTGGCCAGCATGCCGTCGATCGCGCCCTTGACCAGCTTGTCGTCATCAGTGGTCTCAACATAATCGGCCTTGATCAGGTTGTAGATTTGGAACAGCCGGCCAAATTGCGGCGCAGCGCGGCCCTCCACCGCCGCCAGCCCCGCCGTGGTCGCCGGCAGCAAGGCCACCGCGCTGAGCAACAGGGCGGCGCGGATCAGCGCGGCGGGCTTGCGTGTCATCAATCGGCCTTTCGAATGGATTGCGCGGCTTCTACCGAGCAAAACCGGGTGTGACCAGAGCCGCCCGCGTCAAAAATGGGACGCCGCAGTGCGGCTCATCCGCCGCGCAACTGATCGAGCGGGTTGACCGGTTGCCCGTTTTGCCGAAGCTCCAGCCCCAGCACAGGGTGCCCCGGCCCGGTGATGCCCAGCGGCGCGCCCGCCACCAGCACATCGCCGACCCGCACATCGACGTTGGCAAGGCCGGTGATCAGGCTGGTCCAGCCGCCCGGATGCTCGATGATGACGATGGTGCCATAGCCGCGATAGGCCCCCGCAAACGCCACGCGGCCCGCCGCCGGGGCAACCACCTGCGCGCCGGCGCGCGCCGCGATGCTGATGCCGCGTGAAGGCTGCCCCCCCCCGCTGCTGCTACCGCTGCCGTCGCCGAAACCCGCGACCAGCCGGCCGGCGAGCGGCAGGATATAGGAGGCGAGGCGGGCTGGCTCCGGGGCCGCCGCTGCGCCCTGATCCTCGGCCCCGGCCCCGGCCTCGATCAGATCGGGGCGTACCGGGCGCAGCACCGGGCCGGGCAGCCGCGCCAATTGTTCACGCAGCGCCCCGGCCTTGTCGAGTTCGCCCACCAACGTGCCGAGATCGCGCGCCTGTTCGGCCAGTGCCAGCGCGCGCTCGGCCTCACGGTCGGCACTGCCCGAAACGTCGCGCGCCGCCAGCCGCTCGCGCGTTTCCAGCCCGGCCAGCACCTGCCGCCGGGCGACCAGCGCCGCTTGCTGATTGCGCAGATCGGCTTCGGCAGCGCGCGCCTGCGCTTGCAGCACCCGCCCGCGCAGGATCTCGCCGCGCAGTGCAGCAGTGCGGCGCTGTACCTCGGGCAGCATCGCCTCCAGAAGCGCGCGCAGATGCACACTGTCCTCCACCGATCCCGGCCGTAGCAGCGCCACCGCCAGCGGGCGTCGCGACAGCCGCTGAAGCGCCGCCGTTAGCCGCATCAACGGGCGTTGCCGCTCCGCCAGCGTGGCGCGCAATTGCAAGCGCTGATGATCGATCAGCGCGATCTGGGCCTGATTGGCGGCGATTTCGGCCTCGGCCTGCTGGATGCGCGCGGCCAGCGCAGCGGTCTGCTGCGCGGCGCGGTTGGCGGCGGCGGACGCGGTGGCGGCGTCGGCCTCCAGCCGTTCGGCGCGGCGCCCGGCGGCCTCCCCCTCAGCATGCGCGGCGGCGAGAGCACGGCGCGTCTCGGCGGGATCGTCGGACGGAGCCTGCGCCAGCGCGCCGCTAGTCACGGCGAGCAATGCGAATGCTGGGATCAGGCGGCGGCTGAGCATAGCCAGCCTCTAGAGCGGACGATCTGATTGTGTCAGATCGTCCGCTCTAGTTTTTTGGTTTGCCGCGTTTGCCCGAGTCACTGCGTTTCACTCCGTTCGAAAAACGCTCTATCCCGAACGATGATAGGGATGGCCAGCCAGAATGCTGGTCGCGCGCCACAATTGTTCGGCCAGCATCGCGCGCGCCAACAGATGCGGCCAGGTCATCGTGCCGAAGCCGAGCAGCAGGTCCGCCCCGGCTCGCGCCCCCTCGCCGTGGCCGTCCGCCGCGCCGATCACGAACCGGGCCTCCCGCGCGCCAGAATCGCGCCATCCGCCGAGCAGCGCGGCGAACGCCTCCGACGACATCGGCGCGGCGCGTTCATCGAGCAGCACATTGCGGCACGGGGTCAGCACGGGCGGGATGCTGCCGCCGCGCTCGGGCAGTTCGGTCAGGCGGAACGGCCAGGCGATACGCTTGACATAGCGGTCGACCAGATCGGCTTCTGGTGAGCGCGCGATTCGCCCGCGCGCGATGATATGGAGCAGCACGGCTTAGGCGATTACGCCGCCGCCGGGGCCGCCTCGCCGTCCAGCCCCCACATCCGCTCCAGATTGTAGAAGCTGCGCACCTCGGGCCGGAAGATGTGGATGATGATGTCGCCGGCATCGATCAGCACCCAGTCAGCGGCGGGCAGCCCCTCGATCCGGCTGTGTCCAAAGCCGCCATGCTTGATCCGCTCGGCCAGTTTTTGCGCCATCGCGGCCACCTGACGGGTCGAGCGGCCTGAGGCGATGACCATGTGATCGGCGATCGCGGTCTTGCCGGCCAGCGGGATCGAGACGATATCCTGCGCCTGATCGTCGTCGAGCGATTGCAGCACCAGCGCGTGGAGCGAACCCGGCTCGGCCGCGGGCAGCGGCTGGGCACGGGGGGGGGCCTGAACATCAGTAACAGATGGCGTGGCGGGGTCGGTCAGGGGCTCGGTCATGTCGGGCGGGGTAACTCCATCGGGTGCCGCTGGTGATTGCGGCTTGAAAGGGGGATCATGGTGCGGGGGCGGTCGTTGTCTAAACCCGCCGCCGCGTCACACCATCGCGCAGGCCAGCCACCGCGAACTTCTCCGACCATGCAGGATTGGCGCTGCGCAAAGCGCTCGCCGAACGCGGATCGGGATCAAATCGCAGCAGCACCAGCGCCGGCGCGCTCCATATTTTCCGGTGCTTCAGGCTGGCGAGCGGACGCCGGAAACGCCTGAGCCAGGCCATCGCCGGGCTGGCGAGGGCTGCGGCGTCATAGCCCGGACGCGCGATAACCGCAATCGGCATGGCGCGAGCCAGCCCCCGCCAGTCGCGCCAGCGGTGCAGCTGGGCGAGATTATCCGCCCCCATCAGCCAGATAAACCGCCGTTTGGGCCAGCGCCGGCGCAAGGCGCGCAGCGTATCCACGGTATAACGCGTGTCCAGATCGGCCTCGATCGCGGTCACTTTTATGGGCGCGCGCCGCGCCTGTCTGCGCGCCGAGGCGACCCGCGCCGCTACGCTGGCCATACCGGCGGCAGGCTTGAGCGGATTGCCGGGCGACACCAGCCACCACACCTCGTCCAGCCCCAGCGCATCCCGGGCAAAGCGCGAAATCCGCCGATGCCCGCCATGCGCCGGGTTGAAACTGCCCCCCAGCAGGCCGGTGAGCGCGGTGGGGTTCAGGCCGAGCCTGTCCGGCGCGGGCTGACGCTTTGCGCGCGGTAACCGCTCTGCATATCGACCATCCAGCCGGGGTATTCGCGCGGCAGGGCGCTGGCCTTGTCGAGCCGGGTGAGATCATCGACGCTGAATTCCACATCGCAGGTGCCCAGATTGTCGGCCAGTTGCTCCGCGCGTTTGGCGCCGACGATCACCGTCGAGACAGCAGGCTGATACAGCAGCCACGCCAGCGCGATCTGGGCGACTGTTGCGCCGCGCGCCTCAGCGATGGACGCGAGCACCTCGATCACCTCACCGCCGCGTGCCTCGTCCACCGGCGGGAAATCGAAGGAGGCGCGGCGGCCGTCGCCGACCAGCTTGCCATCCACGCCGCGCCGGTACTTGCCCGACAATAGCCCCCCCGCCAGCGGGCTCCACACCATCAGGCCCATGCCCTCGCTGGCCAGCATCGGCACCATCTCCCGCTCCAGATCGCGGCCCGCCACGGTGTAATAGGCCTGCACCGAGGCGAACCTGTGCAGCGAAAGCCGGTCGGTGATGCCCTGCGCCTTGGCGATCTGCCACGCTGCCCAGTTCGACACCCCGATATAGCGCGCCCGGCCCGAACGCACGATGTCGTCCAGCGCGCGCAAAGCCTCCTCCATCGGGGTCAGCGGGTCCCAGGCGTGGATCTGGTACAGATCGACATGGTCGAGGCCCAGCCGCGACAGGCTGCCGTCGATCTGGGCGAGCAGGTGCTGCCGCGAAATTCCGGCCGCATTGCGCCCTTCGCCCATGCTGCCTGCGGCCTTGGTGGCGACGATCACGTCGTCGCGGCGCACCCCCAGATCGCGCAGGGCGCGGCCGGTATATTCCTCCGAAACGCCGGACGAATAGACATTGGCGGTGTCGAAGAAATTAATCCCGCCATCCAGCGCCTGCTTCACCAGATCACGCGCCGCATCGGCGGAGAGGCCCGCGATGGCGGCAAAGCGGCCCGGCGAATCGCCGAAGGTCATCGCCCCCAGGCACAGTTCGGAGATGATGAGCCCGGTGGTGCCGAGGCGATTATAGCGCATGGGTTGCTCCTGATGACTGCCCTGCTGCTATATGGCGGGCGGCGCGGCGCGCATCAAGCCCGGACCTGCCCCGCCCCGCGCACCTGCCACTTGTAGGTGGTCAGCCCCTCCAGCGCGACGGGCCCGCGCGCGTGCAGCCGCCCGGTGGCGATGCCGATTTCCGCACCCAGGCCAAACTCGCCGCCATCGGCGTACTGGCTGGAGGCATTGGCCATGACGATGGCGCTGTCCACAGCGCCCAGGAATTTTTCGGCCGCCGCATCGTCGCCGGTGATGATCGCATCGGTATGCCGCGAGGAATGCCGGTCGATATGGACCAGCGCCGCGTCCAACCCATCGACCACCGCGACCGAGAGCACCGCGTCGAGATATTCGGTGTCCCAATCGGCATCGCTGGCGGCGAGGATGCGCGGGTCGAGCGCGCGCGCCCTCGCGTCGCCGCGCAGTTCGCAGCCGGCATCGAGCAGCGCCGCGACCACCGCGTGATTCGCCGGGAACGCCGCATCGAGCAGCAGTGTCTCCATCGCGCCGCAGACGCCGGTGCGGCGCAGCTTGGCGTTGACCGCGATCGGTATGGCCATCGCGGGATCGGCGGCGGCATGGATGAAAGTGTGGCAAATGCCGTCAAGATGCGCCAGCACCGGCACCCGTGCGTCGGCCTGTACCCGCGCCACCAGGCTTTTCCCGCCGCGGGGCACGATCATGTCGATCAGGCCTGCCGCCGTCAGCATAGCGCCCACCGCCGCGCGGTCCTGCGTCGGCACCAGCTGCACCGCCTCGACCGGGGCGCCCGCCGCCGCCAGCCCGCGCGCCAACGCAGCGTGGATCGCCCGGTTGGAATGTACCGCCTCGCTGCCGCCGCGCAGCAGCACCGCATTGCCCGAACGCAGGCACAGCGCGGCGGCATCGGCGGTCACGTTCGGCCGGCTTTCGTAGATGATTCCGATCAGCCCGATCGGGACGCGCACCCGCGACAGGTTGAGCCCGCTGGGGGCGGTGGATCGATCGATGACCTGGCCCACCGGATCGGGCAGCGACGCGACTGCCTCCACCGCGCTCGCCATGCCGGCCAGCCGCGCCGGATCGAGCCGCAGCCGGTCAAGCAATGCGGCGGACAATCCGCGCGCCTCGCCCGCCGCGACGTCCAGCGCGTTGGCGGCCAGGATCTCGGCCCCAGCATCTCGCAGCGCCTTGGCGGCGGAGCGCAAGGCGGCGGATTTGCCCGCATCACCCATCATCGCCAGCTTCGCCCCGGCGGCGCGCCCGGCAATGGCCAGCCGGGTAATCAGCGCCTCTGGTGGCTCAGCGGCGGGCGTGGCGGGGGCCGTGGGCGGGGTGAGGGTGGTGGTGGACATGGCGGCGCCATAGCACCCCGCCCACGCCTTGTCAGCGATGCTTGTATAAGGACGAGCGAGACCGATTCGCGAAAATCTGGCCTCGGCGCATCCGATTTTTTCGAAATTCATGCAAACGGTTGTCAATTCGTAACTTGAATCACTTGTAGCGCTTCGGTTCGTCGTGATGCCCGCGCGACTCGGCCCGATTCGACGCGAGGCAGCCATCCGCAGATTCGCTTACGCGCAGGCTCGCTGCTAGCGGCGGGGGATGGGCTGTCCCGAGATGGGACGGCTCGGGAACGGCAAATAAACCGTGGGGTCGTCTTGAGCTATTTTTCCGTCGACGCGATAACCGCGCGTCTGCGGGTCTGGTTCCCGGATCGCGAGTTTTTCATGCGGTCGGGCGGTCAGGTCCGCTTTATCAAACTGTCGTCCCGGCTGCAGATCGCGGCCGCCGGGGTGGTGTGTGCGGTGCTGTTGGCTTGGGTCGGCACGCTGGGCGCGGTGGCGATCAGCCATTTTGCCGCCAGCCATGATCGCCAGTCGCTGCTGACCCGCGAGGCGCATGTCGAGACGGCCGAGGCGCGGGTTGCAGCCTATCGCCATGGATTGAACGGCATCGCGGACGGGCTGGCCCGTCGGCAGGATTTCATCGACAAGGTGGTCACTGCGCATCTCGGCGACCTGCCGCATGATCGCCGCGCCGGCGAAACCGTTTCGGACAGCAAGCGTGAGGCGGCGCGCACCATCTCCAAGATCAGCATGGCGGTGCCCGAGGCGGCTGGCCTCGCGCGGCTGGAGGCGCGGCAGCTCAGCTTTGTCGAGGGCCTGACTCGCTATGCCGACCGGCGTGCCGAGGGCGATGCCGCCGCGCTGCGCAAGCTCGGCCTCAATCCTGCCGCGATGATGGGCGGCGCTGAGCGCAATGACGCGATGGGCGGGCCGCTGCTGGCGATGAGCACCAGCGCCGATGGCTCGCTCGATCCGCGCTTTGCCCGGCTGGGGGCCAGTCTGGCGCGGATGAGCGCACTGGATGGCGATATGCAGCGGCTGCCGCAATCGCTGCCGGCCAGCCTGCAATATATCTCCTCTGGCTTCGGCTATCGCTCCGACCCGTTCACCCATGCCGGCGCGTTTCACCCCGGGCTCGACTTTCGCGGACCTGTTGGTGCGCCGATCTATGCGGCCGCCAGGGGCGTGATCAGCTTCGCCGGACAGCGTTCGGGCTATGGCAATTGCATCGAGGTCGATCACGGGAACGGGTTGATAACCCGCTATGCCCATATGTCGGCGTTCCGTGCGCGGCTGGGTCAGCAGGTTGCCGCCGGGCAAGTGATCGGCGCCATCGGCAGTACCGGGCGTTCTACTGGGCCGCATTTGCATTTCGAGGTGCGGATCAACGACCGTCCCGTCAACCCCCGCCCATTCCTGGAGGCTGGATCCCATGTTTCAGAAAAAACCGGCGCATTCGGCGCGCCCAATCCGGTCGCAGACTGAGGCCATGGCAGGGTCGACCTTCTCGGTATTCGGCGCCGATATCACCGTGAAGGGCGATGTCCACGCGACCGCCGATCTTCATATCGATGGCCATATCGAGGGCGACATCACCTGCGCCTCGTTGGTTCAGGGCGAGGGCAGTGAGATCGTCGGCGCGATCACCGCCGATGCCGCGCGGCTGGCCGGGACGGTGCGCGGGACGATCACGGTGGCGGCGCTGATGATCGTGAAATCGGCGCATATCCATGGCGATGTCCATTACGACACGCTGACTATCGAGCAGGGAGCCGAGGTCGAGGGCCGCTTTGCCCAGCGCCGCGCCGGTGCACAGCATGCCGAAGGTGAGCCGCGGTTGATGCTGGCGAATTGAGGTTGGTTTGACGAAAAGCGCGAAAGGGCGCTTTCGTGAAGGCAGCCTGTTCCATCCCGCGCGGAGTTCGCTTGTTTGGCGACCTGACGGTCGCCGCCTATTCCATCCCGCGCCCCTCCCGACCTCCCATTCAGTGTGCATCCTGTGGGAGGTCGGGAGGGGGCGCGGGATGGCACAGGCTTCCCCGCCGGCAGGCGGCAAAAGACTCCGCGCCGGATGGCACAGGCTTCCTGGCTGGCCAGACCAGCCGCTCTAGTGGTTCGTTTCCGACATTTGCATCCCTTACGGTAAGGGCAGAGGCAAATGTCGGAAAACATAAGAACCGCTAGATATTTGTTTCTAGTAGATTTTATGATTTTGACATTCGAAAGCACCCTTTGCCGCAAGCGGGACTCGAATGTCAAAATCAATCCACTAGCCTTCCCCCACTTCGGCACGCAGCGCCTTGCGATCGAGCTTGCCGATCATCGTCTTGGGCAGGGCATCGCGGATCACCACGCTGTCCACCCGCTCATGCTTGCCCAGCCCGGCGTTGAGCCAGCCGGCCAGCGTTTCGGCATCGGGCAGCGGCCGGTCCGCATCCTCGCGGAGCGTCAGATAGGCGCGCGGGCGCTCACCCAGATAGGGGTCGGGCACCCCGATCACCAGCACCTCCTTCACCGCCGGATACGTCATTAGCGCGGCCTCGATCCGGCTGGGATAGACCTTGAAACCGCCGACCGAGATCATGTCCTTGACCCGGTCGACGATCCGCACGAACCCGTCGGCATCGATCACCGCAACATCGCCGGTGCGCAGCCAGCGCGTTCCCCCGCGCATCACAAAGGCCGAGGCTTCGGCATCGGGGCGGCGCCAGTATCCCGCCATCACCTGCGGCCCCGCGATCACCAGCTCGCCCGGTTCGCCCGGCGCGGGATCGGCGTTGGGGTCGAGCTTGTCGACGAGCGCGAGCCTTGTGCCGGGCAGGGGCTGGCCGATGCTGCCGGGGTGATCGTCACCGGCGTAGGGGTTGGTGGAGACGACGCCGGCGGCCTCGGTCAGGCCGTACCCCTCGACCAGCTTGGCATGGCTGGCCGCCTCGAACCGGGCCTTGACCTGCGCGGTCAGCGGCGCGCCGCCCGATATGCACGCTCGCAGCGAGGTGAAATCGGTGGCGGCCATGCGCGGATGATCGAGCAGCGCCTGATACATCGTCGGCACGCCCGGCATCGCGGTGGCCCGCACCCGCGCGATCAGCGCCAGCGCCTGCCCGGCCTCGAAGCGCGGCAGCATCGCGATACACCCGCGATTGATCACGGTGCGGTTGAGCGCCACCGAATTGGCGAAGACATGGAACAGCGGCAGCACGCCGACCATCACATCGCGCTGGCCCCGGAACGGGTCGATCGCGTCGATCTGGCGGGCATTGGCGCTGAGGTTCTGATGCGTCAGCATTGCGCCCTTGGGGCTGCCGGTGGTGCCGCCGGTGTACTGGATCAGCGCCAGATCGGTGAGCGGGTCGATCGGCACCGGGGTGGGCGCCGCGCGTGTCAGCACCGTGTCCCACGCCAGCACGCGCGCATCGGGCGGCAGCGGGGTGAGTTGCGCCCGCTTGAACAGCCGCAGCGCCAGGCCCTTGGCGAAGGGCAACATCGCGGCGAGCCGGCCCACGACCAATCGCTCCAGCCCCGAACGCTCCAGCACCTTCAGCGCATTGGGCAGCAGCGCCGCGGAGTTGATGGTGACCAACAGCTTCGTGCCCGAATCGGCGACCTGCGCTGCCAGCTCATCGGGCGTATACAGCGGCGAGAAATTGACCAGCACCGCGCCCGCGATCAGCGCCCCGTAATAGGCGGCGACATAGATCGGCACATTGGGCAGGAACAGCCCGACCCGGTCACCCTTGGCCACCCCCAGCCGTTGCAGTCCGCCGGCAAAGGCCCGCGCTTCGGTATGGAGCGCGGCGTAGCTGTAGTCGCGGCCGTAGAACTCCACCAAAGGCTGGAGCGGCGCGGCGGCGGCGCTTTGCGCAAACATATCGGGCAGGGAGAGGGGCGCGAAACTCTGATCCCAGGCGCAGGGATGCGCGTAATGCGTCAGCCACGGCGGCGCGCCGGTCAGCGGATTATCCTGCCCCATCGCGCCTGTCTGGGCGAAGCTATGGCCGAACGCAAGTTGGCGCGTTGGTCGGCGCGCCGGTGCTCCCCGATGTCAGCCCAAGTATCAGCCCCAATGTTAGCCCTGGCCTTCGGCCTCCGCCGTGCGCTTGGCCAGCAGCCATGCGGCAACCTCGGCTTCCTGCGCGGCCTCATGCGCGACGCGGACGGTGGTTTCGCGTTCGGCGCGCAGCTGCTCGATCAGCGCCTCACGGTCATCGCCCAGCCGAGCGTCATCGGCGGCCTCATCGACCAGGCCGGCCTTCTTGGCAGCGCGCGCGACGATGCCGTCCAGCTCGCGCTGTGAACACAGGCCCAGCGTCACCGGGTCCTTGGCCTGAATATTGCTGATGTTCCAGTGGCTGCGGTCACGGATCGCGGAGATTGTGTTGCGGGTAGTGCCGATCAGCTTGCCGATCTGCGCGTCCGAAATCTCCGGGTGATGGCGCAGGATCCAGGCGATGCCATCGGGCTTGTCCTGCCGCTTGGATACCGGCGTATAGCGCGGGCCCTTGGTGCGGCTGACGTTGACCGGCGCCTTGTGCATGTTGAGGCGGTAGGCTGGATCGGCCTGCCCGCGCTCGATCTCGGCATTGGTCAGCTCGCCCGAACGGACCGGATCGCGCCCGGTATATTTGCTGCTGGCCAGGTCATCGGCCATGGCCTGTACCTCCAGGATGTGCAGCCCACAGAAATCGCAGATCTGCTCAAAGGTCAGCGCGGTATTGTCGACCAGCCACGAGGCGGTGGCGTGCGGCATCAGCGGGGCTGGCTGGGTCACGAAATTTCTCCGGCAAGACGGCAAAACGCGCCGCGCAAAATATAAGGGCCGCCCCTTACGGAGCGGCCGATGCGGGACGAACCCCTAGGCCAAGATGCGGCGCGCGGCAAGCGGTGAGTATGCGCCGATCAATCCATCGCCACATAATCGGGCAGCGCCGCCACCCGTGCCAGCCATGCGGTGACATGGGGGTAAACGGCCAGGTCAAATCCTCCCTCGCCGGCGGCATGGGTGTAGGCATAGAGCGCGATGTCGGCGAGGCTGACGCTGTCGCCGGCGAACCACGCATGCGCTGCCAGATGCTCATCCATCAGCGCCAGTGCGGCATCGCCGGCCGTGCGCTTGGCGGGGATGGCTGCGCGCTGGGCATCGCTGAGGCCGGCTTCGCCAATGATGCCCAGCCAGAAGCGCAGGGTGGCAACGTTGGGTTCGTGGTTATATTGCTCGAAAAACATCCAGCGCAGCATGTCGGCGCGCGCAAAACGGTCCGTGGGGATCAGCCGGCAGCTGCCATCATCGGCGAGATACCAACAGGCCGCGTTGCTCTCGGGCAGAAACCTTTCGCCGATCTGGAGCACGGGAATGCGCCCGTTGGCGTTGACATGGGCGAGAAATTCGGGCGTGCGCGTCTCGCCTTTCCGGATGTCGTAGAACCGGCGCTCCAGCGGCAAGCCCAGCAGCGCGGCGGTCAGCCGGATTTTGTAGCAATTGCCGCTGCACGGGTCCTCATGCAGGATCAGCGTAGCGCTCACCCGGCCTCCAGCACGATTTTGCCGATATGGTCCCCTGCCTCCATGCGGGTGTGCGCGGCGGCGGCTTGCTCCAGCGGGAAGGTGCGGTCCATCACCGGGCGCAGCGCACCATCCTCGACCAGCGGCCAGACGTTCTGCGCGATCTCCTGCGCCAGCAACGCCTTGAACTGGTTCGAGCGGGCGCGCAGGGTCGATCCGGTCAGCATCAATCGGCGGCGCATGATCTCGGCCATGTTGATCTCGGCGCGCACGCCGCCCTGCACCGCGATGGTGATGTGGCGGCCATCATCGCCCAGGCATTTGAGATTGCGCGCCACATAATCGCCGGCCACCATGTCCAGCACCAGATGCACGCCCTTGCCGCCGGTGATCCGCGCCACTTCGGCAACGAAATCATCGGCCTTATAATCGATTGCATGCGCGGCCCCGATTTCGAGCGCGCGGGCGCACTTATCCGGCCCCCCGCAGGTGACGATCACCTCCATCTCGAACAGCTTGCCCAGCATAATTGCCATGCTGCCGATGCCGCTGGTGCCGCCATGGACCAGCATGGTCTCGCCGTCGCGGGCATAGCCGCGCTCGAACACATTGTGCCATACGGTGAACAGAGTCTCCGGGATGGCGGCAGCCTCGGCCAGGCTGAGCCCGCCGGGCACTGGCAGGCAATGCGCTGCCTCGGCCAGGCAATATTGCGCATAGCCGCCGCCGGTGACCAGCGCGCAAACCTCCTGACCCACCAATTGCGTGCCCGCCGCATCGCCGCAGGCGACGACCGTGCCCGAAATCTCCAGTCCAGGGATCGGCGAGGCGCCCGGCGGCGGTGGATAGAACCCCTGACGCTGGATCACGTCGGGGCGATTAACGCCGGCAAAAGCCACCTTGATCACCACCTGCCCCAGGCCGGCGACCGGCACGGCAATGCGCGTGGGCACCAGCACCTCCGGCCCGCCCGGCGCTGCGAAGCTGATCGCCGTCATTTCCGCCGGAATGACCTGTGCCGTCATGACTTGTGTCCTCTGAGCCCTGCTACCTGGAATTGCACCCCAATCCGTGCCCCTATGTGCCGGCAGTTGACAGCAAGCGCAAGCCATCCGATGCTGCATCGCAATGGAGGACGACGATCGCCCCTTGAGCCCAATTTCCTCGCGCAGCGATGCGGCCAGCCTGCTCGCCCGCGAAAGCCTCGATCCCTACTCCCGCGACGAATGCGATGCCCGCATCGCGCTGCTCCATGCCGAGATCGCCCGGGTCACCGCGCACTGCGACCGTGCCTTGGCGCACCGGCTGGCCGCCGATGCGCTGTTCGGGCGCAAACCGTGATGATCCGCCGCCCCCTCTTGTACGTAAAGGCTTGGTTAACCATCTTTCGTCATATCCTGTAATAGCCCTTGGTGGGTAGACTGGCCCGTTCGCCTCAGAGCCTGCCCCGTCGACTCCCGCAGCGAAAGTGCCCTCGATGCCCAGTTTCGCCCAAAGTCTGGAAAAAACGCTCCACGCCGCGCTGGCCCATGCCGCCGAGCGGGCGCATGAATATGCCACGCTGGAGCATCTGTTGCTCGCGCTGATCGACGATGCTGATGCCGCCGAGGTGATGACTGCCTGCGGGGTCGAGCTGGGCGATCTGGGCGAGGCGGTGAAGCAATATCTGGATGCCGAGTATCAGTCGCTGAAAACCAAGGACAAGGGCGACCCGGCCCCCACCGCCGGGTTCCAGCGGGTGATCCAGCGCGCGATCCTGCATGTTCAATCCTCGGGCAAGGATACCGTCACCGGTGCCAATGTGCTGGTCGCGCTGTTTTCCGAGCGGGATTCCTACGCGGTTTATTTCCTGCAACAGCAGGACATGAGCCGGCTCGACGCGGTCAGCTTCATCAGCCACGGCATCGGCAAGGGCGGGCGCCGGATCGAGGATAAAACGGCGCGTGGGCATGACCATGACGCGCCGCACCCCGAGGAGAAGTCGGAGAGCAAGCCGTCGGGTGGCAACAAGAAGGAATCGGCGCTCGACCAGTTCACCGTCAACCTCAATGAGAAAGCGCTGAACGGCAAGGTCGACCCGCTGATCGGGCGCGGGCCGGAGGTCGATCGCACGATTCAGATCCTGTGCCGCCGTTCCAAGAACAACCCGCTCTATGTCGGCGATCCCGGCGTCGGCAAGACCGCGATCGCCGAGGGGCTGGCGCGCAAGATCGTCGAGGGTGACGTGCCCGAGGTGTTGCTGGAGGCGGTGATCTATTCGCTGGACATGGGCAGCCTGCTGGCGGGCACACGCTATCGCGGCGATTTTGAGGAGCGGTTGAAACAGGTCGTTAGCGAGCTGGAGAAAATGCCGCACGCGATCCTGTTTATCGATGAGATCCACACCGTGATCGGTGCCGGCGCGACCAGCGGCGGGGCGATGGACGCCTCCAACCTGCTGAAACCTGCGCTGTCGGGCGGGACGATCCGCTGCGTCGGGTCCACCACCTACAAGGAATTCCGCAACCATTTCGAGAAGGACCGGGCGCTGCTGCGCCGGTTTCAGAAGATTGACGTGAATGAGCCTACTATCGAGGACACGATCAAGATCCTCAAGGGGCTGCGCACCGCCTTTGAGGACCATCACAAGGTCAAATATACGCCTGGCGCGATCAAGACCGCTGTGGAACTGTCGGCGCGTTATATCAACGACCGCAAGCTGCCCGACAAGGCGATCGACGTGATCGACGAGGTCGGCGCGATGCAGATGCTGGTGCCGCTGTCCAAGCGCAAGAAGGTGATTACCGAGCGCGAGATCGAGGCGGTGATCGCGACGATGGCGCGCATTCCCGCCAAATCGGTGTCATCGGACGACAAGAAGGTGCTCGAATATCTCGGCCGCGACCTCAAGCGCGTGGTGTTCGGGCAGGATCAGGCAATCGACCTGCTGGCCAGCGCGATGAAGCTGTCGCGTGCCGGCCTGCGCGATCCGGACAAGCCGATCGGCAGCTTCCTGTTCTCCGGGCCCACCGGGGTTGGCAAGACCGAGGTCGCGCGGCAATTGGCGACGATCATGGGCATTCCGCTGCAACGCTTCGACATGTCCGAATATATGGAGCGGCATTCGATCAGCCGTTTGATTGGCGCGCCGCCGGGCTATGTCGGGTTCGATCAGGGGGGCCTGCTGACCGATGCCATTGATCAGCAGCCGCATTGTGTGCTGCTGCTGGATGAGATCGAGAAGGCGCATCCTGACCTGTTCAACATCCTGCTGCAGGTGATGGACAATGGCCGCCTGACCGATCACCACGGCAAGACCGTCGATTTCCGCAATGTCGTGCTGATTATGACGACCAATGCCGGCGCGTCGGACATGGCGCGCCAAGGGATCGGCTTTGGCGACACATCGAAACATGACGCCGGCGAGGAAGCGGTCAAGCTGATGTTCAGCCCCGAATTCCGCAACCGGCTCGATGCGATCGTGCCCTTCGCGTACCTCCAAACCAATGTGATCAGCCGGGTGGTGGACAAGTTCATCCTCCAGCTGGAGATGCAGCTGGCCGACCAGAACGTGCAGATCCAGTTCGATGGCGCGGCACGCGAATGGCTGGGTGAGCAGGGCTATGACAAGCTGTATGGCGCGCGCCCGATGGCGCGGCTGATCCAGGAGAAGGTCAAGCAACCGCTTGCGGAGGAACTGTTGTTCGGCAAACTGGCGCATGGCGGCGAGGTGCATGTCTCGCTGAAGGATGGCGCGCTGGCGTTCGAGCTGACCCCGGCGCCGCCGCGTCTGGTCAAGCGCACCGCTAAAAAGGATGGCGCGAAGAAGGATGGCGCCAAACGAGCCGGGGCCAAGCCGGCGACCGGCGACGGCGAATAAGGTTTGGCGGCGGGGCTGGTGCCTCGCCGCTTACCCTGCTGGTACCGATGGAAGCCTGTGGCTAGCCGGGTGCTCAGCGCCCGGCAGGTCGCCCGCTCGCTTGGGTCAGCGCCAGCAGACCTTCGCGCGCCGCGTTGAATTCGCCCAGCAGTGCTTGCGCCGGGCCGATCGCGTCGGTGCCCCTGGCATGGATCGACAGCAGTGCTTTCAGCCCGGGCTCCAGAATGGCGATCAGATCGCCGATCCCTTCCTCCAGCATTACGCGCCGCGTGCCAACCAGCGTCATCACTGTGTGCGGCAAAGCGGCCATCTCGGGCGTCAGCTCCGGCGCCGGCCCGCCTGCCAGCACGGCAATCGCGTCCGCCGCCTCATGCAACGCCGCCCATTTTCGGGCGAGATCCAGCTGCGCAGAACGACGCGCCGGCGCGCCGCTGTGATGCGGTTGGCTCGAATGGGGGGGGAGCGATGACATGAGCAGCGTAATACCGGGCGCCGCTTGCGAATTTGTTAATGCGGTGTAAAATGGATTATTAGCTCGCTGTGTCACAGGCATTTGTTGTGGCCCAGCGGCGAAAATCCGGGCGCCCGGCAAAAGACGCTGGCGCTGGCGCGGCGGCGCTGCTAACCGCCGGATCGGCACGCATCCGTAGCTCAGCTGGATAGAGTACTGCCCTCCGAAGGCAGGGGTCACAGGTTCGAATCCTGTCGGGTGCACCAAGGTTTTTATGTATCTATATCAATATCTTAGGGATGCGTGCGGGCCCCTATTTTGCCCTGCAAGTTCGGGGACTTAGGCTGACGCTGTTTGCAGGTGTTCGGACGGGAGACCGCGTTGTCAGCGACGGTTGCGC
>JANXUK010000094.1 GCA_025356275.1 Sphingomonadales bacterium | reverse complement strand
GCGTCGACCAGGTGATCTCCTCGCTGCCCCGGTATGGACGCATAGCTCAGTTGGTAGAGCAGCTGACTCTTAATCAGCGGGTCCTTGGTTCGAGCCCAAGTGCGTCCACCATATTTTCCTAGTAAATACAACGCATTAGTGGACACCGGCGCGAGGTCAAAAGCTGCGTCCCGTTTGCGTTCTAGCGTATTTCTAGCCGCTCTGGCTGCTCATAGCAGCACCCCACGCCCGAAGGCGCAGGGTGCTGACAGCGTCAGGTGGCAGAAGGAAACCTTACCCCGCTGCTGGCTCCGATGTTCGTAACGAGGGTCGGTGGCCTTAACCTCGGCGCGGGTTGGGCGTTCGGTACACCCGCGCAAACTGATCTCATGTGAAGCGGTCTTCGTCCTCCCGGCAGAGGTCGCACAGGCGCAATCGCACTACGTCCTCGGAGAAGCAGGGCTTCCGGCACTTAAGGCAGTGCTGCCAGCCGATCTTACGGATGACACGCGGCGGGTTGAAATCCATGTCGATCACGAACCCGCGACGTATCCCGCCATCATACGCCCAGCGCTCGGGTTCAACGAAGCCTTCGCCAACGTGCGCCCGCTCCTGCTTCCGCTGCTCGCGCGCCTGAACCTGAAGCTGGTGCTTACTCGGTCCCGAAGATTTCGGCATCGGTGCGGGTCTGGGTGCGACGGGCGGTGATGGTGCGGGCACTGCCGAACCGCGCTGCTCGTGCCACGCTAGTAACCACGCTGGCGCTGAGTCAGGCTGCACGGGCTACGCCATCGCCCAAACACCCTGAACTTCCCAGCGGCGCAGCGCCTCGATGATGTCCAGCATGTCCCGGTCGTCGAGCTTCCCGGCGCGTATGTCCGCGTAGGTGAGGTCCACGAACGCCTCGAACGACCCGTACATGATTACGAAGGGCGAGCGGATTGGCTGACGCGCCTTCTCGATCTTCGCAACACGGCGCTGGAGGGTGCGGAGCGACATGCTGTGGTCAGCCCCGGCGATCCAGCGCGCATTCCTCGGTCCGCAGGTGCAGGTGGCGGCGGGTGATGCCCTCCCGAATCTCCTTCTCCTGCTCACGCTGTAGGCGGCGGCGCTCCTCAAGCGGCAGGTCGGCGGAGCCTTTCGGCACGATGGGTTCGCGTTTGTCAGTCATGGTGGATCACCTTCAGTTTATGGAGAATGTCGTAGGCGTCGGAGCGGACGTTCCAGTCGTCACAGTCGCGCAGAACTTCGCACATGCTATTGACCACAGCAGCGCGCATGGCACCGCGCTGCTGATCGGTCATGCGAGCGACGGCATCGCGGAACGGCTGAATGCGTCCCGGCACCAGCATGTCCTCGTAGCTGAGCGGCAGGACGTGGATGGGGAACGCCATCTGGTCCGCCATGCTGACCGCCCATTCCACCAGCCCCTGATATTCGGTGATAGGCAGGTAGCGTAGGTGGCGTGGTGTGCGCGTGCCGGGTTCATCACCCGGTCCAAGCAACGATGCGCGCACAAACACATCGTCCGGTTGCGGGTCGTAGGCATAGACGAAGTTACGTTCGGTCTTGATGATCGCCATCATCGTCTCCCTATGGTGTCAATCTGACGGGTGCCGGACGCATCACCGCTTTTTGCAACGCGATCCGATTTTGCCGATCCGTGCGATTTCATGGCTGCTTCTCTTCGAGCGCGGCGATGCGGGCTTCCAGCTCCTCGCTGGCGCGCACGTCCGCGAGTGCCTTGATGGACTCGATGATGACGCGCCCCACATCGGGGGCGAGCGCACCGGCAGCGATGGCATCCAGCACTTGGGCAACCTGCTCGCTGATGGTGGCGCTGGCATCAAACTCGAATTGCACCTTCTCCGCCTGCGCTTTGAGCGACGGCAGCACGCGGGACAGAACGAGGGATGCCGCGCCGGTATCGCCTTCCAGGGCTTTGGAAACGAGGACACTAACGATTCCACGCATTTCCTGAAGCATCTGCTCAGTGGCGAGCAGCCGCTTGTCGGGGCGACCGGGAGGTCTGCCACGCGGATTGCCGCTTTCGCCGGGTTGCCACTGCCCCGCGTGCCCTGTGGTCAGGTCGGTCGGAACGGGTGCAGGCGGTGGCTTCCACTCCGTGCCCCAAGGGGGCGGGATGATATTCGTCATCAGATGCCTCGAACTGTTTAGATCAGGGGGTCAGCCGACCGGCACGGCGAAGGGGATATTTGCCTTCCGCACCATTTCGCGCACTTCGGCAGGCGTCCACGTCTTGGTGACGATTTTCCGGCCCTGCACGTCCTCCTTCGTCTCCTCATGGACGCCGACCGCCTTGGTCCATTCATTCTTGAGGATCTTCACGCGGTCGTTGAGCAGGTCCGCAGCCTTCTTCATGGCGCGCAGGCGCTTGGATTCGACGGGGCGCTGCTTCGCTTGCCATTCCATCAAGAAGCTGTCCGCCATCTCGGGGTCGAGACCGGAGAGGTACGACCGACCGCCAAGCACGGCGGTGACGGTGATATCATCGCCCTCGTTGATAGCCTGCTGGATCGCCTTCATGCGCGGACCGGTCTCCATCGCTTTGAAGTGTGCCCGGATTTCCGACGCCATTGAGGCAGTCGCGCGCTGCTGGACAGGCGCCATCAACTCCTTCTCCAAGTTCTGCACGTTATTATTCAGCGCTTCGACCGCGTTGCCCCACGCCTTCATGACGGGCTGCATCTGCTTGGTCGCGAAGTCATCGACCTGCACAAGCTGCGCCATGGGCGTTAGGGTCTTGTTCGTCGCCGCCGCTGCCTTGGCATCGTGGATGGCACCGAGCGCCTTGTGCGCCATGCTAAGTGCAGTTTCGGTCTGACCAAGAACAGGGCGGGTGTCCTCGTCGTAATCATCGATCAGCGCTATGACGCCGGGATCGAGGGATGCGGAAACGCGAGTGTCAACTTCGTCTGCCATTTATCGAACTCCCACCTTGATGCGGCTAGCTATTGGCTAGAGCGTAGGGAGGCCGGTTGAAGGTCCGCAAGCTGTTTTGCTGTAATAACAGTTACTTAGGTCAGTTCAGATGCAACAGACGGTCAAACTGCATATTTGTGGGTCGGCGATTTGCAGGTGATGACAACATGCGGGCGGGCCGCTACGCTGGCGCTACAGCGGTTGCCGGGGTTGCGCTTACCCCTGCTGGCGACGGTGCAGCTTTGGTGCCCCTGTGCCCGGCGCTGTCGGCCGTGTGTGGTGACCACAATGTAGAGAAATGGTAGGAGGCTGGTCGGGAGGGACTTCGCTAATGCTATCGTCAGAAATTCAACATTGGTCGCCCGCGCCGTTTCCGCGTTGGATCGGCCCGCTATGGTTTTTTATCGTCTTTCTTGAGAATGGCTGGGATTGGCAATCCCTCATACTATATGGCGGCGTCCCTTGGTTATTCGCTTGGGCCATTTGGACCGGGTTAGCGCGCACAAGCTATGTTCGATCAATCCCTTCCGATACTGTCGATACTGTGTGGCGATGCGCTGCTGGAGCAATTTGGCTTGCGGCCATCAGCCTCGGAGGCGGGATATATTATGTGAACCATTATCTCCCGCACGGTCCGATGTATGCCACTGGAGAGGTAGTTTGTCAGAACGACGATAGGGGACCATGCGGCGAAGAGCATAAAGAGGACTATCGCCGCCTCGATATTCCAGATTGGGCGAAGCTTCTAAAGGGAAGCGAAGCCGAATTGCTCCTTATGTCTTTGGTAGTCGCGGGCATACTTGCAAGCCAAAGGCCAAGTGGCGGTTATGGCCGCGCCGAGCTATGAGCATCGAGATCGCAAGAAAGCTCTATAAATCCGGCGAGGGTCATGCGCTGTCTGCTGCCATGCTTTATAGAGCTGCCGTCGATCACGCCATCGATATGGATATGCCCGAACCCGAAGAATTCGCTTTCAATGGGATTTGTTCGCTATCGATATTTTTCCTCATCGGCCTTGGTCTAGAGCTGTATCTTAAGTCCGCCTACGTTTATCATGGAGGAACAGCTACTGATGAATATCTCCGTGATGAGATTGGCCACAAGCTAGTGAGAGCATTGAACAAGGCCGAGTTGCAGGGCTTTGTATCTGAAGCTCCTAATTTGCGAGCAATCGTGGATCGTCTGAACAAACCCTACTTTGCGAACTATTTTCGGTATGTCAGGCCTGATCAATTTAAGTTGCCCGAAGCACCTCAAATTTTTGAAGCCCTCAAAATCTTGGATGGTGAACTAAAAGCATTGCCATGGCCCGAATGACCACGCGCATGCGCGTAGGGGAACCCTGCAAAGTGGGGAAAGTGGTGAAGTGGGGGCAGTGGTGCAAAGTGAGGAGTTGCTAGCACTTCACCCAGTTTCCCCACCTTACTGCACTCCCCCCACTTTCACCACATAGCAGGGGTTAAGCCGGGCCTGTCTTGGGCTTGCACATCCACACGCCCTTGTGATTGTCCTTCTGCATGTGGTCACTGCTATGCTTGTCCCACCAGCTTGCCGACACGACCTTTTCGCCAAGCGCGACCTGTTTGACCGTGCTGACCGGCAACCACTCGTGGTCAGGATAATTGTTGAGCAGGCCCTTGAACCACATCGTGAACGGCACTTCGTATTGGCTCTTTGGTCCCCGCGCCTTGCCCACGGTGCTATTCGGGGTCAGCGCGCTGTCCAGTTCATCCCATGCCGGGCGGGTGGCATAGATCGGCTTGCCGTTTCTGTGGTCAACGCCAACCTCGACGCGCTCGGTATGAAACTTCCATGCGCCACCGGGATGCTCCGGCAGATTGACCTTCACCTGCATGAACACCTTGGCGTGCGGGTCCGGTTCGTCCTCGCCGTTCGCGGGCTGCTCAATTACGGCGCATAGGCTGCGGCATGTCTGGGCGAACGCGGCGGAACCGAGAACACGGTGCAGCATGGCACGGTTCGTGTCCTTCGCGAAGTGCGTGACGCAGACGATGGCGATGTTGTGCGTCTGCGCGAGGATCAGCCAAGGCTCCAATACCGAGCGAAGCTGCCCGGCATCGTTGAGGTCCACCTTGCGCAGCTTCTGACCGGGAAGGTAGCTGGTGACAGGATCAATGACGAGCATGGCGAACGGGTTGCCCTGCTCTCGCGCATAGGCGAGCCACTGCCCGACCGCCTCTAAGTCGTCCTGCATCGAGAAGGTGTTGCGCTTGCCTTCCTGCATGACACCCTGAATCTCGACCACATTCCCGAGGTTGGCACCGCACGCAGTGAGCCTCGGCACCGTCATCTCCTCAATGCTGTCCTCGCTCCCCAGCCACAGCACCCTCTCGGGCGTCCGCCATGTGTTGGGGCAGTCAAACTCACCCGGCCACGGTCTGCCTGTGGTAATGCGCGCCGTAACATCAGCAAACACGGTGGACTTGCCCGCGCCCGTCTCGCCCGCCAGCAGGGTGATATATCCTTTCGGTATCCATCCGGTCCAAAGCCATTCAATTGCGTGCATCTGCACGCCACCAAGTTCTCTTCCGACAAGCTCCCGTGGTCCCGTTGCTGCGCCGGGTAGATGACCGCGCTTCAATAGGTCGCGTTGAAGGCGCTTATCCTCCAAAGCAACCTTTGCCTCTTCCATTCGCGCAAAGTTCTCGACTAGCGCTGCACTGTGCTTGTCACCCTCACGCTTCTGTTCGGGGGTGCGAAAGTCGATGTTTACATTAGCGGTTCCATTGCGCTGGCGTTCTTCCGCGTCCTTCAACCAATCAGGCGCATTCGTATCATCACGCATGACCGACCTCCCCGACGACCGATCGTCCCCCGACACCATCAATCCGCAGACTGGCCGGGGGCATCCGGCTAATTTTTTGCGCCGCTCCGTTTTGCCGAGCAAAAGTTGAAGTTTGCGACCTCTCCCCGAGATCGGTATATTTGGTGCTGTTCACGTTGATACTCCGGGCGGCAGGGGTGGCTACCTGCCGCCTATTCGTGATGAGGGTCATGGGATCAGGCTGCGACCTGTTCGCTCGTGCTCTGCTTCGCGCCCGACGCGAGCCAGCGCAGCACGTCGAGTTCCGCGTACCAGACGCGGCGCGTACCGGGCGGGCTGAAGAAGCGCGGTCCTTCGCCACGGAAGCGGTATTGGTCGAGGGTGTTGGGATGGACCCCGAGGATCACCGCGACCTCCTTCGTATCGAGGGGGCGGCGCTTGGGAGCGTAGGCGAACAGCTCGCATAGCTGGTCGAAAGTCATTTCGGTCATAGCTCGGCTCCGCGCTGCAACCTAGCGCCGGGGTGAACACTCCACGATGGAGCCGATAGAAGACCAGCCCAACCCTATCTCAGATAAGGCGGGCCGGTAAGGTAGTTATAGCACAAACAAAAACGATCGCACGCGAGAAACTTGCCACACTGGTTCCGCCCACGGTGGCCGACCGTCTTCAATGTGGACCTGACTCTGCGGCGAGTAGAACACATCTCCGACTCTCTTAAATCCTTTCTTCTCGAATGACCTCATAGCCACTTCGATTTGCGCTTCTGTTTTATCGATATTCACTGCCACACTCCTTGAGTGCTTGTCCGACAGCCAATAAAAAAGGCAGGCGGACGAGCTGTTGCTACGTCGACGCCTGCCTTGCGGCTGGTTCCTTGCGCGTATTCCGCGCACGGCATCATGGGTGAGGTAGAATTAAGCTGCGTTACCTTGATGCGCCACAGGTTTGCGACGAACGGAGTGTCCCGCTGTGGGCCGCGCTGGTGCGCGATCGGCACCGCGCCGCCGCTGCACCTGCGGCGCGCGGCGCTCGGGGCTGCTACCCCGGCGCTAGCGGCCCCTGCCGTGCGTCACGCGAGGCGCTGGATTGGGATCACGTTCTTGCTGGCGGCGACGGCGGCCTGCTGCTCGATCCAATCACCGATCTGCTGTATTTCGGTTGTCAGCCATTCGTAAAGTTTAGTCGGGTTGAGGTAATTGGTGAAGGTCACGTCGTCCTTGCTCGGCTTGTGGCCAGTCAGCATGTCCGTCTCCATCTTGCCGATGCGGCACTCGCGTATGGCAATGTTCGTGAAGGTGCGCCGTAGGTCGTGGAGCGACAGGTGCTTTCCGACGATTTCGCCTATCGCCTGCATCGGAGCGCGCGCGTCCTGAATGCGGCCCGACTTACCCCACGAGGGGAACACGAACGGGCTTGGCTCTGGGTCGTCGTCGTTCACCTTAGGCTTCGGCATCCGCAGCTTGAGCAGCGCCACCGCCTGCGACGATAGCGGCATCTCCAAATCCTCGCCACGCTTGCGATCTTTGATGTCCCACCAGCATTCGGCGGGCTTGTGGTCATTGATATGCACGCGATCCCACGTCAGCGTCGCCATCTCATCGCGCCGCGCGCCGGTCAGCAGCGCAAAAATAGTGAGGTCCACGGACGCTAGCGCCTCGTAGCCCTGCACCGCGTCGCGCATTTCGTGCAGCTTGTTCCAGACCTCACCGATTTTGCGCTTATCGACATAGCGCTCGGTGCGGGTGCCCAGCTTGGCCCAATGGCGCTTGAGCGCATCCACCGGATTGTCGGTGATGAGCGGCTTCCCGTCCGCCTGCCGGTACTCGTCCATCGCGAAGCGGATCAGGATGCGCAGCGTCACGAAAGCCGCGTTGGCGCTGGCGGGCGCTGCCTTCTTCCCGTCCAGACCGCCCTTGGTGAGCGCGGCATGACGCTCCTTCACCATATCGCGGGTGATGCTGGCGATGGGTAGCTGCGCCCATTTGGCTAGCGAGACCTCAACGTGGCGGCGATACTCCCCCGCCGTGCTGTCTTTCAGCTTGCCGGGGCGACCGACGTAGGATTCCAGAACGTCTTGCACGCTTACCTTCATGGCGGCGTCGGCCTTGACCACGGCGCGCGGGTCGATCCCCTCGCGCATGTCCTGCAACACCTTCTGCGCCCGCTCCCGCGCTTTGGCCTCGGTCAGCGTTCCGTAGGGTCCAAGGGTGAACTGGATGGATTTGCCCGCCACCCGCCCCATGACGATGAACACCCGCTTGCCCTGGGCGGAGACGCGGAGGCCATAGCCCTTCACGCTGTCATCCCAGTGAACCGCGTAGCCCTCGGCGGGCGCTGCGACCTTGTCCACGAAGGTCTTCGTAATCTTCGCCATGACGCTCCTTAGCCGCTAGATTCTAGCGTATTTCTAGCAAGGAGGTTGCAGCTACGACAAGCACCCACAAAAAAGCAAGCAGATAAGTCACTGAACCTGCACGCTTAAACAAGCTAGAACAAGCTGTCGCAATCTAGCATAAAGGCGTGATTCCAAAACTCTTAATCAGCGGGTCCTTGGTTCGAGCCCAAGTGTGTCCACCACCCTTTCCTTCGCCATCACCCGTTCGACACAAGCGCGCAAAACGTCGCTGCATCGCGACATTCTTTCGATTGTCGCCCTGCCCCTGCCCGTGTAGTCGCGGCGACCATGCCGTCCGGGTTGCCGCTGCTCTCCTCCTATCGTCCCAACGCAGCGCGGCGCAGCCGGGCGGTCGCGTTTGCGCTGGCGCTTGCGCTGACACTGCTGCTGGGCATCACGCTGTACGAGATGGGGTTGATCGACCTTGGTCCGGGCCGGGTGCCGGCGCGGATGGTGGCGATCGATGTCCGTACCGCGCCCTCGGGCGGCAAGACCCCCACCAAGACTCCCAAAGCCCAGGAACGCGCCAAGGTTCACCCGGTGGAACAGCCGCCGATGCCCAAGACGGTGCCGGCCTTCACCCACCTGTCGCATGCCGATTTCGCGTCATGGGATATTTCCAAACTGCCGAGCCACGCCGCCGAATCCTCGGATGCCGCATCCGGCGGGTCTAGCTATGGCCCCGGCGACGGCCCGGGCGGGGCGCATCTGTTCAATGCCGAATGGTACCGCGAACCGTCCGGCGCCGAGCTTTCGGGCTATATGACCCCCGGCGCGAATGAGGGTGGCAATTGGGCCATCATCGCCTGCAAGACGCTCCCCGATTACCATGTCGAGGATTGTCAGGAGCTGGACGAAACGCCCGGCAGCGGGCTGGCTCGCGCCTTGCGCCGGGCCGCGTGGCAGTTTCTGGTGCGCCCGCCGCGGCTGGGCGGCAAGCCGATCATCGGGGCTTGGGTGCGCATCCGGTTCGATTTCCGCCGCGCCCACAAGAGCGATACTCCACCCGGCGGCGATGCCGGCGATCCCATGCCGCAGCAGCAGTGACTCAGGCGGGGGCCGCATCGCCGCGCAGCAACCGCTTTGCCGGGCTGGAACTGTTGCGGCTGGTCGCGGCGGTCTGCGTGCTGATGCTGCATACCCGCGCGGTCTATGGCGGCAAATTCGTGTTCGGGCGCGGCTATCTGGCGGTGGATTTCTTCCTGATGCTGTCGGGATACCTGATGGCGCGGGGGCAGGAGGCGCGGTTGGCAGGCGGCCTGAACCCGTGGCGGTTCATCGCGGCGCGCTATCGCCGGTTGTGGCCGATGATGGCGCTGGGCGGGCTGATCGGCCTGCCGATGGTGTTTTTGCGTGCGCATTCACTGGCGGAGTTTGCCGGGGTCAGCATCGTCAATCTGGCGCTGCTGCCCGCGCTGCTGAGCTATTTCGCGTTCCCGCTGAACATCCCGGCATGGACGATCTTTGCCGAGTTGATGGTGAACAGCATGCATGTGCTGGGCCTGTGGCGGCTACGGGGATGGTGGCTGGCGGCGCTGTTTGCAGCGCTGCTGGCCGGGATGGCGTGGGCAGCGATGGCGTGGGGCTCGTTCGACCTCGGCGCGAAGCCCGCCACGCTGCTGCCCGGTATTATGCGCTGCCTGCTGGCCTATGTCATCGGCATGGCGGCGGCGCGAATCTGGGGCGATACGCCGCCCCGCCTGCTGCTGGGATGGCCGGTCCCGCCGCTGCTGGCGCTGGTGGTGATGCCGGCGGCGATCGTCGCGGCATGGGCGCTCGGACTGCATGGCGGGCTGTTCGATATGGGTTTTGTGCTGCTGGTCTGCCCGCTGATGCTGGCGGGCGGGCTGCGGCTGCGACGCTTTGGCATAGCGGCGGGCTGGCTCGGTCAACTGGCGTTCCCGCTGTTCGCGGTCCAGATGCCGGTGCTTCAGGGGATGCAGCGCCTCGGATTCCATTATTGGAGCGGGCTTGCCGCCGCGGTAGCCGTCGGAATTGTGGCGACTGCCGCTTCCGCATGGCTGCGCCAACGCGGGCGTAATGTCGCCACGCTGTGATATGTGATTGCATGCACATTGAAATGTGATACAGGCGCGCCATGACCACACCCACCATTGACCGTGTCCGCCGCCTGATCAACGATGGCACCATGACCCGCGCCGGCCTCGCCCGCGCCTCGGGTCTCCACGCCAACACGCTCCGGGACTGTGCCGAGCAAGGCTGGAACCCTACCCATGACACGCTGGGCAAGCTCGACCGCTTCCTGCTCAGCAATGACGACCGCCCGGTGCTGGTCCCGATCGAACAAATCATCGATGAGGCGCGCAATGGCCGCATGTATATTCTGGTCGACGATGAGGACCGCGAGAATGAGGGTGACCTCATCATCCCGGCGCAGATGGCCACACCCGACGCGATCAATTTCATGGCCACGCATGGTCGCGGCCTGATCTGCCTGACGTTGACCGGCGCGCGAATCGATCAGCTCGGCCTCGACCTGATGACCCGCAACAACGGAACCCGCCACGAAACCGCCTTCACCACCAGCATCGAGGCGCGCGAAGGCGTCACCACCGGCATCTCCGCCGCCGACCGCGCGCGTACCGTCTCGGTAGCGATCGATGGCACCAAGGGCCGCGATGATATCGTCACGCCGGGGCATGTGTTTCCGCTGCGCGCACGGGACGGCGGCGTGCTGGTCCGCGCCGGGCATACCGAGGCGGCGGTGGACATCTCGCGGTTGGCCGGGCTCAACCCCTCGGGCGTGATCTGTGAGATCATGCGCGATGACGGGCACATGGCGCGGCTGGAGGACATGATCGGCTTTGCCCGGATGCACGACCTCAAGATCGGCACCATCCGCGATCTCATCGCCTATCGCCGCCAGCATGACCGGCTGATCGAGAAGCGCGCCGAGACCCGTTTCAACAGCCGCTGGGGCGGCGAATGGACCGCCACAACCTTCTACAACAAGGCCACCGGCGATGAGACTATCGCGCTGGTCAAGGGCCACATCAATGGCGAAGTGCCGACGCTGGTGCGGATGCACACGCTGTCGATCTTTGCCGATCTTCTGGGCGAGGAAACCGATCGCAGTCCGCTGCTCAATCGCTCGATGGAGCTGATTGCCGAGGCCGGGGCGGGGGTGATCGTGATCATCAATCAACCGATGGCCGGGGCAATGTCGCGCCATATCGCGATCCGGGAGCGGCTGCGTGCCGGGGAGATGATCGCGACTGAGGAACTGCGCGATTATGGCGTCGGCGCGCAGATCCTGGCCGAATTGGGCGTGCATGACATGGTCCTGCTGACCAACACGCATCATGCGCTGGTGGCGCTGGAGGGTTACGGCCTGTCCATCGTTGGCGAACGCGCCATTATCTGATTTCGGGAGCACCCATATGGCCAAATTCCTCATTGTCGAAGCACGGTTTTATGCGCATCTCAACGATCAGCTGATCGCCGGGGCCAAGGCGGCGCTCAAGGCGGCCGGGCATCAGGCCGAGGTGTTGACCGTGCCTGGCGCGCTCGAAATTCCGGGCGCGATTGCGTTGGCCGATGGCACTGGCGACTATGCCGGTTATGTCGCCATCGGGGTGGTAATCCGGGGTGAGACCTATCATTTCGAGATCGTCGCCGGCGAAAGCGCGCGCGGGCTGATGGCGTTGACCATGGACGGGCTGGCCATCGGCAACGGCATCCTGACCGTCGAGAACGAGGCGCAAGCTAACGCCCGCGCCGATCCTGCCCAGAAGGACAAGGGCGGCGAGGCGGCCAAGGCGGCGCTGGCGCTGCTGGCTTTGCGGGAGCGTTTCGGGGCTTGACCGCCGCCCGCCTGTTCCCATCCTGTTCTGGTAAGCCGGGTGGAAAGAAACGACGGTGCTGACATTCTATACGAATCCGGCATCGCGTGGCCAGATCGTCCGCTGGATGCTGGAAGAGACGGGCGTGCCGTATGAGACGGTGGTCCTGGACTATGGCGGGTCGATGAAGACGCCGGAGTATCTGGCGATCAACCCGATGGGCAAGGTGCCCGCCATCGTCAACGATGGCCATGCAATTACCGAAAGCGCGGCGATCTGCACCTATCTGGCCGATGTCTTTCCCGCCGCTGGCCTCGCCCCTGCCCCGGCGGAGCGCCACGACTATTACCGATGGCTGTTCTTCGCGGCGGGCCCGATCGAGGCGGTGTTCACCGCCAAGGCCATCGGCTGGGAAGTGCCCGAGGGTAAGCAGGGCATGGCCGGTTTCGGCAGTTTCGACCTCGCCATCGATACGCTGGAACACGCGGTCGCCGGCAAGGCGTTCGTGGCGGGCGGCGCGTTCAGCGCGGCCGATGTCTATGTCGGCTCGATGCTGGATTTCAGGCTGAATTTCAAGATGCTGACCCCTCGCCCCAGCTTCGACGCCTATCTCGCCCCGCTGCGCGACCGCGCCGCCTACAAGCGCGCCAAGGGCATCGATGCGGCGCTGATGGCGAAATAAGCACCTGCTCAGAACTTCTTGGTCACCCCGGCAAATACCCCGCGGCGCTCGCCATAGGACGGGGCGCCGACGCCCACCCCCATGCCGTCGCGGATCTCATAGACCCGGTCCAGCAGATTGACGACATCGAGCCGCAGATCGAGCCCGGCCGCCTTGATCTTGTATCCGACCGATGCGTTGACCGTGGCGTAGGGCCGCAGCGACGCGCCATTGGGCACATTGCCGCCATTGGGCAGGGCAAGATTGGGCAGCACAAGATCGGTGCGCAGTCCGGAGCCATAGATCATGTCGGCGCTAAGATGCAGCCCGGCCAGCCGCCCGGCCCCGAACTTATACGCCACCCCGCCCGACCCGGTCCAGGTCTGGTCGTGATCGAGATGGATCGCATGCGCGGCGATGGTGGCCAGCTCATCGGCAGCGAAATTGAACTGGCTGGAGGTGATGGTCTGTCCCGTGGCCTTGGCCCAGGCCAGATTGCCATACAAAGTCAGCCCGCCGCGCGCATAATTGGCGGTCAGTTCGACTCCGCGCACCAGCCCGCTCGCATAATTGAACGGCGTCAGGATGATCGGCGCGCCAAACTGCCCCTCATCAATCAGATTGGTCGAGCGCCGGTAATAGCCATCCACGCCCAGCGACAAGCGCGGCGTGATCTTCTGCAACACCCCGACGTCGAAGTAATTCTGCCGCTCGGCAAAGGGGATCGTGTCCTGCGTGCCGGGCGGGGCGGCGGTGGTATTGGCCAAAGCGGCGATAGTTTGCCCCGCCACCAGCTCAAACGGCGCCAGCGCGAAATAGCGCGCATAGCCGGCATGGAATGTCGTCGCCGGTGAGGGCTTGAACACCAGATTGGCACGCGGGCTCAGCTGATCCTCATGCCGCAGCCCGAAATTATCGTCGAACCGCGCGCCATAATTCAACGTCAGCCGGGGGCCGAGCTGCCACTCATCCTGCACATAAACGCTATATGTCCGCTGGATCCGGCTGGTCGCATCGTCGATGGCAAAGGGCGCCGCCCCCGCGGGGACGTGGGCCGAGGCGTCGGTCGGCAGCACCGTCGAGGCGGTACGCGTCACCGAATGGTCATTGGCGAAGGCCGCCCCGGCGCGGATCGTGTGCTGCGCCGAAGGCTGCCACGACGCATCAATCTGCGCGCCGAGCGACAGGTCGCGCTTCTGCGCCGATTGCGCGATGCCATTATACAGCAACTCGCCCAGCGCATCGGGCAGGTAATCGAGGCTGGACTGGCGCAGCGTCACCGCCGCGTTCCACGTAATATCGCCGCCATTGTGCAGCCAGTTGACCACCGCAAAGCTGGTGCTCTGCCGCTGACGCTCGTCCAGACCCTCGCTGGGGAAAGCGGACACGCCGTTCACGACATAGCCGTTTGCGGGCTGCAATCCGGCGGGGTTGGGGATCTGATAATGCTGCGCGGTATAGCCAAAAGTCAGCGCCACCCGGTCCTGGCTGCCCAGAATGTGATCGACATAGCCGAAGACATTGCCAGAATCGCTACGGTCATGGATGGCGTCGCGGCTGGCGCTGACATTGTCGATGCCAAGGGAGTTGTGGGTGTAGCTGGCGGTGAGGAAATAGCTGGTGTTGCCGCTGCCGCCATGCAGCTCGGCGGTGGGCTGAATGGTGCCGAAACTGCCACCATACAGCCCGACCGAGCCGCCATTGGTCACATCGCGCCGCGACGTGATGTCGATAATGCCGGCGGTATGCAGCCCGTATTGCGCCGGCAATGCGCCGGTGATCAACTCCAGCTTGTCGATCAATTGCGGGCTCAGCGACTGGCCGAACACCGCGATGCCTTCGGGCAGAACCACGCCGTTGAGGCGGTATTCGAGGCCATTGTGATCGTCGCGCACATGAAACTGGCCGAACTGATCCTGGCTGATCCCCGGCAGTTGCAGGATAATGTCGCTCAGCGGCTGGTTCTCGCCGCCGGGGATGTTGGCGATGCTGGCGGCGGAAAGCGCATAGGTCGATGCACCGAGGCTGGCGCGGATCGCGTCGCGCGCACTGTCGAGCCGGCGGGCGGTGACGACGATGTCCGGGGCTGGCATATCCTTGGCCGAGGCGGCGGCCGGGGCGGTGACGCGCGGCGGTGCGGGCGGCGGGGCGGGCGGGGCGTCGGCGGCATGCGCCAGCACCGGGAGCAGCATGCCGGCGCCCGCAATCACGCAGGCCCGACCGCGTTTCGGAGTCGACTTTCCCATGCAAGACTTGAAACGTTTAGCGCCGACCACGCGACCCTCGCATTAATGTGATAATATATCATTTCTCGATAGGGAGCGCTCGCAGGCGTGTCAACGAAAACCCCGCGCAGTTCCGCCGACACCTCTGATGCCGCAAGTGCAGCATGCCCATTGAACGAGGGGTGAACACGCGCCGCTCGCATGCGGAATGCCGGTTGGCCAGCCTGGTTGGGCGGCCTAGTTGGAAAGAGGTGGCGCGGCCGGCAGGTCCTTGAACGCCGCATCGAATGACCGGCGGCGTGGCGCCCTGGCGGCGTGATGGTGCACGGAGCTGGGCGCAGCATTGGGCATGGGCGCCGCAATGGCCTGATGCTTGCGATGCACCGCCTTTGGCGCGGGCTGAGCGTGATATCGATGATGACGCAGCGCGGTCGCCGGCATGGTCGCCTTCGCATGGCGGTCATGCTGGATCGGCTTGGCATCACGCTTGTGGTGCACATGCCGCG
>JANXUK010000083.1 GCA_025356275.1 Sphingomonadales bacterium | reverse complement strand
CGAAGGGCCTGAGCAGCAGCAATCACCTGGTGATGGGGCCATGGTATCATAGCCAGGTCAACCGCTCGGCGGAGAATCTGGGCGCGCTGAAATGGCGCGGTGACACCGCTGCCGATTTCCGCCGCGACACGCTGATCCCGTTCTTCGACACCTATCTCAAGGACGAGAAACCCGCCGAGCCGACCCCGCCGGTGCTGATCTACAACCCGGCGGTGAACCATTGGGACAAGTTCGCCGATTGGCCCGGCACGGGTCAGCAGGCGCTGACCCCGCTGTACCTGCGGGGCGACAATGCGCTGGGTTTCGGCCAAGGTGATGCCGGCGAGGATGCCTATGTCTCCGACCCGGCCAAGCCGGTGCCGTTCCTGCCGCCGCCGATATCGTTCAGCGACCATGCCCGCTGGATCACGTGGCTGGTGCAGGACCAACGCTTTGTGTCGAGCCGGCCCGACGTGCTCAGCTATCAAACGCCGGTGCTGCGCCACGCGGTGCGGGTCGAGGGTGCGCCCTTCGCCGATATTTTCGCGCGGATGAGCGGCAGCGACGGTGATTTTGTCGTCAAGATCATCGACGTCTACCCGCCGACCGATGCCGATCATCCCGAGATGGGCGGATACCAATTGCCGATCAGCCTCGACATCTTCCGTGGCCGCTATCGCCATAGCTTCGAACATCCCGAAGCGGTGCCCGCCGGCGCGGTACAAGAATACAAATTCCGCCTGCCCACCGTCAATTACGTGTTCAAGCCCGGCCACCGGATCATGGTCCAGATCCAGTCGAGCCTGTTCCCGTTGTATGATCGCAATCCGCAAACCTATGTGCCCAATATCTTCTTCGCCAAGCCGGCAGATTTTCAGAAACAGACGGTCAGTATCGAACATGGCAGGGTCGGTGCCAGCGCGGTGCTGCTGCCGATTGTTGCGGTTTCGACCGCGATGAAGTGAGGTTGGCGGCCGCTGACAGTTCGCCAGGTTTCAGACTGAAGGATAACCAATGACGCCAAGAGCCCTGTCCATCGCCGCATCGCTGATGCTGGCCGGCCCCGTTGCGGCATGTGCCCATGCACAGCCGGCTTCGCCGCAGGCCGCAACGGGGCCGGCCATCGCCGCGCCGTCGCCGCGCAAGGCGGACAATTTTGTGGCAACGCCGGTGGATCCCGCCGTTACAGCCTTGCAAGAGCGCGCGCTGCATGATGACACCGCCTATGGCATCGTCGCCGGGCTCACTACGGAAGTCGGGCCGCGCATGGATGGCAGCGAAGCCGAAGCACGCGCCCGCGACTGGGCAGTGCCGCGCCTCAAATCGCTTGGCTTCAGCAATGTCCATGTCGAAGCGTTCACCCTGCCGGTGTGGCAGCGCGGCACCGAAAGCGCGGCCGTGGTCTCGCCCTATCCGCAGGCTTTGCGGATCGCCGGGCTGGGCAATTCGGCGCCGACGCCGGTAGGCGGATTGACTCTGCCGCTGGTGTATTTCGCCAGCCTCAACGACATGCTGCTCGCGGCTCCGGGGAGCCTGAAGGGCAAGATCGTCTTCGTCTCCAACGCCATGCAGCCGACGCAGGATGGCTCAGGTTATGGCAGTGCCGGCAAAGTGCGTTTCGACGGGCCGAGCGAAGCCTCGATCCGGGGCGCGGCGGCGATCATCATCCGCTCGGTCGGCACCGATCACGGGCGCGGGCCGCACACCGGGGTCACCGATTTCGCGCCCGGCGTCGTACCAATTCCGGCGGCGGCGCTGTCGGTCGCCGATGCCGAGAATCTCGAACGCATGGTGCTGCTGGGCAAGCCGGTGATGCTGCACCTCGACCTCGACGATCACCAGATCGGCATGCGCACGTCGGGCAATGTCGTGGCCGAAGTTCCGGGTACGGACCCCAACGCTGGAGTCATCCTGATCGGCGGGCATCTCGACAGCTGGGATCTTGGCACCGGCGCGATCGACGATGGCGCGGGCATTGCCATCACCACTGCTGCTGCAAAGCTGATGATGACCGGCGGACCGCACCGGCGCACCATCCGCGTGGTTTGGTTCGGCGACGAGGAAACCGGCGGCTTCGGCGGTCTTGCCTATGCCAGGGCCCACGGCACGGAGCCACATGCGCTGGCCGCCGAAAGCGATCTGGGCGCGGACCGGGTCTGGCGTTTCGGCACCAAACTGCCCGAGGACGCCAAGCCTGTTGCGGACCGGCTGGCCGCCGCGCTGGCGCCGCTGGGTGTGGTGCGCGGCAGGGGGGTTGTCGATGGCGGCACCGATGTCGAGCCGATGCTGGCGCTGGGCGTGGCGGGGGTTGATCTCAACCAGTCGGCGCTGCGCTATTTCGATTACCACCATACGCCGGAGGACACGCTCGACCGCATCGACCCGGAGCAAATGCGCCAGAATGTCGCGGCCTGGGCCACGCTGTTGGCGGTGGTCGCCGATGCGCCCGAGGCCTTGACCGGGAACAGACATTAGCCGGCGCGCGGCCGGGCGATGCCGGCAGCGTGACTACAACAGATTGAGCAATGCCGTGCCGTCCGGCGCGCCAAGACCGCTGGCCGTATCCCACCCGGGGCCGGCGGCATACCCGCCGGGACCTCCGCTCAGCGCATTGGTCCCACTGATCACGTCCCGGAACGTGCGGGCATGGGCATAGAGGAACGGATTGAGGAAGCCGACCGGCTTACCCTTCGCCTGATTGAACCGGGCGACCAGCGCCGCCATCAGCGGCGCCACCGCGCTGGTTCCACCGCTTGGCCCCTCATACGTATCGCAACGCGTGAAATAATTGACTGCGGACATGGCGATGTCGGGCACGCCGCGACCCGGCTGTGCTGTGACGATCGACGCGGGAACACCGGCCATGCGCTGATAATCCGGCAAGGCGAACCTCTCGCTGACGCCGCCACCGCCCGCCCAGCCGCCCTGATCGAGCGTAGAGCCACCGTTCCAGACCACATCCACGTTCTCATCGATCTGTGTCCCACCGCAGGCCAAGACCAGCGGATCGCACGCAGGATGATCGACATTGACGGTGAGATTGCCCGCTCCATCCGCTTGGTCGACCGAGCCGTGATCGCCCGAGGCGACACAGATGGTGGTGCCCAGGGCCGCCGCCGCCGTAAACACCTGGTGATAGGCCGACAATGCCTGCGCTGGCACGCCGCGCTCGGGCATGCCCCAGCTGATCGAGAGGGTCCCCGGCCGGCGTTGCTGGTCATGCACCGCCGTGCTGATCGAAAGCGCATGTTTTGACAACCCACCCGCCCGAGTAACCCTATGTTGGCCAATGAATTGCGGATGCGCTCTATAGTCAACTAAAACCGGGCTGCCGATCGTGGTTGCTTGGCCGCGCGCCGGTCTGGCATGGCTGCACCAGCGGGGGGCGGATATGGCCAAGACACAAGGACGAGACGTATGAGCGAATTTGCAGCCTGGATCGGGCGCAGCCAACAAGCGACCGACACGCTCGACCCGGCGCGGAGCAATGCGCTCGCCGTCGCTTTGGGCGGTGAAGGCGCGCTGGCGGCGGGGGATGCAATGCCGCTGCTCCATCACTGGCTGTATTTCTGGGATGTGAAGCCGCCGGCGGCACTCGGCCCCGATGGGCATCCGGCCCGGGGCGGCTTCCTGCCCCCGGTGCAGCTGCCGCGCCGGATGTGGGCGGGTGGCCGCGTCAGCTTTCACCTTCCGCTGCTGCTGGGTAGCCATGTGACGCGCACGTCGACCATCACTGCGGTCACGGAGAAGATCGGACGCAGCGGCACTCTCGTCTTTGTGACGGTGCGCCATGACCTTGACAGTGACGAGGGCCTGGCGGTGCGTGAGGAGCAGGACCTGGTCTATCGCGCGCCGGCGGCCGCCGCGTTGCCCATGCCCACCCCCGCCCCGGCGCCCGCTGCGCCATGGGTCCGGACGGTCGATCCGGACGCGGTGCTGCTGTTCCGGTATTCTGCGCTGACCATGAACGGGCACCGCATCCATTATGATCGGCCTTATGCGATCCGCGAGGAAGCCTATCCGGGGCTGGTCGTGCACGGCCCGTTGCAGGCGACGCTGATGATCGATCTGGCCGCGCGGCGGTTGGCGGCGCCGATAACCGGCTTTGAATTTCTCGGCCAGCAGCCGGCGTTCGACGGGTTGCCGCTGCATGTCTGCGGCGCAGCCAGCGACGGCGGGGCGCAGCTCTGGACCCAGCAGGGCGAGGCCCGCAACATGGTCGCGACGGTCCACGTCGGTTAACCGCCAGCCAAGGCGCCATTGGCATCGGGGCGCGGCCTGCGATGGCTTGGCGATGACGTTCGGCGTCCGGCCACGGACTTGCGCCGCGCACGCCGCGCGGTTGATCGCCGGGCTTTTCACAAAGCGCTGCTGCGCCGCCGTCCCGAATATGCGGGCATTCACAAGGGGTTCAGGTGCGGCAGGGTTGTTGCGCCCGGCGGCACGATGGCGGGCGCGGGGCATGGGTGATGAGGCTGAACAGGCGGCATGGGGCTTCGATAGTTGCGCTCGTTCTGTGGTGCGGGGCATCACCGGCATCGGCGCAGGATCGCAGCAGCGACAATGCGATCACCCAGGCCGAGGATGGTTTCGGCTTCGGCGTCGGGCGGGAATCGCTCGGTATCTATGGCGCCGGCAACGCGCGCGGCGTCTCGCCAGCAGCCGCGGGTAATCTCCGGATCGATGGGCTCGATTACGATTCGATCTTTGGGCTGGCCAGTCTGATCAACGATTCGACCAGCATCAAGGTCGGCCTCGCGGCCCAGGGTTACCCCTTCGCGGCGCCGAGCGGGATCGTCGACCTGTCGCTGCGCCGCCCGGGCGACCGCGCCGCCGCGTCCATCGTGGCGAACGCCGACAGCTACGGATCCTACGGCGTCGAAGTCGATGGGGTCGCTGCCGCTCAGCAAGCAACTATCGCTCGGCTATAGCCTGTCCGGCAGCCGGGCATTTCCCCGACGGGACCGACAATCTCAACCATGGGCAGGCGCTGGTGCTGCGCTGGCGGCCGCGACCGGGCATCGAGGTGATGCCGTTCTGGTCGCTGTACAATGATTACAATGACGAGGCGGGCCCCTATTATCTTCCCGCGAACAAGGTACTGCCGCCGAACCCTGCCGAACGTGTTTTCGACGGTCCGGGCTGGGCGCAATTTCGCTATACCGACACCAATTACGGTCTGGTCGCCTCCGCTGCGCTCACGCCCAACTGGCTGTTCCGGCTGGGGGCGTTCCGCTCGGTCAACGACCAGATCGCGGCTTTCACCAACCTTATGTCGGCGAACAGGCGGACGGCACCGCCGACCATCTGAGCATCGCTGACCCGCGCGAGACCAGCGCATCGTGGAGCGGCGAGGCGCGCCTGACCCACAGCATCGTCGACGGGCCGCGCCTCCATGTCATCCACCTGTCGCTGCGGGGACGCGATGCGCGGCATCAATTCGGCGGGTCCGACACCGTCGACTTCGGGCCGGGCCAGGTCGGCACCCCGTTCAATCCTCCCGAGCCGGCGTTCGCGTTCAGCGTAATCTCGGGCGATCGGGTGCGGCAGGCGACCTATGGGGTGGCTTATGACGGGCGGTGGAAGCAGGTTGGCGAGCTTAGCTTCAGCCTGTCGCGCGCCGATAACGACAAGGTGACGATGCTGCCCGGCGTTGCTGCGATCGAGACGCGGTCGCATCCGTGGCTCTACAATGGCACGATCGCGGCCTATGCCTCGCAGGCGCTGTCGTTCTACGCGGGCTATGCGCATGGGTTGGAGGAGAGCGGCATCGCGCCGCCCAATGCGGCCAACCGCAACCAGCCGTTGGCCGCGATCCTGACCCAGCAGATGGATGCCGGGTTTCGCTGGAAGGTGATCGGCAACATCAAGCTGGTCGCCGGGGTGTTCGATCTGCGCAAACCGTATTTCGGCTTCAACGCAGCCAGCAACTATGCTCAGATCGGCTCCATCCACAGCCGCGGCGCCGAAGTGTCTGTCGCAGGCAAGCTGACCGACCGGGTCGACATTGTTGCCGGCGGTTTCTTCCTTGACGCCAGGGTGGAGCGTGATCCGACCGCGCCTGGCAATATCGGCGC
>JANXUK010000050.1 GCA_025356275.1 Sphingomonadales bacterium | reverse complement strand
CCCAATCCCGGCCCCCCCAGTCCCAACCCCACCAGTCCCAACCCCACCAGTCCCACCCGCCTTGGCCCATCCGCTTGGTGCCGGGCCGCCGCACGGGCCGGTTATCGCGGTGCCTCCGCCTGCGGGCATCGCAGAATACCGGCATGCTGACTTGCCTACTGGCGACCCGATTACGCTGCGTTTCGAGCCGCTGCGGTTTTCCACCACGCTGAGCAATGCCGAGCTGCGCTATCGCCTGATCCTCACCAACCAGACGACGCGCGCGCTGGAGCCGGTGGTGATCCGGGGCGCGATCATTGCCGCCGCGCCCGGCCTGCCCGCTCGGGCCAGAGATGCCCCGCTGCTCCACACCATCGCCGCACTGGGCGCGGGCGAGACGCTGGAGATTGCGGGGCGGATCATTGTGCCGCTGGGCCAGATCGCGCCGATGATGCTGGGCGGCGCGCGGCTGCTGGTGCCGCTGGTTGCGCTGAGCGTGGCGGCCTCGGACGGCGGCGGGGCCTTGCCGGTGGCCAGGTGGCGGTTCCTGATCGGCGATGGTGCTGGCGATGATGGCGCACCGGACGCCGCCAAGGGTGTGCAGCCGTTCGCCTTGGCCGGCCCCCGCCACTTTGGCGCGGTAACCCAGCGCCGGCTGGAACCTGCCTGATGCAGCGCCAACCATTCTCATTGCCGTAACCAGAAATGCCGCCTACGCTCATGCTGCGTCAGCGAAGGAGGAGCGCCCGCGCATGGACAATCTGGTAACCCCCGAATGGGTGGCGGATGGCGCGCGGGCCAATGACCTGCGCCTCGTCGATGCCAGCTGGCACCTGCCCGATACCGGCCGCGACGCGCGCGCCGAATATGAGGCAGGGCACATTCCCGGTGCTGTGTTCATGGACCTTGGCGAGCTGGTCGATCCCGGTGCGGCCACCGATAACACGCTGCCCACTGCCGAGAAATTCGCCAGCCGGATGCAGGGTCTGGGCCTCGGCGATGGCAGCCGGATCGTGGTCTATGACGCCAGCGCGGTGAAAACGGCAGCGCGGGCCTGGTTCATGTTGCGGCTGTTCGGGGCGCCCGGCGTCGCGATCCTCGATGGCGGGCTCGCGCGGTGGAAGGCCGAGGGACGGGCGCTGAGCGTGGGCCGCGACAGCCTGCGCCCGCGCCATTTCACCGCTTGGCGCGATCAGCGGGGGCTGCGCAGCAAGGCCGATATGCTGGCCAATTTGCAAAGCGGGGCGCAGCAGGTGGTCGATGCGCGGGGGCCCGCACGCTTCGCCGGCTCCAGCCCGGAGCCGCGCCCCGGCATCGCCCCGGGGCATATCCCAGGTGCACTCAACGTGCCTTACACGTCGCTGTATCAAGCCGACGGCACCTTCAAACCCGCAGACTCATTGCGCGCTGCCTTCACCGACGCCGGGGTCGACCTGTCACGCCCGATCATCACCAGCTGCGGCAGCGGGGTCACTGCCTGCGTGCTCATTTTCGCGTTGCATATGCTCGGCAAGGATGACGTGGCGCTGTATGATGGCAGCTGGGCCGAATGGGGCTCTGATCCGGCCACGCCCAAGGTGGCGGCGGTCTCGGCCTGACCATGGACGATAATAAGGGTGCGCCCGACACACTACTCGTTACCGCCGGGCGGCGCGCGGAATGGACCGGGGCGCCGGGCAGCAGCCTGCATGTCGTCAACCCGCCGGTGTGGCGGGCCAGCACGCATCTTTATCCCGATATGGCGTCGTTGCGCGCCGGTGCCGCCAATGCCGATGGCGCGTTCTATTACGGGCGGCGCGGCGCGCCCAGCCAGTGGGCGCTGGCCGAGGCGCTGACCCAGCTGGAGCCGGGCGCGGCCGAAAACGGGGGGGGCACGATGCTCTATCCCTCGGGGTTGGCGGCGATTGCGGGGGCGGTGCTGACGGTTCTGCGGCCCCGCGATGTGCTGTTGATGACCGACAATGCCTATGAGCCGAGCCGGGCACTGGCGCGGCTGCTGGCGGATTTCGGAATGGAAACCCGCTGGTTTGCGCCCACCGACCTTGCCGCTTTCGAGGCGGCGATTTGCGAGCGAACTCGCGCGGTGCTTTTGGAATCGCCGGGCAGCCTGACGATGGAGGTGGCGGATATCCCCGCCTTCACCGCCGCCGCGCGCGCGCGCGGGCTGATCAGCATCCTGGACAACACCTGGGCCGGGCCGCTGGGTTTTGCCGCACTGGCCAAGGGCGCGGATATTTCGGTGATGAGCCTGACCAAGCATGTCGGCGGGCATTCCGACCTGATGCTGGGCAGCGCGACGGCTGGTGCGCAATGGTATCAAGGGTTGCGGCGGCAGGCGCATCTGATGGGCAATGTCGTGTCGCCCGATGATGCGGTGTTGGGTTTGCGGGGCCTGCGCACAATGGGGCTCCGTCTGGAGCGCAGCGCCGCCAGCGCGCTGACTTTGGCGCAATGGCTGGCGGGACGCGGCGAGGTGGCGCAGGTCCTGTGCCCGATGCTGCCGGGCGCGCCGGGGCATGATCTGTGGCGGCGCGATTTCACCGGCGGATGCGGATTGTTCAGCTTTGTGCTGCGCGGCGGCAGCAGCGTGGCGCGCGATGCGCTGATCGATGCGCTGCGGCATTTCGGCATCGGCTACAGCTGGGGCGGCTTTGAGAGCCTGGCTGTGCCGATCGACCCCGCCCCTTTGCGCAGCGTCACTCCCTGGCCGCTACCGGGTGCGGACCCGGCGGACCGTTTCGGCATCCGGTTGTCCATCGGCCTTGAGGACCCGGCCGACCTTATCGCCGATCTGGAGGGCGGGCTGACCGCGTGGCGCAAAGGGTAAACCTCACCTAGTCGCCCCCCAAGGCAATCTGGCTGGCATATTGCGGTGCAGCGGTACATTGCCGCAACATGTCATCACCCTTCCCAATCGCGCCGGGAACGATCAGGCTGGTCGGCGCCGGCCCCGGCGACCCCGATCTGCTGACGTTGCGCGCGGCAAAGCTGATCATGCAGGCGCGGCTGATCGTCCATGACGGGCTGGTCGATCCGCGCATTCTGGCGATGGCGCCCGCCCATGCGCGGCTGGTCGATGTGTCCAAGCGCCGCTCGCGCCACTCCATGCCGCAGGAGGCGATCAACGCGCTGCTGGTCACCGAGGCTTTGGCCGGGCGCGATGTGCTGCGGCTGAAGGGCGGCGATCCGTTCATCTTCGGGCGCGGCGGCGAGGAAGCTGCGGCGGCGCGTGCCGCCGGCGTTCCGGTCGAGATCGTGCCAGGGATCAGCGCCGCGATCGGTGCCGGTGCCGCCGCGCAGATCCCCCTCACCCACCGCGACGCGGCCAGCATCGTCAGCTTTGTCGCGGGCCAGTGCAAGGGCCTGTCGGATCAGAACTGGTCCGGGCTGGCGGGGCCGGAGCGCACGCTGGTGATCTATATGGGCCTTGCCAATGCCGAGGCGATTGCCGAGAAGCTGATCGCCGACGGTCTGGCTCCCGAAACTCCGCTGGCGGTGATTGAGAATGCCAGCCGGCCCAGCATGCGCGTGCTGCGCGGCCCGCTGGCGGGGTTGGCGGCGATGGTGCAGAAACACCGCGTGCAAAGCCCCGCGTTGATCCTTATCGGCGCGGTGACGGCGCTGGACGACGTGTCCGCCGCGCAGGAAATCGGCAATCTGATGCTGGAGGGCGCGGCGTGAATATTCTGACCGGCAATGATCTGAAATCGGGCGCGGTGGTGTGGTGGGACGGCGGCGCGTGGTCGCATGACGTCAACGCCGCCGCCGATGTGGGCAGCGATGGCGACGCGATCAACGCGCGCGAAGAGGCTGCGCAGCGCGTTGTCAGCGCCTATATCATTGCCGCCGATGCCGGGCCGCATGGCATCCGCCCGGCGCATATCAAGGACCGTATCCGCGCGCTGGGGCCGACGGTTCGCCTCGACCTGACCCTCCAGCCGGGCGATGCCGACGCCGCCACACGGGTGATCTGATGTATCAATATGACCAATATGATCAGGCGATGGTCGATACCCGCGTCGCCGAATTCCGCGACCAGACCGCGCGGCGGCTCGATGGGCGAATCAGCGAGGAGGCGTTTCGGCCGTTAAGGCTGATGAACGGGCTCTATCTGCAACTTCACGCCTATATGTTGCGCGTTGCCATCCCCTATGGCACGCTGAGCGGGGCGCAAATGCGGTTGCTGGGCGATATTGCCGACAAATATGATCGCGGTTACGGCCATTTCACGACGCGACAGAACATCCAGTACAACTGGATCAAGCTAAGCGAAGCACCTGATATCCTTGCCGATCTGGCGACGGTCGAGATGCACGCCATCCAGACCAGCGGCAATTGCATCCGCAACATCAGCGCGGACCAGTATGCCGGCGCGGCAGCCGATGAGATCACCGATCCGCGCCCCTATGCCGAGCTGCTGCGCCAGTGGTCGAGCTTTCACCCCGAATTCTGCGCGCTTCCGCGCAAGTTCAAGTTCGCGGTGATCGGCTCGGAAACCGACCGTGCGGCGATGCGCCTGCATGATATCGGCATCCAGATTGTGCGGAATGCCGCCGGCGAACTGGGCTGTGCATTCTATGTCGGCGGGGGCATGGGCCGCACGCCGATGATTGCGCCGCTGATCAATGCGTTCGTGCCGCTCGACCAGCTGATCACCTATTCCGAGGCGTGCCTGCGGGTCTACAACCGCTATGGCCGGCGCGACAACAAGTATAAGGCGCGCATCAAGATCCTGGTCCATGAGCTGGGCAAGGACGAATACACGCGCCAGGTCGAGGCCGAATTCGCGCATCTGCTGACCCAGAATATCGAGCCGCCGCTCGCCGAATTCGCGCGGATCAAGGCGTTTTTCGCGGACCCTGCGTTCGATCCTGCGGCGCCCGATGCCATGCCCAATGGCGACCCGGCCTTCCTCCGCTGGGTCAAGGCCAACACCGCCGCACATAAGGCCCGCGGCTATGCCATCGCGGTGATCAGCCTGAAGCCGGCCGGCGGCATCCCCGGCGACGCCTCCGCCGATCAGATCCGCACGATGGCCGACCTCGCCCGTGACTACAGTTTTGACGAGGCGCGGGTTACCCACACCCAGAACATCGTCCTGCCGCATGTCCGCAAGGCCGATCTGTTCGCATTGTGGCAGAAGCTGGTCGATGCCGACCTCGCCACCGCCAATCTGGACAGCATCGGCGACATTATTGCCTGCCCCGGCCTCGATTATTGCAGCCTGGCCAATGCCCGCTCGATCCCGGTGGCCCAGCGGATTTCCGAAAAGTTCGCCGCGCCCGTACGGCAGGACGCCATCGGCGAGCTGAAGCTGAAAATCTCGGGCTGTATCAACGCCTGCGGCCACCACCACGCCGGGCACATCGGCATATTGGGCGTCGATCGCAAAGGCGTCGAGAACTATCAGCTATCGCTCGGCGGCAGCGAGGGGGCCGATTGCTCGCTGGGCACGATCACCGGGCCCGGCTTCAGCGAGGACGGCATCGTCACCGCAGTGGAGCAGGTGACCGAGGTCTATCTGGCGCAGAAACAGGGCGAGGAGCGCTTTCTCGACACCTATCGCCGCATCGGAATGGCCCCGTTCAAGGAGGCGATCTATGGTTGAGCCCCAATTGCGTTTTCGCGATGACGCCCCGGTGGACAGCCCCGCCATCGGCCTCGCCGACTTCACCGCAGGCAGCAATGTCGCCGCAGTCCGTATCGAGGCGGGGGAGGATGCGCGGCTGCTGCTGCCCCACCTTGCATCGCTGCGCCTGGTCGAGATCGTGTTTCCCGCCTTCACCGACGGGCGCGGCATGTCGGCGGCGCGTGTCTTGCGCGAGGCGGGCTATGCCGGCGAATTGCGCGCGGTGGGCGCGGTTCTGGTCGATCAGCTGGCGGCGATGCGGCGATGCGGTTTCGACGCGTTCGCACCGGCCAAGCCGCTCGATGCCAAGGATGCCGAGGCCGCTCTGGCGCGCTGGGGCATTGTTTATCAATCCGCCGCCGATGGCGTGCGCCCGATCTGGGCACTGCGCCACGCGGCCGCCGGCTGACGCGCTATGGGACCTATGATTTCCGCCCGGGCAATGACGCGCAAGCGTGACCGCATCGACACCGGCCCGGTGTTCAGCGAGACCGACGCGGTGCGCCTCAACCGCCTGTATCGCGGCGCCGACACGCGCGAATTGCTAGCCGGCGTGCTGCTGGACCGCGTGGCAGGCGAGGTCGCGGTGGTCTCCAGCTTTGGGGCGGAGAGCGCGGTGCTGCTGCATCTGATCGCCGGCATCGCCCCGGCCACGCCGATCCTCTTCCTGGAGACCGGCAAGCATTTTGCCGAAACCCTGGCCTACCGCGACCTGCTGACCGCGCGGCTGGGCCTCAATGTGGTCAATCTGACCCCCGATCCCGAATTGCTGGCGACGCGCGATGCCAATGGCCTGCGTTGGTCGTATGACCCCGATGGCTGCTGTGACATCCGCAAGGTCGCGCCGCTGGCCGCCGCGCTGACCGGGTTCGATGCGACGATCACCGGGCGCAAGGGCTTTCAGTCGGACACCCGCGCCGGCTTGCCCCGCTTCGAGATCGACCGCAGCGACAAGCTGGGCCGACTCAAGGTCAACCCACTGGCCGACTGGAACGCCGAGGCGCTGGCCGGATATTTTGTCGGGCACGACCTGCCGGCGCATCCTCTGGTGGCCGAGGGCTATCCCTCGATCGGCTGCTCCCCCTGCACCAGCCTGGTGGCGCCGGGCGAGGACCCCCGCTCGGGCCGGTGGCGCGGGTGGGACAAGACCGAATGCGGCATCCACGTCCCCGGTCAGCCCCAGGGCGAGGGCGAACTGCCCCCAGGCTACGAACCGGCATTCTGAGCCGGCAGCGCGCACTGGCGGTGCGCGGGCGGGCGTGATGTGGGGAATGGTAGCGGAGGAGCGTTTTGTTCATAACTTGAAATTGATCTGCCGTGAGTGGGACGACCAGCGCCGGAGAGTGGCCGGGTTTGTCTGCACAGGGATTGGCAACGGATAAGTGGATCGTCTGCCGGTTGCTTTCTCGAATTGCCGGTATGGGGTGTCATGCAGGGAGGGCGTAGCCCGACCGGAGTGATGCCCAAAATCGGCGGCCGAATTCATGCTGCCATTGCCAGGGCAGGTTGTCAAAATACGTTTGGTCAGGCGTTTTCCCGCCCAGGCTCGAGTGCGGCCTGCGGCTGTTGTAGAAATTCAGATACCGGCCAAGTGAGCCTCTTGCCTCGCTGACCGCGCCATAGGCGCGCAGATAGACCTCCTCGTATTTGACCGGAGCACAGGCGCTCGACGATGAAATTGTCGCGCCATGCCCTCCGGCCGTCCAGTCATTCCGCCACCCATGCAAGATCGTCCGGTCCTGCCGAGAGCTGCCGCTCGACCTCTGGACAGGAAGTTTGCTGCCTAGTTTTGATGCGTACAGCGCGACCGAATTCAAAGTCTTTGAGTTGCGGTCAGAATGACCGCGATTGTTTCCTTGGGCCTGTCCCATGCGGGAAAGTGGCCGCTGGACTCGAACCAGTGCAGTTCTGCTGAGGGAAATGCCGCTTTGGCGCGCGCCGCCTGACGCGGCAGACAAAGCCGATCCCGCCTGCCCCATCCGATAACGACGCGACCGGTGGATTGTGCGGCCGGCCCCGTCTGCTCAGGGCCTCTGGCAAGATCATGGACCAGCGCATCGAACGTCGGCGTGGTGCTAAGTCCCGTCAGTTCGGTCGCTACGACATGCGGGGCGAGCGCCCAAGGCCGCACCGACAATTGTGCCAGCAACGCTGTGCGCGTCACTGCATATCGGCTAAGCGTCGGAAGCAGTGGTCGGATCGCGCGCAGCAATCGACCCGACAGCCCGATGGTGACTTTGAAGAAGGTTCGCTCCCAGCCACGCCAGAACCCGCCCGGATCGAGCGCCACGACATTGCCGACGTTGCCGCGCCGCGCCAGTTCAAGCGCGATCCGCGCCCCCATCGAGCTCCCGACGATGTCGATCCCATTCAGTCCACTGTCCGCAATATAACGTTCGACGCTCCCGACGAGACCGAGGAACGTTCCGCTATCGTCGTCCGCCGGCGTGCTACCATGTCCGGGAAGGTCGATCGCAATCACGGTGCGATGAACACTCAATGCATCAAGGATCACAGCCCATGACTGCCAACTTCCGCCAAGGCCGTGAATGAGCAGCAAGTTTTGGCCTGTGCCGCGCTTAATAGGGTGCATTGTGCTTCCTCGTTCGTCGAGACGCTAACGCACCAGATGGGCTGATGGGACCACCGGCGTATCGGGCGTTCAGTATTCCTATGGGCATAACGGCTTTGCGCTGCAGGGTGACGCGCTTGGCCGTTGGCAAATATCGTCGTAAGTCGTCGCGACGTCCGGTCAACTCGTCCCCATCCGACCAGCTTTGGTCGTTCCGTTGCGCCCTCGGCAACGTCCGCTCACGCTAAAATCGGTCCTTCGCAAGTTCGACAGCGGCCGGACGGCATTGCGCCCAAATGTCGCCCTCAAACCACGAAGAGTTGATTTAATATGCCTCCTTTGTTCGCGTAGTACCGGCGAGGTGTCGAAAGGGTGGGATCTGGGTGCAATCCGGATGTCCCCTTTGCATTGGGCTAACTTGGTGACCTGCCAATTCGACAAATCGCTTTCACCGAAACACGCTAACCAATGAAGTTTCATTGGCAACCGAGATTGCAAACTTGATCGGCGGCAGAGTCGTCAAAAATGGAAGCCCGCGGTCACACCGAAGGTGCGCGGTTCATTAGCCTCGATGCGGACCGCGGTGCTGCCTGGGAACACCGTGTTGTTGAGGCCCAGCGCTCCGCCGAGCGGCTGATAGACCGCCAGCGGATCGTAATGCGTATTGCCTAGGTTGCGACCGAACACCGCGAGCGACCAGCGGTCGGATGGCCCATTGATGGTCAGCCGCGCCCCCACGATCGAATAGCCATCGGCCAGGGTTTGCGGGTTGCCATCATTCACGGTGCCCACGGACTGTTCCGACACGAAGGCAAGATTTCCGTTGATCGCCCAAGTCATGCCACCAGCGCCAAGGTTGCCGGTCCAATCCAGAGCCAGATTGCCCGACCACTTGGGTGAGAAGCTATTGGGTTTGCCTGTCAGGTCCTGCGTGCCTGCCAGCCCGGGCAGGTTCGACGCATTGGGATAAGAGGTGAATTTCGAATCGAGATAGGCGACCGAGGTGGTGACCGAAAACCGGCGGGTTGGTGCGATTGTCGTGTCGAGTTCAAAACCCTGCTGGCGCAAGTTGCCGGCGTTGCGAACGAGAAAGCTGACACCGTCGAACGCGCGATCCTGGAATCCGGTGATGTCCATGCGGTAGAACGTAAGGTTGAACCGCAGTTTCCGATCGAGCCAGCTCGATTTGATGCCGAATTCGTAATCCTCGACGGTTTCGCGCGTGAACAGACGCTTGGTTGAGGTCAGGTTGCCGCTCGCGTCGAAGGTCGACAGCGACGGCGTGCCGCCACCCGAATTATAGCCGCCCGACTTGTAGCCGGTGGAGTTGCTGGCGAACAGCAGCAGATCACGGTTGGGCTTGTATTCGAGACCGACGCGGTAGGTGAAGCGACTTTCGTCGATGCCCGGGAAAGTCAGGGCTTCGGGTGCGCGCAGCGTCTGCGTGAACGGGCTCGACAGCTGCGAATACGTGCCGTTCTTGCGGTCATTAGTGAACCTCCCACCAAGTGTCAGCGTCAGTTGATCGGCGAGGTGCACATTGCCTTGCGCGTAGGCTGCCAGGCTGCGGTCGTGCTGAAACACGTCCTGCTTCGTGGCCGCAACGCCCCCTGTCGACGCATAGTAGGCGGTGCATGCGGTGCGCGCTCCGCCTGCTGGCACCAGCACGTTGCAGAACTGCGTGCCCATGTTGAGGATTTCGCCCAGGCCGAAGTCCTCGGAAAAGTAATAGAGACCCGCGACCATGTCGAAGCGGCCGCCCAGCCAGGACTTCTCGGGCGAGATGAACTGGAGTTCGTGGTTCTGGCTTTTTGAATCGAACCGGCTGTTGCGCGTGGCGAGCGAGACCGGCAGGAAAATGATGTCGCCGTCGAGCTGGTCGTTCTTCCACACGCGGTAGCTGTCGATCAGCTTGAGCGTAGAATCACCGATCGCGAGCGTGGCTGTGCTCGACGCGCCGTAGTTCTTGTCGATCAGCCCCGACGCGACGACCTGGTTCATCACGCGATCGTTGAGGTTGGTGTCGGGTCCGCCACTGAAAGCCGCCTGGAGGAAGGACAACCGCGCCGAACTGATAGAGGTGGGATCGAGATCGAAGTTGGCGACGCCGTCACCGTTTTGTTTGGCGTAATCGGCGCGGAGCACGACTTCGAGCTTGCCGAATTCAGCCTTCAGCGACGCACGGAATGCGAAATCGTTGGAGCCGCCATATGTTTTGCCGTCCAGCTTGTTGAACCACGGCCCCTTATACCACTGCCCCAGGCCCGCGACCCGGAGCGCGACGTTGTCGGCCAGAGGCACGTTAATGTCGCCTGAGACTTTATATCGGCTGAATGATCCGACCTCACCTGACAGGTCGCCCGAGAATTCGTTCTTGGGGGTGGCGCTGCGCAACACGAGCGCGCCGACGCTGGCATTGCGCCCGAACAATGTGCCCTGAGGCCCGCGCAACACTTCCACGCCCTCGATATCGAGGAACGATCCCAGCACCGAGCCCGAGCGCGGCACGTACACTCCGTCGAGAAAAACTGCGACGCTGGGTTCGATCAAGGTATTGGCGAGCGACCCGACACCGCGAATGCCTAGACGTGTCGATCCGGTGTTCGACGATCGCACTGACTGGAAGTTGGTCGCGATCTTGCCCAGATCGAGGATGGTCAGGACGCCGTCCTTCTGGAGCGTCGCTCCGCTAAACGCAGCGATCGAGATTGGCACGTTCTGGGCGCTCTCGGAGCGCTTCTGCGCGGTCACGAGTATCTCTCCAGCCACCGGGGCATCGCTGACCGTATCGGCAATCGGGGCAACTACGGTCGCATTCGGAGTCGAAGCCGCAAACGCAGTCCCGGCCAATCCGAAAGATGCAGCGATTATGAGGCCACCCACAGGCAGCCGAGCCGATTTAACAGCCATTTCCCAATTCCTCCCCAAGACTTCTTATGCGTCGAACTTAAGCCGGAATGCCGACCCTAACTTCACATTTCGTGCCAGATTGTTTGCAATTGGTGTCAGGCCAACCCGGATTTGAGCAAAGCCAAAACCATGGCGGCGAGCAACACGGTCTCGCCCAGCATCAGAATAACGGGCTTGAACCCAACCTTCACGATATCGCCGAGGTGGGTCTTCATGCCAATCGCGGAAATCGAGGTCACCAGCGCCCAGCGCGAGAGATCGTTGCCGGCTGTGATTACCAATGCCGGAACACGCACCAAGCTGTTGAGCAAGACCAGCGCGACGAAGGCTACAACGAATTACGGCAACAACGGCGGACGCACCGCGTCAGGATTGGCCTGGCGACGGGTAATTTGCCCGGCAACCAGGATTACCGGCAGCAGCATCGCCACGCGCAACAGCTTGACGATTGTTGCGGTATCGCCCGCCTCGGGCGAAATCGCGTAACCCGCGCCGACGACTTGCGCTACGTCGTGGATGGTCGCGCCGATGAACACTCCAGAGGCATGGTTGGTCAAACCCACCGCGTGCGCGATCATCGGATAGGCGATCATCGCCATGGTCGAGAACGCCGATACACAGATCACGGTGAACAGCGTCGCCTGCTCTTTGCGGTCGTGCGCCGGCAGTGCTGCGGCAAGCGCTAGCGCCGCCGAAGCACCGCAGATCGCGGTGGCGCCGCCCGACAGGAACACGAACAACGGGTTGAAGCGCATCAACCTGGCCATGAAAACCGACACGCCGATCGTGACGATTACGAGGCTCACAACCATCACTACCGGACCCCAGCCTAGCGCGCTGACCTGGCTCCAGCCGATGCGCATCCCAGCAGCGCCACGCAGAGCGCAGCAGCGCCTTCGAAGCAAATTCGATGCCCACACGGGTGCGCTCGGTCTCGGTCAGGAAGTTAAACGCCATGCCCAGCAGAAGCGCGTAGAGCATGACTGGCGCGGTGTAGTGTTCGGACAGGAAAGTCGAAGCCGTGGCAACGACCAATGCCAGCGCCAGCCCTGGCGCAATCTGTTGCGACCGGTCCCTAAGGCCGGCGATCATGCTGGGCATATTGCTGGTTCCGCGATCATATGCCCAAGATCGGCAAGATAACTGCGCCGCATAGCCGTAAACACCAGCGCGGCCGCGATCGACGCGATCGGCAACAGCCGCAAAGCGCCGAGCAGGCCGAGGCTGTCAGCGAAGCGACCGACAAGGATCGGGCCGGGAGCAAGTCCGATCAGGTTGTTGGCCAGAGTCAGAGCGGCGAAGGCCGACCCGTGTATCGCGCGCGGGGTCAGGTTGGCGACCATCGCGCCGGCAGGGCCGGTGGTTCCGGCCACTAGCGCCATCGTCAGCGCCAGAAGCCCAAGTTGGAGGGGGCCAGGTGCGACCATCAATGCGAGCGAGAGCGCCACCGCACTGCCGAGGCAATATCCGATCGCAAGTGTGATCTTGGTTTCGGGGCGGTCGCGGCCGAGCCGGTCACTCACCACTCCGCAGGTAATCATCCCGACCCCGCACACCAGCAGCAGCACGGCTGCGAGTCGCCCGGCGCGATCAACTGGCAAATGGTAATAGCGATTGAGATAGCTTGGCAGCCAGGCCGGGAGCGCGCCCGCAGCCATCAGTTGCAGGCCGCTGCCGAGATAAGCCAGCTTGATCGAACGACCGGCCACGAGCGCGCCGAGCGGGGCGGTCGTCTGGGTCGTTGGCGATCCTTGCGGCCCGCCGATGCGACGTTCACGCACCACCAGCGGGTAAGCGACGCCGAGAAC
>JANXUK010000105.1 GCA_025356275.1 Sphingomonadales bacterium | reverse complement strand
AGGGGGCGCGGGATGGCACAGGCTTCGCCGCCGGCGGCGGGCAAACAGACTCAGCGTCCATCAACCAGCCCGCTCGCTCCCGACTGCCTCAGCCACATTGGCGAAGCCATCGGCCTTCAACCGGGCCTTCAACCAGGCATTGATCCGCGCCGGCAGATACGGCCCCTCGTAAACCAGCGCCGAATACAGCTCGACCAGGCTGGCCCCGGCGCAAATCCGAGCATAGGCTTGGTCGGCATTGGCGATGCCCCCCGCCCCGATCAGCGGCACCTGCCCGCCCACGGCCCGCCGAAAATCGCGCAACCGCTGCAATGCCAGATCATGCAGCGGCGCGCCCGACAGCCCGCCTGTTTCGCCTGCCTGCGCCGACCGCAAAGCCGGCCGCGACACCGTGGTATTGCCGATGATGATCGCCGCGACCCGCCGCTCGATACAGGCCACCGCAATGTCATCGATCTCGGCGGGCGCCAGGTCGGGCGCAACCTTGAGGAATACCGGCGGCATCGCGCCCGACCCATCGCGCGCCGCCGTCACCGCATCGAGCAGGTCGATCAGCGCGGCTTTCGCCTGCAAATCGCGCAGCCCCGGCGTATTGGGCGACGATATGTTGATGGTCAGGAAATCGGCATGCGGCGCCAGCAAAGCCGCGCCCGCCGCATAATCGGCGATGCGGTCCGCGGTATCCTTGTTGGCACCGATATTGATGCCGATCACCCGCCCCGCGCGCGGCATTGCCCTGATTCGCGTCAGTGCCGCCTTCTGGCCGCCGCTGTTGAAGCCCATCCGGTTGATCACCGCGCCATCCTCGGCGAGCCGGAACAGCCGGGGACGCGGGTTGCCGGGCTGGGGCAAGGGGGTTAGCGTGCCGATCTCGGCAAAGCCAAAGCCGAAGCGATGCAGCCGGTGCGCGGCATGCCCGTCCTTGTCGAAACCCGCCGCCAACCCCACCGGCGAAGGAAACGCGATGCCCGCCACCACGCTATGCAGCATCGGATCGGGCGCAGCCGGCCTCCCCGCCGGCACCAGGCTCAGCGCGCGCATCGCCCACCCATGCGCCGCCTCGGCATCGAGGCGAAAGATCAGCGGTTTCAGGGCGCGGTACAGCATTCCAGCGCCTTGGCACATTTCAGCCCCCGCCAACACCCCGCCCAACAGGGTGCGCGATTGCGCGGTGTGCCGCGCCTGCGTAGGGATGGCCGGTGCACAATGCCAAGCCGATCTTCGCCTTCCTGACTGCCGCCGCCGGCGCGGCGCTGCCCACCGCGCTGGTGACGGTGATCGCGGTCACCGGCGCCTCAACCCGCAATCCGGGCAGCCATATGGCGGTGGCCGGCGACCGCAGCTTTGCCGGATCGCTGTCGGGCGGGTGCATCGAGGCAGCGGTGGTCAGCGCCGCGCTGGAGGCGATCGCCGATGGCCAGCCGCGCATCGTGCGCTTCGGCGCGGGGTCGCCGATTATCGATATCCGGCTCCCGTGCGGCGGCTCGATAGATTTGCTGATCACGCCGCTGGCGGATGGCGGGTTAGCGGCCGCGATGCTGGCAAAATTGACCGCTCGCCAACCCGCCCACCTCACCCTGCCGATGCCCGGCGGCGGAGGTTTCGCGGTCACACACCGCCCCAACCTGCGCCTCGCGATCATCGGCCATGGCGCCTCGGTCCGCGCGCTACATGCGCAGGCCAGCGCCTATGGCGCCGACACGCTGGTCGTCACGCCGGACGCCGCGATCTGCGCCGACGCAGGTGGGGACGCCATCCTGCTGCGCTCCACTGGCGACCGGCCCGATCTTGCCATCGATGCATGGACCGCCGCGATCTTTCTGTTCCACGACCATGACTGGGAAGGTCCGTTGCTGGCTCAAGTTCTTGCCGCGCCGGGCTTTTTCACCGGCGCGATGGGGAGCCGCGCCACCCATGCCGCCCGCTGCGCCGCGCTGGCCGCGAGAGGGGTCGGCGCCGAGGCCATCGCCGGCATCGTGGCGCCGATTGGCCTGATCCCGTCGTCGCGCGATCCCGAGACGCTGGCGCTGTCTATTCTGGCGCAGGTGGTCGATCGCTATCACCGGCTGATTGCCGCTGACATGTCGGGTGCCAATGCGTATACGCCGCCCGGCTGGAGCGTGATGACGCTTCGTTGAATCGTCATCACGCCCTAGGTATTTGTTTTCGCGTGACTATCGACAAAAACCGGTTCCCACTTTTTGTCATCACGCTCTAACCCTGAGGAGAATACCCGATGATCGAGCGTTACCGGACCCCGGCGGTGGTGCTGCACTGGCTGATGGCGCTGATGGTGCTGACCAATATCGCGCTCAGCTTTGCGTGGGATGCCGTGCCCGATGCGCAGGTACGCCCGCTGATCGACCTACACAAATCGATTGGAGTCAGCGTGTTGGGGCTGGTGATCATGCGGGTGCTGTGGCGGGTCGGGCATAAGCCACCCGCCATGCCGCTGACCTACAAGCCGTGGGAGGCGCGGCTGTCCTCGGGCGTGCATATCCTGCTCTATGTGCTGCTGTTCGCGATGCCGCTGACCGGCTGGATCGCCGATTCGGCGTGGAAGGATGCCGCCAGCCATCCGATGCACTGGTTTGGCCTGTTCGAATGGCCGCGCATCGCGGCGATCACCCATCTCGACCTTGCCACCAGGAATGCGATGCATAAGCAGTTCGAGTCGGTGCACTCGCTGTCGGCCAAGCTGCTTTATGTGCTGATCGGGCTGCATGTTCTGGGCGCGCTGAAGCACCAGTTCCTTGACAGCGAGCAGGAGCTCCAGCGGATGTGGTTCCGCTGACCGTTTGCCGATATTCAGCCCATGCCGGGCTGCAAATGGCGGCTTGGCCTGAACCTCGACAAACCGCTAATCTCGGCCCGTCAAATCTCGGCCCGCCGCGTCCACGGATGCGGCGGGCCGGTTCTCCTCTCCCGGGAGCTGTTAGGTTGGGTTGAGAATCAGGCCAGGGCGCAGCGAGCCGCAGGCGACCGCCGGGCAAAATGGTGAGTTCCGAGCACCGGAGCGCAGGAAATCGCCATTTGCAGCCCGGCATGGGCTGATTCTCAACCCACCCTATCGCGCGGCGCTGCCGAGGCGGTGGTACAGGTTGGAGAATTTGCTGCTGTCGGGCGCATCCTCGTTGGTCACCATGTAAAAGCGCACGGCCTCACGGATCAGCTTGAAATCCTCGGTCGAGAGGACGGCGCGCGCGCGGGTGGGTTCGGTCATGGCATCTCTCCTTGTGGGGTTTATCAGGCGGCGAATTGATTCATCGTGTTATGCGCGCCGCCGGCCTTCAACGCGGCCTCACCGGCGAAATACTCCTTGTGGTCGTCGCCAATGTCCGAGCCAGACATGTTCTGGTGCTTCACACAGGCGATGCCTTGGCGGATTTCCGCACGCTGGACGTTCTTGACGTAACCGAGCATCCCCGCCTCCCCGAAATACTCGCGCGCCAGATTGTCGGTGCTGAGCGCGGCGGTGTGATAGGTCGGCAGGGTGATCAGGTGGTGGAAGATGCCGGCCCGTGCCGCCGCCTCGCGCTGAAAGCTCTGGATGCGGGCATCCGCCTCGATGCCGAGCGGGGTGGTGTCATAGGCCTCGCTCATTAACCGGGCGCGGTCATACGCACTCAGGTCGCGGCCCTCGGCGGCCCAACCGTCATAAACCTGCTGGCGAAAGTTCAGCGTCCAGTTGAAGCTGGGCGAATTGTTATAGACCAGCTTGGCGTTGGGGATGACTGCGCGGATGCGGTCCACCATGCCGGCGATCTGGGCGATGTCGGGGCGTTCGGTTTCAATCCACAGCAGGTCGGCGCCATTTTCCAGCGAGGTAATGCTGTCGAGGACACAGCGATCTTCGCCGCTGCCCTTGCGGAACTGATAGAGGTTGGAGGGCAGGCGACGGGGCCGCATCAGCCGCCCGTCGCGGTTGATCAACACGTCGCCGGGCGCGCCGCAGCCATCGACCTCCTCGCAATCGAGAAAGGCGTTGTACTGGTCGCCCAGATCGCCTGCCTCGCGGGTGAAAGCAATCTGCTTGGTGAGGCCGGCACCCAGCGAATCGGTGCGGGCGACGATGATGCCATCGTCGATGCCCAGCTCCAGAAACGCATAACGGCAGGCGCGGATCTTGGCCAAAAAGTCCTCATGGGGCACCGTGACCTTGCCGTCCTGATGGCCACATTGCTTCTCGTCCGAGACCTGATTCTCGATCTGGAGCGCGCAGGCCCCGGCCTCGATCATCTTGCGCGCCAACAGATAGGTCGCCTCGGCATTGCCAAAACCGGCGTCGATGTCGGCGATGATCGGGACAACGTGGGTTTCATAGGTGTCGATGGCGTGCTGGATTGTGTGCGCCTTGGCAGTATCGCCGGCATCGCGGGCGGCATCGAGATCGCGGAACATGCCGCCCAGCTCGCGGGCATCGGCTTGCTTGAGGAACGTATACAGCTCGGCGATCAGCGCGGGGACGCTGGTCTTTTCATGCATCGACTGATCGGGCAACGGGCCGAATTCGCTGCGCAAAGCCGCGATCATCCAGCCCGACAGGTACAGATAACGGCCCTTGGTAGTGCCAAAATGCTTCTTGATCGCGATCAGCTTCTGCTGGCCGATAAACCCGTGCCAGCAGCCGAGCGACTGCGTATAGGCCGCCGGGTCGGCATCATAGGCCGCCATGTCGCGGCGCATGATCCCGGCGGTGTGGCGCGCAATGTCCAGCCCGGTGTGGAAGCGGTTTTGCAAGCGCATCCGCGCCGCCGCCTCGGGGGCAATGCCGGCCCAGGCGGGCTGATGCCGGGCGATGGTCTGGCCGGCGTCTTGCAGGGTCTGATGGTAGGTCATGGATGCTCCGGTGCCTTGTGATGACGGCGCGATATGCGCGTTGGAGCCGGGGTGGAATGGTCCGCAAGGTGCGATTGTCAAACTATACAGCTATTCATTGTAAAGTTGTAATGATATGACATAAGGCCGCATGGCCATACCCAAACCGCTCTATATGGGCCCCCGCCTCAAGCGCCTGCGCCGCGAACTGGGTCTGACCCAGGCGGCGATGGCGGGCGATCTCGACATTTCGCCCTCCTATATCGCGCTGCTCGAACGCAACCAGCGCCCGGTCACCGCCGACCTGCTGCTGCGCCTGGCGCGCGGCTATCGGCTGGAGATCGGCGATCTGGCGGTTGATGAGGGCGCCGAATATGCGCGGCGCATCGGCGAATTGCTGCGCGACCCGATCTTTGCCGATATCGACCTGCCCGCGCTGGAGGTGGCGGACCTCGCCGCCTCGTTCCCCGGCATATCGGAGGCGCTGCTGCGGCTCTATGGCGCCTATACCCGCGAAGCAGCGGCGCTGGCGGTGCGCGGCGATGAGCCCGGCGCCGCCGATCCGGTCGGCGAAGTTCGCGCGTTCCTCGCCCGGCACCGCAATTATTTCCCCGCGCTCGATGCCAGGGCCGAGGCGCTGTCCGCCGCCATCGCCGATGCTGAAGGGGCTAGGCAATACCTCGCAAAGGTCCACGGCATCCGCACCCGCGACCTGCCCCCGCCGGTGATGATGGGCGCCAAACGCCGGTTTGACCGGCACAATCAGCAATTGCTGCTCGACGACACGCTGACCGCCGCGACCAAGGCGTTTCAGACCGCACTGCACATCGCCTATACCGAGGCCCGGCCCCAGATTGCCGCCGTGACCGCCGAAGCCGGCATGACCAGCGCGACGGCAAAAATGCTGCTGCGCCGCGCCGCCGCTGATTACACCGCCGCCGCGATCCTGATGCCCTATGACCGTTTCGCCCGCGCCGCAGAGGACCGCGCCTATGACATCGCGGCGCTGGCCCGGCTGTTCGGCACCAGTTTCGAGCAGACCGCGCACCGCCTGACCACGCTGAACCGGCCGGATGCCGAGCGCATTGCCTTCTTCTTCATCCGCATCGACAGCGCGGGCAATGTCTCCAAACGACTCGACCGGGCCGGCTTTCCCTTCGCAGCGCAGGGTGGCAGTTGCCCGCTATGGAACGTGCATGAAGCCTTTGCGGCGCGGCGCCAGATCATCACGCAATGGCTCGAAATGCCGGGCGGCGAGCGGTTCTTCTCAATCGCGCGCTCGGTCTATGCCGGCGGCGGCGGGCATGGCCAGCCGGCTATCGAGCGCGCCATCGCGCTGGTCTGCGCGGCAAAGGATGCGCCCCGCCTGATCTATGCGGCAGGCGCCGACCCGCGCGCCGCGCCGGCCACCCCGATCGGCGTATCCTGCCGGCTCTGCAACCGCGCCGAATGCACCGCCCGCGCCGCGCCGCCGATCGGCCGCGAGATCACCGCCGATGATTACCGCCGGGGCGCCGCGCCGTTTGGCTTTGCGGAGAGCTAGTGGTTCGCGCCAAAAAGTGGGCACCGGTTTTTGGCGCGATGCGACAAAAAAACCGGAGCGGGCAGACGATCCGCATTTTGCCCTGCCCGCTCTAGAGCAGCCGCGGATCGACCACGTTGCGCACCGGCGCCCCCGCCCCCGGCGCCCCCGGCCCCGACATCCCCGCCCCCGACATCCCCGCCATTGCCTCGGCCACGCCGCCGATACCGATCCGCGCGCCCAGCCACGGGCGCACATCGATCCGTCCATCGGCGATCGCGCGCATCGCCAGCTCCATATCCTGCGGCTCCTCGCCCCCGGCAAACTGGATATTGAGGCGCTTGTTTTGCGCCGCGAACACGAACAGGGCCTCGGCCTCCATGCAATAGCCGCCCATGACGATCCGCGCGTCGAATGGCGCGGCGCCGATGATCGCGGACAGCATGCCCTTCTGCCCGACATTCTCGTAGATCAGATTGACCCGCCGGCCGCCCAGCGCCGCAATCGGCTCATATAGCGAGGTTTCGCGCGGATCGAGCGCGATATCGGCGCCCATCGCCACCGCCTGCGCGCGGCGCTCCGGGTGGTAATCGGCGGCGACAATCGGCGCGATGCCCATCAGCCGCAGCCCGGCAATCACCCCCAGCCCGATCGCGCCGCAGCCCAGCACCAGCGCCGCATCGCCCGCCTGTGGCCGGCCCCGGCGGGCATGCTCCAACCCCACGGCCAACGGCTCGATCATCGCCGCCAGATCGTCCTCCAGCCCCGCCGGTATCTCCAGCAACATATCCTCGTCCAGCAGCATCAGCTCGCCAAACCCGCCCGGGCACTCATGGCTGAACCCGATCACCGCATGCGCGCCGCCCGCCCGCATGATCGGCACCGATGTCACGCGCGTACCGGCGCGCAGTGGCCGTCGGCTGCCCGGCCCGTAGTCCAGCACCTCGCCCACGTACTCATGCCCCGGCACGAAGGCCCGCGTCAGATCGAGCCCGGCGTAAGGTCCGCCAAATTGCCGTGACAGGTCGATAACATTCTGCCCGGCGTGCAGGAAATGCGTCTCCGAAGCGCACATGCCGCAGCTATGCGTGCGGACCAGCGCCTGGCCTTTGGCTGGCACCGGATCATCCACCGTGCCGGTATGAACTGCGCCGTTCTGGATGTAAGCCGCTCTCACCGCACCAGTGCTTTCAGCCGGGGGATGACCCCGGCGAGCAATTCTAGGCTCTTCCATCCCTCCGCCGGCGGAAACCCACCCACCAGCGGCTGGAACACGAAGGTCCCCCGGTCCTCCACCAGATGCGCGTTGGCCACCAGCTCATCGGGCGTCCACACCGCGAACATGTTCGATGCGCGCAGCGCCGCCAGCGTGGTCAGCCCGGCAAAGGGCGAATTGCTCCCCGGCTCCTGCGCCGCCCATTTGGCGTATTCGGCGACGACATGGAACGCATGCGGCTCCAGCAAGGCCCAAGTCCGCGCAGGGTCATCGGACAGCATGATGATCCCCGGAAGGCGGTGGCACGGCCGGAAATAGTCGCCGGGCTCACGGCCCAGCCTGCGGCATTCCGCTTCGTAGATCGGGATGATATCGGCCCGCATCGGCCCCAGCCCTACGCCCATCCGCGCCGCCCGCAGCGCCGATGCCGCCACTCCGCCGCCGACATAGATCATGTCATGCGGGTCCTGCACGGGCAGGGGCCGCACGAACACCGGGCGGCCCTCGACCTCGAACCGCTCCCCCGCCAAGGCGCGCAGGACTATCGCGATCTTCTCGTCCAGCACGCGCCCCCGGTCGCGCAGGGACACGCCGAACATCTCGAATTCCTGCGCCACATAGCCTGCGCCAAAGATCACCGACAGCCGCCCGCCCGACATCAGATCGACCACCGCCATCTGCTCGGCGATCAGCACCGGATCGTGCAGCGGCAGGATCACCGCCCCCAGCAACAGCCGCACCCGCTTGGTCATCGCCGCGATCCCGCCGGCCATCACGAACGGCTGGGGCAGATAGCCGTCTTGCGATCCGTGATGCTCCATCAACCCGATCCGGTCGACGCCGATGCTGTCGGCATATGCGCCCATCTCCAGCGCCGCGCCATAGATTTGCGCGGGCGGCCCGGCCCAGTCGGGCACGCGCATATCGAACGAAACCGTCGTGGCAACCGGGGTCATGGGCGCAGCACCGTATAGGAGGGATCATTGCTGTCGCGCAGCACGACATGCCGCCGCATCGGCGTCACTTCGCGGATTTCATCCATATCCATCACCGCCTGGCGATGATCGAGCGCCCAGACTCCATCCCGGCGCGACCAGCGATCGACATAGCGGCTGAGCACCACCATCTGCATCAACCGCCCCTCGCGCTCGATCCGCAGCGTGGCGGTGACATAGGATTCGCTGCCGGCCATATCCCCGTCGAGCTCGATGATGATATTGCTCATCTGATGCGAATGGCACAGCAGCCCGGCATGCTGGGCGCAGACATGGTCGACAAAACCCCGCCCGCTGCCCTGAAAGAAGCCCGTGCCATAATCGGCGGTCCCGTCCGGGTGCCAAACCGTATAACCCAGCGCATGATCAATGCGGTCCATCGCGCGGCAATAGCGATAGATCTGGTCGGTGATCGCCTGCCGGTCGGCGACGGCGCGGAGCAGGTCGCTCACGCCTTGCGGCCGGCATATTGCGCGGATGCCGCCTCGATCGCGATGATCCTTGCGCGCCGCTGATCGGCGGAGGTCGCGGACATGCCGGCCTGATCGGGCGCCTCGCCCCAATTGTATACCGGCCCAAGCGCCAGCCGCTCCAGCCCCACGCGCGCCACATCGGCGGGCTGCGCCATCCCGGGTCCAATCGCTTGCCCGCTTTTCTCCAGCGCCAGCCGGTGCGCCGGCGTATCGGTGCGGCCCAGAACGAGATTAAGCACATCGACGCCATGGCTGCGCATCTCGGCCCACAGCCCCTCACCAAACGTCAGCGCGAACGCCTTCGCCCCGCAATAGGCGGCCATCCCGTTCAACCCGCCATAACCCGCACCCGAGCCGACAATTATCATCCCCCCCCGCCCCCGCGCCCGCATTCCCTGCCCGAAATGGTGGCATAGACGCATGGTGGTGGTGACGTTGATCCCCACCAGCGCCTGCCAATTGCTGATATCGCTGTCGAGGAACCGCGCGCCATTTGTGTCGGCCCCGGCATTGGCGATGAACAGCCCGACCTCGTGGTTCCCGGCGGCGGCGATGATCGTTTCGGCTGCGTTATCGGCGGAGAGATCGACGCTGGCCGTCACGCATTGCGCGCCCAGCTCCCGCAGCTTTGCCGCCAATTCGGCCAGCGGACCTTCCCGCCGCGCGATCAGGATCAGGTTCAATCCCCGCGCGGCGAGCGCCTCGGCAAAGGTAGCACCCGTCCCTTCGGAAGCGCCGGTGATCAGCGCCCATGGCCCATATTTCGCGGCGAATTGCATGATGCGCTCTCCCGATGGCCCTCAGGCTATCGGGCCGGCATCGCCCCGCCAATGCCAATCCGCGCGCTCCCGCATTTATCCGCCCCGGCGAAGCATCATGGTGTCCGTTTTATAGGGCCTGCCCCGCCGCAAACCCGCTGGCCCAGGCCCATTGGAAATTATAGCCGCCCAACCAACCGGTGACATCCACCGCCTCGCCGATGGCATAGAGCCCGGGGCAGGCCTTGGCCGCCAGGCTCTGCGAGGACAGTCCGGCAGTGCTGATCCCGCCGACCGTCACCTCCGCCTTGGCGAAACCCTCGCTGCCATTGGGAGCAAAGCGCCAGTCGCCCAGCCGCGCCTCGGCCTCGCCCAGCACGCGGTCGGTCACCGTGCCGATCTCTCCGCCCAGCCCCAGCCGCTCGGCCAGCACCGCCGCCAGCCGCTCGGGCAGCGTTTCACCCAACACCTTGCGCAGCGCGGTGCGCGGCCGCGCCCGCTTGGCCTCGACCAGCCAGCCGCGCGCGCGCCCCGGCAGGAAATCCACGCCGATCTGCTCGCCATGCCGCCAGTACGAGGATATCTGCAAAATCGCCGGCCCCGACAGCCCGCGATGCGTGAACAAAGCCGCCTCGGCAAATTGCGCGCCTTTGGTCCATAAGGGACCGCACCGCACCACCACCTCCGCCGCCACCCCCGACAGCTCGCGGAACAGCACCTGATCGCCGCCCAAGGTCAACGGCACCAGCGCCGGGCGCGGCTCCACCACCTTCAACCCGAACCGCCGCGCCAGGTCATAGGCATAGGACGTCGCGCCCAGCTTGGGGATCGCCGGCCCGCCGGTGGCGATCACCAGCGACGCCGCCTCCGCCAGCCGCTCGCCAAACCGCACCGCAAACCGCGTGCCATCATGCGACACCTCGTCAGGCCCCGCGCCGCAGCATATCTCGACCGCGCCCTTCGAGCATTCGTCCATCAGCATCGTCACGATCGCCCGCGCCGAGCCATCGCAGAACAATTGCCCCAAGGTCTTTTCGTGCCACGCAATGCCATGCGCCTCGACCAGCGTCAGGAAATCGGCGGGCGTATAGCGGCTGAGCGCGCTGCGGGCGAAATGCGGGTTCGCCGACAGATAGCGCTCGGGCACTGTCCCCAGATTGGTGAAATTGCAACGCCCCCCGCCCGAGATCAAAATCTTGGCCCCCGGCGCGTCATTATGCTCGATCAGCAGCACGCGCCGGCCCCGTTGCCCCGCAACCCCGGCACACATCAACCCCGCCGCGCCGCCGCCCAGCACGATGGCGTCATAGGTCTGGCTCACGCGCCCAAGCTCCGCGCCGCCAGAGCCTCAGCCACGCGAATACCGTCCACCCCCGCCGACAATATGCCCCCGGCATAGCCCGCGCCCTCGCCCGCCGGATACAGCCCGGCGGTGCCAATGCTTTGCAAATCCGAACCGCGTGGGATGCGCAGCGGTGATGAAGTGCGCGTCTCCACCCCGGTCATCACGACCTCGGCGTCATCATAGCCCTTGAGCTGACGCCCGAACACCGGCAGCGCCTCGCGCAACGCCTCCACCACGAAGCCCGGCAGGCATTCCGAGAGATCGGTCGGCCGCACCCCCGGCTGATACGAGGGCGTAATCGAGCCAAACCCGGTCGAAGCCCGCCCAGCCAGAAAATCACCCACCGTCTGCCCCGGCGCGCGGTAGTCGGAGCCGCCCGCAACAAACGCCGCGCTCTCCCACTGGCGTTGATACGCAATGCCTGCCAGCGGCCCGTCCGGGAAATCCCGTTTAGGGCTGATATCGACCACCAGCCCCGAATTGGCGTTGAACTCGGCGCGCGAATATTGGCTCATGCCGTTGGTGACGACGCGGCCCTCCTCCGAGGTTGCCGCCACCACCCGGCCGCCGGGGCACATGCAAAAGCTGTAGACGCTGCGCCCGCCGCTGCTTTTGTGGGCCAGCGCATAGGCGGCGGGGCCCAGCAGCGGATGCCCGGCAAAGCCGCCGTACCGCGCGGTATCGATCAAACGCTGCGGATGCTCGATCCGCACGCCGATGGCGAAGGGCTTGGCCTCCAGAAGCACGCCGGCATCGTGCAAGGCCGCAAACGTGTCGCGCGCGCTATGCCCCACAGCGAGAATGACCTGCTGCGCCGCCAGATAGCCGCCGCCCGCCAGATGAAGCCCCTGCATCCGCCGCGCCCCCCCAGCACCGCTACCGCCGCCGATGCCGATGCCGGTGCCGACATCGAAGCCTTCCACCCGCGTCCCGAAGCGATATTCGCCGCCCAATCGTTCAATCGTCTCGCGGATGCTCATCACCATCGTCACCAGCCGGAAGGTGCCGACATGCGGATGCGCTTCGGTCAGGATCTCGGCCGGCGCGCCCGCCTTGACGAATTCGGTCAGCACCTTGCGCCCCAAATGGCGGGGGTCCTTAATCCGGCTATAGAGTTTGCCATCGGAGAAGGTCCCCGCGCCGCCCTCGCCGAATTGCGCGTTGGATTCCGCGTCCAGCACGCCGCGCCGCCACAGCCCCCAGGTGTCGCGCGTCCGCTCGCGCACCGCCTTGCCCCGCTCCAAAATGATCGGCCGCAAGCCCATCTGCGCCAGCACCAGCGCCGCCAGCAAGCCGCACGGCCCCGCCCCGATCACCACCGGGCGCGCGCCATCCCAGCCTGCGGGAGCGCGGACCGGCAGGCGATAGAAGGTGTCCGGCGTAGGCCGCAGATGCGGATGCCCGGCATGCGCCGCCAGCACCGCGCCCTCATCGGTCAGCGCCACATCGACCGCATAGACCAGCTTGATCGCCGCCCGCCGCCGCGCATCATTGCCGCGCCGCACGATGGTGTAATGGCTCAGCGCCTCGGGCCCGATCCCCAGCCGCGCGCAAATCGCCTCTGCCAAGGCGGCGGGCGGATGATCGAGCGGCAGGGCAAGGTCGGTGAGGCGCAGCACGCGCCCGCCCTAACCCAATGCGCCGCCAATCTGAACCCCCCGCATCCCACCGCGCGCATGTGCCGGGATCGCTTGCCCCCATCCCACTCCCCCCGTCCCTTCCGTTATGGCAAGCGAAGCGCCGCAACCCGGCGCGTTGGCGTGCCCCACGGGGTTGCCACCCTACGCTTGCAATGCCAGAACGAGCCGACCCCCGATGACCCAAGGCCTCGCCCTCACCGCCATTCTCGCCGCGATCACCAGCCGGCTCGCCGCGCACCTGCGCCCCCCGCCGCCTGCCCCGCTGGTCGTCGGCATCTGCGGCGCGCAGGGGTGCGGCAAGACCACGTTGACCGCCGCGCTGATCGCCGCCTTGCAGGCGCGGGGCATCGCCGCTGCCGCCGCTTCGCTCGACGATTTCTACTTTACCCGCGCCGAGCGGCAACATCTGGCCCAGACCATCCATCCGCTGCTGGCGACGCGAGGCGTGCCGGGGACGCATGATGTGGCGCTGGCGCTGGACCTTCTGGACCGGCTGGCGGCGGGCGAGGCGGCGCCGCTGCCGCGCTTCGACAAGGCCCGCGATGACCCCCTGCCACCCTCGGAATGGGGCGTGGCGCCCGCGCGGACGCAGGTGTTCGTGCTGGAGGGGTGGTGCGTCGGCGCGGTCCCGCAACCGCCCGAAGCGCTCGCCGCGCCGGTCAATGCGCTGGAGGCCGGGGAGGATGCGGCGGGTCAATGGCGCGCCTATGCCAATGCCGCGCTGGGCGGAGCGTATCAGCGCCTGTTCGCCCGGATCGACCTGCTGGTGCTGCTGGCGGCGCCCGGTTTCGCGGTGGTGGAACGGTGGCGCGGGCAGCAGGAAGACGACCTGCGGCAGAACACCGGCGCGGGCATGGAACCCGAGGCCATTGCGCGTTTCATCGCGCAATATGAGCGACTGACCCGCCACATCCTCATCGAAATGCCGGCGCGCGCCGATATCGTGGTCTCGCTGGACGCGGACCGCGTGCCAACCAGCATCGTGTGCCGGGCCTAAAGCGCAACCTCGCGGCGTTCGCGCGCGCTCAGCACCCCCGCCTCCAGCACCTCCATCACCGCCAGCGCCTCCGCCCCGCTGACCGGCACCGGACCGCGCCCTGCCATCGCCTCTCGCATCGCGACATAAAACGCGGGGTAATCGCCGCGCTGGCTGTGCACCAACGCCTCGCTAACCCCGCCTTGCGCATCGTCGCGGGTTAGCGTGCCGGGCGCATCGTCCACCCCCCAGGCCGCGTACCCCGGCCGCATTCCGGCCACCGACTGCGCCTCCTGCGGGTCGAGGCCGTGCTTGATAAAGCTGCCCCGCGCGCCATGCACCGCATAGCGCAGCCCGCTCGCCTGCGTGCTCTGGCTGGCATGCAGGATCACGCGCAGCTGGGGATAGCGCAGCAGCGCATGGACGTAATCGGGCGCCCCGGCCCCCGCGCGCTGGCAGGCAAAATCGGCGAAAACCGCCAGCGGCCGACCGAACAAGACCAAGGCCTGATCAATCAGATGCGGCCCCAGATCCTGCCATATTCCGGCATCCCGCGCGTCCTTCCAGCGGTGCTGAACCTCGGGGCGATAGCGATCGAAGTGGCTCTCGAACTGCACGATCTCCCCCAGTTCTCCCGCCTCGATCAGCCCGCGCAAGGTCAGGAAATCGGCATCCCAGCGCCGGTTATGGAACACCGCCAACATGCGCCCATGCTGCTGCGCCGCCGCCACAATCGCCCGCGCCTCGGCCAACGTCGGCGCCAACGGCTTGTCCACCACCACATGCTTGCCCGCCGCCAGCGCCGCCAGCGCATGCTCGGCGTGACAGTGATCGGGGGTTGCGATCACCACCAGATCGACCTCGGGCAGATCGATCGCCGGATCCCGCAGAACCGCCGCCAGGTCGCTCACCACCGGCATCTCGGGCAGATCGGCATGCACCTTCGCCGGATCACGCGCCACTACACAGGCGAGCCGCAAGCCCGGCGTCGCCAGCACCAGCGGGCGGTGGAAAATCCGGCCCGCCAGCCCATAGCCGACGATAGTAACGTTGAAATCCCTGCTCATTCCATCCCCGCGATATTCGGACCCTCCCGGCCCGTGCCATTTGCCACCCCGCCAGCATCGGCTTACTGCAGTGCCATATTATAGGGCAAGTGAGGATGACCATGGCCACCACCACCGTTACACCGCCCGCCGGCGCCAATGCCAGCAGCGCGCTCAAGGCCGGCGCCGACGATGCCGCAACCTATTGGCTGGACGAGGGGCGCGGCGCGGGCGGCTTTATCCGCGAGGTCGATTTCGCAGCCAATTCACGAGGGGTCGATCCGCTGTTCGCCGGCATCAAGATCGTCGATTGCGACACTCATTTTACCGAGCCCAAGGACCTGTGGACCGCCAATGCCCCCGCCGGCATGAAGGACAAGATGCCCCACGTCCGCCGCATCGGCAACGCCGACAAATGGTTCATCGGCGACAAGGATTTCGGCTCGATCGGCGGCAATGTCATCGCCAAGGACAAGAACAAGCTGCTCGGCAAGCTCGCTTTTGAGAATTACGACCAGATCGATCCGGGTTCCTATTCGGTGCCGCACCGGCTGGAGGCTATGGACGCGATGGGGGTGTGGGCCCAGATCTGCTTCCAGAACGGCGGCGTGACCCAGGCCGGATCGCTGGTCGCGCTGAATGATGAGCCGCTGGCCCTCGCCGTCACCAAGATTTTCAACGATGCCTGTGCCGAGCGGGCGCGGGTCTCGGGCGGGCGGATCAATGGCATGGGGACGCTGCCCTATTGGGACCGCGCGCTGATGAATGCCGAGATGCGGCGGATCGTCGATCTTGGCCTCAAAGGCATCGTGCTGCCCGACCGGCCTGAGCGCCTGTCCGAAGGTTATATCGGCACCGATGGCAAGATTTCACATTTCTGGGCCGAGGTTTTCGGGATTTGCGAGGCCGAGGGCATCCCGCTCAATTTCCACCTCAACGGCTCGCTCGATGCCAATACCGCGATCTGGGACAATCTGGGCTTCGATCAGCGGCTGCCTATCCATGCGCTGATCCATCACATCGGTTGCGCCGCGACGATGTCGAATTTCATGGTCTCGGGCATTCTCGACACCTTCCCCAAGCTCAAAATCGGGCTGATCGAGAGCGGCACGGGCTGGGTGCCGTTCTGGCTGGAGGCGATGGAGCATCAGCTCAGCGAATTCCGCACCGCCAAAAACCGCGGGCTCAAAATGCGCCCGACCGAATATTTCAAGCAGCATTTCTGGGTTTCATACTGGTTCGAATCCTATGCGCCGATGCATATGCTGGACGCCATCGGCGTCGACAAGGTGATGTTCGAAACCGATTATCCGCACCCGACCTCGCTCTATCCCGGCGTACAGGACAAGCTGGTCGCGACGCTGGGCGGGCACGATTATTCGGTGCGCAAGCGCGTGCTGGAGGGCAATGCCTGCGATCTGTACGGGCTCAAGTTCTAGGGAATCGTGCGGGTGCGCAACGCCCCCATTAACCGTGCCGCAATTCCACCGTGGTCGCCTCGCCGGCCGGGCCCATCGGCGAATCATATTCGACCATCGTGCACACCGGATTGTCGTGGCTGGCGAACAGGTGCAGCTCATCCTCCATGATCGCGGGCAGCCGCGCCGGATCGGCGATGACGGCTTGCGAATTCTCGAAATCCTCGCGGCTGTTCCACCAGATTTCCATGATGCAATCGAAGCCCGGATCGATCACCGTGCCGGTCACCGGGTTGATCTCGGGCACCAGATAGCGCCGCACATAGCGTTGGGCATTCGGCAGCGACGGCGCCCGCCCCATCCGCTTGGACAGCTGCGCGTGCTTGTTCTCGTAGTAATCCATGAAATCCGCCATAGTCATATCGGACCGTTTGCGAAAAAAGCAGATTTGTTTGAGCATCAGGACCTCCTGACCGCCAGCACACAACCCTCGGCATCGGCGGCGACATAGATGGTGCCATCGCCCCCCGCCGCGAGGCCGGTAAAGCTGCGCATCGGCCCGCACATATCGCCGACCCCGCCGAGCGGCCGCGCGATCAGCCCCGGCGGGGCGCCCACCGGCAGGCCGCCGGCAATGATCTCGCGCCCGCTGCCCGCCAGATCGCAGGTGATCAGCGCCTTGCTGGCGGTGTCGATCACGAACAACCTGCCCCCGGCGATGACGATGCCATGCGGCGCGCCACACCCGTCGATCACACACTCGGCCTTGCCCGCCGCCAGCTTTACCACGCGGCCCGCCCCGGCCTCGGCCACGTAAACCGCGCCGTCACCGCAGATCGCGACGCCCATCGGCCGGTCGAGCCCATGGGCGAGTTCGGTCACCTCGCCACCCTTGGCCGACAGCACGCGACCGGTCGCCAGATCGGCGAACACCACCGCGCCATCCGCGGCCAGCGCCACGCCCATCAGCAGGTCGTAGCCCGAGGCGATCACCTCATGCTCCTGCCGTCCCGGCCACCAGCGCATGACCGCGCCATTGGCGGTGGTGACCACATATTCGCCCGCCCCCGCCGCCGCGACATCGCGCACCCAGCCGGGGAAGCCCGGGCTGAACAGCATGCCGATCAGATGCGGCGCCGCGCCTTCCCGCACCGCGCCCTCAACTCCCAACGTATAGGTGAAGCCGCCATCGGCGATGAACAATTCATCGCCGTTCACCGCCAACCCGAGCGGCCATTGCAGCCCCTTCTCGACCAGCGCGCGCACCTTGCCGGGCGCCATGATCTCCTGCACCGAGCCGGTGATATGCGACACGAAGATCCGCTTGCCGACGAAGGTAACATTGTCGAGCCCCGGGCCGATGTCCGCCAGCACGGTTTGCGCGCCGCTCTGCAGATCGATGCGCAGCACTTGCCCCGAATGCACCTGGGTGGAGACGATATAGCCATCGGGATGGAATTTCACCGAATCGGGCACACCCAGCCCGCCGGCCACCACCTCATGCGCGCCGCCCGCCAGATCGACGCGCCAGATCTCGTTGGTTGCCATCACCGGCACGTAAAGCTTGCCGTCTGGGCCGACGTCGAACGCATTGGCCATCGGCACATCCTCAAGGATGGTGCGATGGCTGCCGCCGTCACGGTCCAGCTCGATGATCCGCGACCCCATCCGGCACTCGCCCGCGATCAGCCGGCCCTGATGCCAGGTGATCGGATTGGCCACCGGCATATTGCCATGAATGATCCGCGCGGTGCCATCGGGCGCCAGCATCGCGACGCGGCCCTCGGTAATCTCGGTGACATATATATTGCCCTCGTCGTCAAAGGCCAGATCGTCGGGGGCGGTGATCGCGCCGCCGATCGGGCTGATGGTTTCGATTGCGCCGCTGTCGGGGTTGATCGCCGAGATCATGCTGCCCGCGACCTGCGCCACATAAATGCGCCCGTCCTTGCCGGTGCGGATGCCATTGGCGCCGTTGAGCCGGCTGGGCTGGGTCAGCCGGCTGACACTCCACCCGGCGGCGAGTGTGCCGGGAAGCTGCGCGCGGTAGCGGCCGGATTGGGCGGGCATGCTGGTCCTCTCGACGTGTGCTTTGGGCGCAGTGTTGAGCGGCGGCGGGCGGCGCGCAATGGCAAACTTGCTGCGGGCAAGCGCGGCGGCGATGAAGCGGGGCGGGGCTGGGCGGTTTGGCTAGGCCCTAGCCCGGCTTATTCATGACGGTCGCGCATTCTGGCGTGACCGATGCGCACAGCAGCAGCGGGCCTGACCAGGACGAGCTGTCCGGTTGTGCCTATTGCATCGCGAAGGTTCAATGGGTTTTTGGGATGTGAAGTTCTGGGCTCAAAGGTTCTGCGGCACGGCCGCGCGGGTCAGGTTGGAGCCGGTTTGAGCGCGGCGGCGATGGTCTGGAAGATGGCGGCATCGGGGCATGCTGATGCGAAGGCGACCCGGATGCGAGTGGTGTTTTCGATGACGCGGGCGGCGA